>DESI01000053.1 GCA_002361235.1 Porphyromonadaceae bacterium UBA3318 | reverse complement strand
TCGAATCTCGGTCGCTCCGCAAGTAATACGCTGGAATTCATAATAATATGATTTCAGCGTATTGCTGTTTTGGAGAACATCATCCGGGTAGCCGGATTTTTCATGATTACCGCAAATTTCGATACTATGATAGTTCCGGGAGGTTTGCACTTATCATAGCATCCTCTCTTATTTCCAAATAAATTTCGATGATACAGAATTTGATTGCGATATTTGTAGGCAGCGGTCTGGGAGGCGTGTGCCGCTATCTGGTCGGCCAGGCAGTGCAGTCGCAAGTTTCCGCCACATCATTGTTTCCGTGGGGAACGTTTGTCGTCAATGTTACAGGCTGTCTTTTAATCGGTCTTTTTTATGGGCTTTTCGACAGATACGCTTCAGATAGCCTTTTGTCGCAACAGTTAAGACTGCTTCTCACTGTCGGATTCTGCGGCGGATTCACTACTTTCTCCACATTTATCAACGAGAACTATCTTTTGTTCCAGTCCTCCAATCTGCCTATTGTTATCGGATATGTTGCCCTAAGTGTGGTTGTCGGATTCCTGCTGTTATATATCGGCTACAGCCTGACTCGTATATGATTATATGCGGAACAGTCAGACTTGCATGTCATAATACTGAGGTCGGGTAAACAATAGCATAAAAAGGCCGACGCCCTTTCAATTGCGTCGGCCTTTTTATGTAGTCTGGAATTATTGTCAGCGGATGATTGACTTCGTTGCTTTGGAACCCTGAGGGATGATTACGAGCTCGCCCTGCGCAGGACTGGCGATACGTACACCCTGCAGGTTGTAGTACTCGACAGGTGCGTTTTCGTCGATTACGACATCAGCAACGCTTGCATGATTGCAAGGTCGCTTTTTACTTCACCTTGCAGAAGATAGTTCAGCTCACGGCGTTTTACATCTTCGTAAATAGCCATGGCTTCATCACGGTTATCGTCCAGCAGCAATGCTATGGCACATAGTATGCGTTCCTTAGACGACATTACATTGTTATAAGCTTTGATATACTTTTTCAAGTTATCGTCAAGCAGTTCTTCCGCTCCCGCCTTGTCTCCGCATACCAATCGCAGAAATACCAGTTCACACTCTATCTCTTTGACGTACAGCGATACTATTTCATCTTTATGGGTATATAGACTTTCAAATTTGTCCAGAGCCTCCCGGTATTTGAATTCATCGATAAGACGGGACGCCGCCATCAACGGCAGGGAAACTTCAAGCTGATTCCTGTAATTGATTTTTTCAGGAACAGCAAACCATTCATCCGGCATGTCTTTCGGACGAACTCCTTCCTGAATAAGCGCGTTGGATCTTAATGAGATCATAAGACCCAGTTTTGACATCTGATCTCTATTCAGCAACAACATATTATAACCGTCGTTTCCTGCCCCTGATATTTTCATCGGTATTCCATTAAGCAGAATCAGAAAACAGTCAGTCAGACAGAATATAACGGCGAACTCGGCCAGGAACGGATGCCCTTTTATGAAGAAAATCGGGAAGACAGCCAACAATGCAATAAGATTGAACAGAATTCCACCGAAATTGTACCATCCGGTTGGTATCTTGTCCAATGGCAGATCAGGGGGTGTCAACAGGCATTGGCCGCCCGTTCCGGCTATCGAGAATCTTTTGATCCGCACCTTACCGTCAATCCGGATGAATGTAAAGTTGAAAATGCGGAACGAAACGAATCTATAACCTGAAAGGAGTCCGCATACCAGATGTCCGGCTTCGTGCACTATTACAAGCAATGCAACGGAGACGACAAATGACATTATGCCTGCAACTCCGGCAATTAGACCATCCGCAAGTCTTGCAGATGTGAGTTTGTCTACAAATTCAGAAAATGTCGTGTCTGTAAAGCACACGATTATGATCGTAGCTATGATAAGTCCGGCGATAATTCCAATGATTAATGAAACAATCAGTTTAAGTATTGTTTTCAGCATATAGTGTTTGTATAATCGCTTATAGAAACGGCAATGAGAAGCGTTTATTATCTTTAGCAGTCCTTTAGACAACGTTCCTTAAAAATATGCGTACCAATGCTTTGCTGATACCTACATCATCGCAAGCCCGTCCGAACTGCATTGCACGGTAACCGAAAACAAAATTTCTCTAACGGTGTTATATAGTTAGAACTAAGACAATATGACACGAGTCATTGCAATGATATCATGCTTTATTGCGGCTTTGTTTCTTGTTCCTGTTCAGGGCGATTGCAACGAGATTCCTGAATATGAATCAGAAACAGAGGCGGAATGTTATGTCATAGTTGTCAGTCTGTCCCGGTCGTTTATTGTCGAAGAACCTGCTGAACCGCTATCCCAGCCTGTTTCAAATCGTTGTCGTGCGTTTGTATCGCCCAAGCTACAGGACATGCAGCGCCATGCTCGCCACCTGCCTGTCAGAATCTTAAACTGTGTTTTTCGTGAATAGATAAGTATAAGGCGACTCTCTCCCTCTATAAAACTATATAACCGAAGATAATCAATCTGCGGTAGTATTAACTTATCCATATATTCATGACACTCATATTATTATATCTGATTGGAGCCCTTTCTGTCTCCTTTCTTTGCTCTGTGCTCGAAGCCGTGTTGCTTTCCACTCCCGTATCGTTCATCTCAATGAAAGAAAGTCAGGGCGTCAAAGGTGCCTCGTTGCTGATGAAATATAAGACGAATGTCGACCGTCCCGTCGCGGCGATTCTTACCCTCAACACTGTAGCCCATACCATAGGCGCCGCCGGAGTCGGTTCGGAATCCGTCAAGGTGTTCGGCGAGGCTTACTTCGGTATTATCTCCGCTATACTCACCCTGCTGATTCTGGTGCTGTCGGAAATCATTCCCAAGACTATAGGCGCATCATATTGGCGCAGCCTCGCCATACCTTCGGCCCGGATTATACGGGCTATGATTTTCATTACATATCCGTTGGTGCGGCTCTCTGAACTGCTGACCCGTTGTGTGTCTCCCCGAATACAGCCCATTACTGTCAGCCGCGAGGAGGTCGCCGCCATGGTCAATGTCGGTACCGACGAGGGCGTGATTGAGGTGGCCGAAAACAAAGTGATACAGAATTTCCTCAAACTCTCGAATGTAAAGGCAGAGGATATCATGACTCCCTATGTTGTAGTTGCGTCTGTTCCCGCAATTACGACCATGAAAGAGTTTTACGATAACAAGGCCCTGTCTGCATTCTCACGTATTCCGGTTTTTGATACCGGCCGTGAATTTATAACCGGTTATGTCCTTAGGGCCAACGTGCTTGAAATGCTAACGCATGACAAGTTTACAATGCCGTTGCGAGAAATCGTCAGACCCGTGTTATTCTTCAGTGAGGACACCAAGGTATCTGATATATGGCGCAAGATGTTGCAGGAAAAAGAACATATCTCTGTTGTAACCGACGAATACGGCTGCATGCGAGGCATTGTGACTATGGAAGACGTAATCGAGACTATGCTCGGAGTCGAAATCGTTGATGAATGCGACACTACGGATGATCTTCAGGCCCTGGCCCGAAAACAATTCAGTCCTGAAATAAACCATTATTTGTAAAGATTTGTAAATTTTTACGATAGACAAGGAAATTTGAATCGGATTTATTAACTTTGTATTCTGTATGCACATCGGGTAACTGAGAGCATGCGACAAAATTACGCCTCAATACACACCGAATAACCGGTGCCGGCCGAAAAAACGCTATCGAACTAACCTAAAAGATATGATATACAGACAGATTTGGCCCGACACTGTCCAGCCTGTCGAGGACCTTGAATTTCAGGCCGTCGAACCTACATACATCAAGGTGCTGACAGCCCGTATAGCGCTGACTTATGTACTTATTATGGGCATTGCGTTCACCATTCCGCTGATGGTCGAATCCTACGGCTGGTGGCTGCTTCTCGGCGTGGAAAGCGCTCTGGTTATCGCGATGTCCGTCAACATAGCATTGATCCACAGGATATACTGTGTAAAGGGTTATGCACTACGCAACCGTGATGTCTCATACCGATCCGGACTTTTCTTTACCTCCGTAAAGACTGTGCCGTTCAGCAAGATTCAACAGGTGTCCGTGCGCACCAATCCCCTGAGCCGTATGTTCCGACTCTATCATCTCGACATCATTAACGGATCGCAGTCGGCCGGAAATGTAATCTCCATTCCAGGCCTGACTCATGACGAAGCCGAACGGCTGAAGTCGATACTAATCAATAAAGACGGCTGCGATGAATGACTTTTCTACGCCACGGCGCATGAGCCCTGCGGCATTCATCGTGATATGGATGCAGACGTTCCAACAACTCATCACCACATTCATATTCATAATCGGCATGATGCTGTTTGACGATGATCTCGTGCACTCGCAACGGATCATCATGGCTCTTGCCTGCGTTGGCGGAGCTGTCGCTCTTTCAGCCGGAATAGCATTCCTGAAATATTACTTCCGGAAATATCATATCGAAGGAGACAGCCTGATATACACTCATGGTCTTGCGTTCAAGAACACCACAAGCGTACCGCTGGAGCGCATACACAACCTCCGTACCAAGAGCGGCATCTTTTACCGTATGGTAGATATGCGGGGTGTATCGTTCGACACGCTTGCCAGCGACAAACAGGAAGTGGAACTGATTCTCAATGAATCCGAATGGCAGGCGTTGCTGCGTCAGGTTCGCATCGGCGAGGATTTCCCTGATGCCGGCGGCCTTGACACCGCTGTCGCACCTCCGCCACCGTTCCGGCAGGACAAGCTGCACGTCAGCAACCTCAATATAATCAAAGGCGCTTTATGTCAGAACCATCTGCAAGGCTTCGCGATACTCGGAGCCATAGTAGCCGTAATATTTGATAAATTCAGCGAAATAGATAGAGATGCCACCGGGCGGTTTATCGATTATATCGACGCTCATGCCGGCGATATATCGCTGTCTTTCGGTCAGATACTGCTCTGCGGAGCCGCCATTTATTTATTTGTGATGCTGTTGTGGACAGGCCGGACCGTTATTCGATACTACGGCATGACAATCAACATAGCCGACAGCAAGCTCACATTCGAGTCGGGACTGTTCTCACGCTACACCAGCCGCATAGCCCGCGACAAAGCCACCGTACTGAGCATCAAGCAGAACCCATTGGAGCGGTTGGCACAATGCGAGACAATATCCATACGCCAGGCCGAGAATGTGACGGACGAGAAAAAGCGAGGCGACATCACCATCTACGGCTCCGACCTCGGCAATCGGATATTTGACTGGTGGACCGGAGACGATGCCGGAAACAAACAGCCGTTCCGGGACAAGGATTCTGTCAAAGAATCGGTTCTGATTACGGCCCGTTCAGGCAAGGGAGTGTTTGTGCGCCGGTTCATACCCCATCTTCTCATAGCCGTTGTAGTGTTGCCTGTCCTGATGTTCGCCGCCGATATAGTCATGCCGGCCATAGCGGCATGCACGCTGTATGTCGTTCTTATGGCCGTCCGTGCCGTCATGGCCTGGCGTCACAGCAGCATAGAACTGACAGACACATACGTACTCATAAACCGAGGCAACATTGCCAGTATCCGTGAATATGTCAGATACCCCGACATTGAATCCATACGGATTCGCCGCACCCCCTTTACCCGTTATACCGGGCGTGTCTCGTTGCAGATAGCCACCAACTCAGGCGTCACTACCGTCTATTCGCTAACTCTCGCCGATGCCCGTACCCTCCGCAGCTATCTTGTTTAGACTCCTTCGCTTAGTCTCTCCGTTTTCATGCCCCGCTCTGTTTTGTTTCTGATCGGAGCTTTAGCGAAGGCACTCTATATTTGGCTACTTTCAAATAATGCATTAATTTTGTAGTTGCAATTATTCAGAACGAAGAAAGACACGAAATATGTATTTTGTATCCAAACGCATGGAGATAGCCGGATGCCACCGGCTGGAGCTGAGCTACGAGAGTAAATGCAGCAATCTGCATGGACACAACTGGATTGTAACGGTGTTTTGTTACGCGAAAGAACTGAACGCTGACGGTATGGTGTGCGATTTCACCCGGATTAAGGAACGAATCCACGGTTATCTCGATCACGGCAACTTCAACGAACTCCTCCCCTTCAATCCCACAGCTGAAAACATAGCCAGATGGATCTGCGAACAGGTGCCGCAGTGCTATAAAGTGTCGGTTCAGGAATCGGAAGGCAACACCGCCACGTATGTCGATGACAATTGCGTCGCTCAGATCAGTCCGTATCTGCCATGAGGGTTAACGAGATATTTTATTCCCTGCAGGGCGAGGGATCATATTCCGGCACTCCAGCGGTTTTCGTCCGGCTGTCGGGCTGCAACCTTAAATGCCCCTTCTGTGACACCCGACACGAAACGTATAAAGAATATACCGACTGGGAAATACTTCAGGAAGTAATGAAGTATTCGCCCTGTCGGCTTGTCGTTATCACCGGTGGCGAACCATGTCTGCAGCTTACTGAAGAACTGGTGAACCTCTTGCACATGCACAACTGTTTCGTGGCTATAGAGACCAACGGCACCATGCCTCTGTGCGATGGCATTGACTGGGTGGTATGCTCGCCCAAGTTCGGGTTCTGTCCTAATGCCGGGTTAAAGCTGCAGCATATCGATGAACTTAAGGTAGTGTACAATGGCAAAGGCCAGGATATGAGCCTGTATGACGACATAAGGGCTGAAGAATACTGCCTTCAGCCCTGTGATGTCGGTGATGCGGATGAGAACAGACGGATCCTCGCGGAAACCATCGACTACATCAAGGCTCACCCCAAGTGGCGTCTATCACTCCAGACACACAAACTAATTGGAATCAGATAGAGTATGATATAAATTCTATCCGGCTTGATGCGAGACGCGGAGTGTCCATACCACTATCCCTATTTCCGGGTGTCCTGCTCTATCATCTGCTTGGATGCGGTGATGTATATTTCCACACGGCGGTTCTGTGCCCGACCTGCGGCAGTGGCATTCGACGCTATCGGATCGTTCCAACCGCGGCCTACGGCTTTAAGTCTTGCAGCCGCAACGCCGTGGTCTTCCAGATAATTAACCACGGTCTGGGCACGTTCATTCGACAGGCGGTCGTTCACGGCCTCAGAACCTGTATTGTCGGTGTAGCCTACCACTGTAACATCAGTATCCGGGAACTGATCAAGATTATAGGCCACCTTGCTGAGTACGGCCTGCGCTTCGGGCGACAGCGTCGACTTTCCTGTGGCGAAAAGCACTGAATTGCCCATCACTAATTTCAGGGCGTCCAGATTGTTGCTGTCCTTCACGCGTTCCACTTTAAGCTGCTCGATCTGTTTCTGCAGCGAATCCTCACGGGCATCGGCATTGTCGGCGCGTGCGTTCAGCTGGTCAAGCTGCTGCTGCAAGGCCTTCTGCTGACGGTCCATGCTGTTGCCTACTAACGCGCCGGTACCTGCTCCGATTGCCGATCCGACCAATGCGCCGATCCAAGTGCCGCGGCCTCCACCGATAATAGCTCCCACGCCCGTACCTACTGCCGCACCTATGGCGCCTCCGGCAGTGGCTCCCTGACCGCTCTGACTCATGCTGTCCCAAGTGTTCTTTATCGAACTGCAGCCGGTTGCTCCCGTTATCATGCAGGCTGCCAGTATGCTTACCAGTCCGTTCCTGACCATCTTATTCCTTTCCATAATCATTTGCGTTTGTTCAATAATTAATTCTTTAAGAATTATAACAAACGATATGCCCAAATTCCGCATGACACAACTTGTATCAATAAATTCATAGGAAAGGAATGGATCGGATGGCTGAACAGTCGGCGCATCCGGTATTAC
>DESI01000058.1:970-10705 GCA_002361235.1 Porphyromonadaceae bacterium UBA3318 | reverse complement strand
CCATTTTCAGGAACGGACAGTGTGAAATACTTCTGAAATTATATTTACAATTGAGATACAAAATCTGGAAATTAATTTGTATCTTTGCACATAAGAGTGCGGTGACCGCAATATATCTTATTAGATGAACTTCAAGATTTGATGACTGATCAAAACAACATATCAGAGGGAGCGGGCATCGCTTCTGAGGCTAATCTTTTTTATGGAGATGCGACTATTTGGACTGATCGCCAGTTCTCGCATCAGGAAAGAAAGATAAGGCTCGCTACTTCGTTTAGCGGTATCGGGGCTATCGAGCACGCTTTTCAGCGGTTAGGCCTCAATACAGAGATCGTTTTTGCCGGCGATATTGATGAAAAATGTAAGAAATCTTATTTTGCCAACTATGATATTGACGAGAGCAGGTGGCACACTGATATCCATACATTTGATGCAACTCCATTTAAGGGCAAAGTTGACATTTTTGTAGGTGGCGCTCCGTGTCAGGCATTCTCTATGGTCGGAAAAAGAAAGGGTTTCGAGGATACGAGGGGAACGCTGTTCCGTGAATTCGCCCGGATAGTCAAGGAATGTGAACCTAAAGTATTCATCTTTGAGAATGTCAAGGGCCTGATCAATCATGATAAAGGTAATACCTGGGAAGTGATACGGCATACTTTCGAAGATTATTGCGGTTATCAGATTTATTTTAAGGTTCTTAACAGTAAAGATTATGGTATCCCGCAACATCGTGAAAGAATTTTTTGCATAGGATTCCGGGAGCCGACTGAATTTGAGTTTCCCGATGCTATACCTTTGGAGTACCGGATGTACGATTTTTTGGAGGATTATATACAGTCGCGGTATTTTCTGAAAGAGAAGGGAGTGAAGTTCGTTACCTCAACTAAAAATCGCACTAAGTGCTATACTCAGATTAATGGCGATGTGGCCCTCTGCCAGAAAAGGAATCAACAGTTCAACTGGCACGGCGATTTTGTATATCATCCTGCTATGACAGATGAGCCCTACGAGGAAGGATGGAATGAGTTTATCTTTGATGTCAGAGACGTCGAAGAGAAATATTATCTTTCTGAGAAAGTGAAGAATTACGTCCTCACTCCAGGCACTAAGAACTTCAGAACTTCGACAGAAACAGATCTCGACGTTGCACGGCCGCTGCTGCAGTCAATGCATAAAATGCACAGGGCCGGAGTGGACAATTATGTCACGCATAAAGGGCGGATAAGGAAACTCACGCCGCGGGAGTGTCTGCGCCTTATGGGCTTTAAGGACTCATTCAAAATTGTCGTTTCAGATACTTCAATGTACCAGCAGGCTGGCAACAGTATTGTCGTAGATGTTCTCATCGCGCTCCTTAAGCAACTCGACATCACAAAATACGGAGTATGAAGCCATGAAAATCAACGGTAAGAATTTCAATTTTGTAGATACTCTTAATTCTCCAGTCACAGTTCCTGACTGCTTTGTGATGCAGGCGTCTAAAATTGGCGGCGGCAATGGGGAAGCTAAACTTTATATAGCTTCTAAAGCAGTCATGTATCCTTTCTTTGGGAGCGAGGGATTTGTAGCAAAGTGCTTTTTGCTGAAGCAGGACCTCCTGTCATATATGAACGCGCTGCATGCTGAATATTTACATCCTTCGCAGAATTATCGCGGCGCATCTGAAATGCCGCAACTTTGGCGCGTCAGGGTCGCCAAAATCGAAAAGTTGCCGGAGGTAATAGAATTCAACGTCACCGTCCAGGACCAAATTGAAGGTCCTCGCGGCTATGTTAACTCCAAAGATCCGGGCTACCAGCTCATCCGTGAAATTTCGCTTCCGCTTGTTACATACATTTCTGTGATGCAGCTTACTGACAGCTCGGGTGCTACGCTGTATTATTGGAAGCTGTTCGCTGATTTTGAGGCTATATCTGATAAAAGAGATGCTCTTGTATTCACTTACGGAAAGAAAGGAGAGAAAGTTCCTGAACATGTTCCGACACCGAAAGAGTCTTCAAGGCAGCATGAAATACGCCAGGCGCGTCAGGGACAGGGTATTTATCGCGATAAACTTCTTTCTGAATGCCCATTCTGTCCTATCACTATGATTAACGACGAGCGTCTGCTCATAGCAAGTCATATCAAGCCATGGGCAGTCGC
This sequence comes from Porphyromonadaceae bacterium UBA3318, assembly GCA_002361235.1. Lineage (GTDB taxonomy): Bacteria > Bacteroidota > Bacteroidia > Bacteroidales > Muribaculaceae > Lepagella. Next base: position 8,563 of record DESI01000058.1, on the reverse strand, counting down.
CACCGATTCTGAAAAACTTGATCCTAAGAATGGATTCATGCTGTCTCCCCTGTATGATAAGCTTTTCGACAGAGGGCTGATGACTTTTACGGAAGACCGCCGCATCGTTCTGTCAAATTGGCTTTCTCCAAAAAATAAGGAGCGGCTTGGTGTTAAAGATGGACAATTTGTTCAACTTCTGCCTCTTGATCAGGACCGGCAGGCATATATGCAATTCCATCGCTCCTCTGTATTCAAAGGATAAGGAGACCCTCGCCGCATTTACAGACAATCTTAAATGACAGGTGCCGTGCTCTTCTGTTATCAGCATTGGAGGACCATAAGAAACTGAGCCTGGCGGAGATTGACAGGCTTCTGTCTGAACTTCTGTCTGATCAGCTTTCTGAGAAACAGAAGAAAACAAAGGTTGGAAATCTCCTCACCAAATTCAAGAAGGAAGGTCTCATAACGAACTCTGTCAGAGGGAATATATCAGAATGGTCGCTCTTAAAGTGACGGGTTTTAAGGATGACTTAAGAGCGGTTTTTAAGAGCGATTTTAAGAGCGTTCAAGGCAAATAATCTGTCATGTAGGCGATTAGATGTTTAGGCGTGATTAGAATTTAAGAGCTGATATATTTAAAACCTATATTCCCGGATTATAAAAAATCTTGACTTTTCCTATCCAAAACTTTGGATAATCGGGCGAAGAATTGTAATTTTGCCCCTATGATTAACCGTATAGAACCGAACCTGCCGCGTGCGGGATATATTGTATTTTTTGCTGTGGCTCTTCTGCTGCTGCCGTGGTTGGGCGAGACCCTCTTCTACTCCAAGGGCGAACCTCGCGAAGCTATTGTGGCCGTGTCGATTATCCATAGCGGAGAGTGGATTCTTCCCGTCAACTACGGGGAGGACATTCCGTTCAAACCGCCGTTTCTGGGCTGGCTGATTGCCGTGTTCGCCTACGTGTTCAATGGTGGCGTGGTAAACGAATACATTTCCCGTCTGCCCTCGGCGCTGGCCGCACTGGCCATGGTGATGGGCGGCTACGCATGGGCGCGCAAGGTGCGCGGCACGCGTTTCGCGGTCATATTCTCGCTGGTCACCGTGTGCAGTTTCGAGGTGTTCAGGGCGGCACTCGCCTGCCGGCTCGACATGGTGCTCACGGCCTGCATGGTCGGAGCCATGTACCTGATGTTCTATATACGTGAGTATTCGCCGCGGTTCAAGGGCTGGCTGTATCTCGCTGTGATAGTGCTGCTGACCTGCGCCACGATGACCAAAGGCCCGATAGGGTCGCTGCTCCCCTGCTTCGTAGTCGGCGTCTACCGTCTGCTGCGCCGCGACCGCTTCTTCCCTACGCTCTTCAAGATGCTCGGCCTTGCGGCGGTGTCTCTCATCGCGCCTGCACTGTGGTTCTATGCCGCTTATCAGAAAGGCGGAGAGCATTTCTACGACCTGATGATGGAGGAGAACATCGGCCGGCTCATGGGCACGATGTCGTACGAGAGCCACACCAATCCCGTGTGGTACAATTTCATGACCCTTGCCGCCGGACTGCTGCCGTGGACCGTGCTGCTGCTTGCCTCCTGCTTCTCGCTGCGCCGCTTCCGGCCGTCGCCTCTCAAGCCAGCCGGACTCTTCGCCGTGACAGCCGCCGTTCTCGTGGTCGGATTCTACTGCATCCCTGACAGCAAGCGGTCGGTATATCTCCTTCCGGCCTATCCGTTCATATGCTACGGCATAGCATCGATACTCGACAGGTGCGCGTCGCGGCGCCCTGTGCGCTTCTTCGCATGGTTCATGGCTGTGCTGGCCGTCCTGGCTCCATTCGCACTCATCGTCCTGCAGCTCTATCCGCAGCCTAAACTCCCCGTGGAGACGATTCCCGTATGGGGCTACTTCATACTCGTGCTTCCGCTTGGCGCCGGCATCGCGTGGATGGTGAACCGTCACAGTCCCGTCGGACATACCCTTGTGGCCGTGTGGGCCTGTCTGGTCGCTTATGTAGCTGTCGGGATGCCGATGATACTCAATCCCAAGAGCGACAGCAAAGCCGTCCCCGAACTTCTGGCCGACTCCGAGACTCAGATTATATCTGCCGGAAACTCGCGCTGCTACTCTCTCAACTTCTATCTCGATGACCGCCTTCGTGCCGTCCCCGACATCAAGTCTGCCGAGGCATATCCTCCGGGCACTCGAGTGCTCCTGCCGTTCAACACCGATACTACCGGTCTCTACCGAAACTTCGATTATCGTGTCCTGCTTCAGCGGGGTGCGGATTATCGCAGACCTCTCGGCATAGCCGTAAGGAAATAATAACTTAAAAGTAACCTTAAAATGATCTCACCTAAAATCCAAGACGCAATCAATGCGCAGATCAATGCCGAGTTCTGGTCGGCATATCTCTATCTCGCCATGGGCATGCACTTCGAGGCAGAAGGCCGCACGGGCATAGCCAACTGGTTCCGCATCCAGTTCAAGGAAGAACAGGCTCACGCCGAAATCTTCATCAACTACCTCATCTCGCGTGGCGGCCGCGTCGAACTCAAGCCTATCGAAGGCGTGCCTTCGGCCTGGGAATCGCCCCTTGCAGCTTTCACCGACACTCTCGCTCACGAAGAGAAGGTGACCGCACTCATCAACAACCTCTATGCCCTCGCCATCGAGGAGAAGGACTATGCCACCCGCGGCAAGCTCGACTGGTTCGTCAGCGAGCAGGTTGAGGAAGAGGAAACCGCAAAGGGCCTTATCGACCGTCTGAAACTTGTCGGAGACAATGGCCTCGCCCTCTTCATGCTTGACCAGGAACTTGCAGCACGCGTCTACAACGTGCCCTCGCCTCTGGCAGCCAAGTAATCGTATTCCGAGATACATCAGTTGAAACCTCATCAGCTTGTCTGATGGGGTTTCGTTGTACGTAGTTATCAACTTTTCAACATCTCAGCCATATTTTTGGGTTAAAATTTGGCTACTCCGCAGAAATGTTGTAATTTCGGCCTTAGAACAAACAATTCGATCCCATTAATCTTCATGGATACAAAAACATTCAATCGGGCTGCCGACAACATCCGTATTCTGGCTGCCTCGATGGTCGAAAAGGCCAAGTCCGGACATCCCGGCGGTGCTATGGGCGGCGCCGATTATGTCAATGTCCTCTATTCGCGTTTTCTGGTGACGGATCCCGATGATCCTACATGGTTCGCCCGCGACCGTTTCTTCCTTGACCCGGGCCATATGTCGCCTATGCTTTACTCCGTGCTTGCTCTCTCGGGATTCTACACGCTCGACGACCTCAAGCAGTTCCGTCAGTGGGGCTCCGTGACTCCCGGACATCCTGAACTGGACCCCGAACGAGGCGTCGAGAATACATCCGGCCCTCTCGGTCAGGGCCATACCATGGCAGTCGGTTGTGCCATAGCCGAGCGCTTCCTTGAAGCACGGTTCGGCAAGGTGGTGTCGCACAAGACCTATGCGTTCATCTCTGACGGCGGTATCCAGGAAGAAATCTCGCAGGGCGCAGGCCGCATCGCCGGCTACCTCGGTCTGTCGAATCTCATCATGTTCTATGACTGCAACGGCGTTCAGCTCTCGACCATGGTCGATGCCGTCAACACGGAGGACTATGCCGCCAAGTACCGCGCATGGCACTGGAACGTGCTTGAGATCAATGGCAATGACCCCGAAGAAATAGCACGCGCCATCTGTGCCGCCGAAGCAGAGCAGCAGAAGCCTACTCTCATCATAGGCCGCACCGTCATGGGCAAGGGTGCCGTTGACGCCGAAGGCGGAAACTTCGAAGGCAAATGCTCCACTCACGGCCAGCCTCTGAGCAAGTCGGGCGCCGATTACGCCTCGACTGTGGCAAACCTCGGCGGCGACCCCGAGAATCCCTGGCAGATATTCCCCGAAGTGGAGAAGCTCTATGCCGACCGCCGCGAGGAACTCCGCCACATCGTTGCTGCCCGTCGTGCCGAGTATGAGGCATGGGCCAAGGAGAATCCCGGTCTGGCCATAGAACTCAAGGGATATCTCGAAGGCGTCCTTCCCTCGGTTGACTATGAGGCAATCGTGCACAAGGCCGACACCTCGACCCGTCAGGCTTCCGCAGATGTCCTGGCAGTGCTCGCCACGAAAATCGGCAATATGATAGTATCGTCGGCCGACCTTGCCAACTCGGACAAGACCGACGGCTTCCTCAAGAACACACACGCTTTTGTCAACGGCGATTTCTCCGGAGCATTCCTTCAGGCCGGTGTGAGCGAACTCACTATGGCTGCCATTATGAACGGTATCGTGCTCCACGGAGGTCTCTACGCAGCCTGCGGCACCTTCTTCGTCTTCTCCGACTATATGAAGCCTGCCGTGCGTATGGCAGCTCTGATGGAACTTCCCGTCAAGTACATATGGACGCACGACGCATTCCGCGTGGGCGAGGACGGTCCCACTCACGAACCCATCGAGCAGGAAGCACAGCTGCGTCTTATGGAGCAGATCAGCAATTTCTCCGGACGTCCCTCGATGCTCGTACTCCGTCCGGCCGACGCCGCCGAGACGTCCATAGCCTACAAGATGGCCATGGAGAACAGCCATACTCCCACAGCCCTCATACTTTCGCGTCAGGACATCAAGGACCTTCCCGCTCCTGCCGGCATGAGCCGTATCGAGGCTGCCCGAGGCGCCGAGCGCGGCGGATACACTGTCATCGCTGCCGAAGGAACGCCTGACATCGTCATGGTTGCCAATGGCTCGGAAGTGTCGCTGCTCTGCGAGGTCGCCGCACTCCTGAAGGCTGACGGCATCAAGGCGTCGGTTGTGTCGATGCCGTCTGTCGGCCTCTTCAACCGTCAGCCTGAGGAATACCGTCAGTCCGTACTTCCTGCAGGCGTCCGCCAGTTCGGTCTCAGCGCCGGTCTGCCCGAATCGCTCCGCATGATTGACGGGTTCAATGGCTATGCCTACGGCATGCGCCGCTTCGGTGCTTCCGCTCCCTATAAAGTGCTCGACGAAAAGTTCGGATTTACCCCCGAAGCAGTATTCGAAAACGTGAAATCTCTGCTGTCTTGATTCCTGTCAGGCATGAAAATGTTAAATCTGTAGGTCGATTTAGAGATTTTTCACGCTTTTAAGTTATCAAATGAAAAAAAAGTAGTACTTTTGTCGAACATATACGGGAAAGGAAAATATTAATTCATTCAATAAACAGCTCAACTATGAAAAAAGCTACCCTTATCGCAGCTCTGTGCGGCCTCTTCATGGGTGCCCAGACTATCAGTGCACAGGAGACTGCTCAGGAGCTTACCTACGTAAGCGACCCCTCGCAGGGTGTCCTTCTCAACCGCATGAAGGATAACTGGTTCATCACCGCAGAAGGTGGCGTTGACGTATATCTGTCGTCGCTCGCCAGCAAGCGCTCTCTTTCTGACCGTTTCATGCCCGCAGCTTCGATTTATGGCGGCAAATGGTTCTCGCCCGTATTCGGCGGTCGTATCGGTTTCAGCTATATGGGTCTGAAGGGCCTCGCAGCCAACGAATCGTACATCGGTGCTCTTCAGAACGAACACCTCGTCGACGGACAGTATGCCAAGACCCGCTACAACGAATTCGGCCTTGTCGGCGACCTTATGATTAACCTTACCAACTGGTGGTGCGGTTATCGTCCCGGCCGTATCTACAATGCTACAGTATACCTCGGCGCAGGCGGCTACCTCACCTACACCAAGCAGTACAAAGCCAACGGCGAGTCTGACGGCTACAAGCACGCAAACGGCGACCTCGTTGCTCTCCGTGCCGGTCTTATCAACTCGTTCAACGTAAGCAAGCAGGTTGCCCTTTCGCTCGACCTCCGCTTCACCGGTTTCAACGGCCTTCAGAATGACGGCGGCACAGGCTGGAACAAGAAGTACGGCGCACTCGAAGCATTTATCGGCGTTACCTACAACTTCAAGAACCGCGAATGGAACGCTCCCGTCGTTCCCGTTTGCCCCGAGTCCGAGAACTGCGACGCACTCCGTGCACGTCTCGCTGCCGCCGATGCCCGCATCGCCGACCTCGAAGCTCAGATCAAAGACTGCCTCAGCCGTCCCGTCGAGACTGTTGAAGCATCTTCGGCTCCCCTTGCTACCGTTTACTATCCCATCGGTGTTTCGCGTCTCAGCCGCGAGAACCAGCGCGTTGTCAAGGCTATCGCTCACGTGATGAAGTCCAACAGCGACAAGAAGTACGTCCTCACCGGTTGGGCTGATAACTACACCGGTACCGAAAGCATCAACATGCGACTCCGCAAGAACCGTGCAGAAGGCGTCAGCAAGCTCCTCCAGCGCAACGGTGTTCCCGCAAGCCAGCTCACCGTTACCACCAACAACGGTAACCTCAGCGACCTCGGCGAAAAGTGTGTTGCTCTCGACCGCGCAGTCACCATCGAAGAAGCCAAGTAATTTAGCTTGATTCCGATATAAGATGCGGCTTCCGGACATCCGGAGGCCGCATTTATATTATCCGCGCGAAAGTCCGGCTATCTATTCCGCCGGAATGTGCGCACAAAAAAATCCGGGTCAGTGCCCTCGTCAGTGGCCCGGATTCCTTTTATGTGTTATCAAACGGTCTGCTTAGAAGAAGTAGGCCACACGGACGGCCCACTGGCGGTTCTGCGCGCTCATGTTGTCGAGTTTGACGGTCTTGACGATATATGTCATGCCCCAGGTGTACTGCACCGATACCTGCCAGCGCTTGAATACTTCGAAGCCGCCGCCTGCCGTGAGTCCGAGGTCGCCGCCCGAACATTTGAAGGGGTTGCCGGCTCCGGGATTGCCCTCGGGAGAGCTGTGGGCCACAGTGATGGCAAAATCCGGCCCGCCGTAGACGAACGGAGCTATGTAGTCTTCCAGTCCGTTCATGCGGGTCCACTTAAAGCGTATGTGCAGCGGAATCTCCAGATTGTGTATCATGAAATTCGGATCCTTGAAGCCGTCTACAGCCCATATGTGGCGCGAACCGAGGTCGGTGCGTGCGCCCATCATGTTATACAGCAGTCCGAAATCGATGCCGAAGCCAATACCCGGGAACATCAGTTCTCCCTGTATTCCTGCCTGGAATCCGGCAGTCTGGCTGACGGGGAAGATGTCTTGCTTGAATTTGAGATTGTTCACCGTGACGCCTGCAACGGGAGCATAGCGGAATTCCGCATGTGATGCAAGGGGAGCTGCCATAAGGGCTATCGAGAGGCCTGCAAGTGCCGATAGACGTTTCATTTGTACGCTTTTTAATGATTCAGTCGCAAAGTTACGACAATTATTCGGATAATAAGGGCTTACGATAGTTATTTATTCCAAAAACGGGAATACCACTGTTCCGTGGGTTACTTGCCGCGTTTTGGTTTAACACGATATCTTTGTGCCGGATGAGTAGGAACTTCGGGATACTCTCTTATCAGAATGCCTCGCTTTAACATTTCAGGAATAATGCGGCGAGAGATATACTGTGGCAATTCTCCTACATATCTTGCCATCTCTGAGCTTTTTCGCCATACGCTGCAGAAAGTCATCAGTTCCTGAATTACTATCTCTCTGTCTCTATGGGCTTTGTCGTCAGCTTTGTCCTTAGCTTTGTCCTT
>DESI01000058.1:0-665 GCA_002361235.1 Porphyromonadaceae bacterium UBA3318 | reverse complement strand
CTTAGCTTTGTCCTTAGCTTTGTCGTTGACTTTGTCTGGAATTCTATCGACAGTTTTAATCTTGGCGTTTATGTCTGCTTGATCTTTAGCCTTTACTTTTGCCTTATCTTCATGGAACGTAGAAGAGAGTTTGTAATGAGTTCCGCGTCCTATTCCTTCAGAAATCAGAAATCCTTTTTGACAAAGACTTCTTAGCATGCGTGTGATGTCGGCGCGGTGGGCGTCAATTATGTATTGTAGTTTTTCGTTGGTTACGTCTTCGTCCACGGCCAAGGCAAGAATCATCAATGCTTTGTGATCCAGTTTTATTATTTCAGCTCCGAATCGATTTGTCAATTCAGCCTTTACCCTGTCAGATAGAACTGATTCAAGAGGGAGTATAAGTTCTACTTTATCAGGTCTGTCTGTTTCAACGATATAAGGAGTTCTGAGATTCTCGTCTTGCCAGCCGTGTAAAATCACATCACCGCCGCTGCCGGCCTGGTCGCCGGCTCCAAGCAGCGAAAACATTATCTGTAAAGATTGATTTCGACATATGGATTGTCCTCCGGTAAAGAACTGTCGTTGGCTGACAAGCATAGTGCCGGGATTTGAGAATACAATCTCATTGGGATATCTGGTGATTACAACTCGAGCTGTCGAATTAGGGATATTCAGTTAATGCC
>DESI01000096.1 GCA_002361235.1 Porphyromonadaceae bacterium UBA3318 | reverse complement strand
GTGTTTACCTCCTACTCGATTTTAGATTAATGTAACTGATCAGTCGGATCAGGGAATCATGACCTCGATGGGCTCGGAATAGTTCCAGCGGCGTGTACCGCTACCCACGGGAGTGTCGAAATTGATACGTGCTGCGGCGCGCACCCATACCTTGCGGCCCGAAGGAATCGTGCCGTTGGAGGTGATGGTGACCGGAGTGCCGAACAGGTCGTTGAACGAATTGCCGGCATAGCTGATGGAACTGGACCAGCGGTCGTCGCGTGCGCGGTAACCAACGGAGTTGGAGTAGCTTACGAAGAACTGGATGTCGGTCATGTTCAGGTAGTTGTCGTTCCAGTTGCCCATAGGCTCGATCTTATCCTTGAACTCCTGCTCGCTGACGCCACGCTCCACCACTACCTTGGCCTTGATCACCCCGTTGCTCACGGTGGGGTCGCCTTCGATGCGGACGTTCAGGAAGGGCTGCACCTTGAACTCCACCTTGGTCGTACCCTTGATGTCGGTGGTGATTGTCTCGTCGGCCAGAACGGTGCCGTCGGGAGTCTCGCGAACCAAGGGGATGAACGGCCCGTCGATGCGGATGTTATAGTTGCCCTTGAAGATCTTGGTGTTCTGGAACGTGCCGTCGGGACGGCAGAAGAAGTCGGGGTTGTGCTCCACGTTGTCGCCCCAGCTCAGCTCGGTGAGGCGTACGCGGATACCCTCGCTGCCCTGGTCGGTCAGCACCGGATTTCCGGTCTTGACATCCACCACGCGGCCCTGGATGGTTTCTTCGGGCTCGTCGTAGTTGTCGATTTCGAACATGCTGCACGAGGAGAGCATGAGGAGAGCGGCACACATGCCGGTTATATTGATCAGTTTCATGTCGTTTTAGTTGTTAATTGTTAACGGTTGGGCTGCTGGTCGATGACGGGACTCTTCACAACCTCGTTGCCGGGGATGCCGAAGTAGTAGTCCACCGGATTGTATTCGAACTCCTTGTGCGAGATGCATTCGAAGCGTACGTCGAAGAACCACTTGCGGTCCTGGGCCGAATAGAAGGGATATATGCCGCGGAAACGGAAGTGCGAGTTGGAGCTGAACTTGTTCTTGTCGCGAGTCTCGCCCCAGAATCCGTCGCGGTTGTCGTAATCGTTCACACGCCAGCGGCGCAGGTCCCACTTGGTGCCGGTCTCGAAGGCGGTCTCCTTGCGGCGTTCCTTGCGCACGATGTCGCGGCTCTCGTCGCTGCCTGTGAGGCGTCCTGTCAGCTGTGTGGCGCCGGCGCGGTTGCGGATGCTGTTGATGGCGTCGGTGGCCACTGTCAGCATGTCGGAGCCGTCGGGGCTCTGTGCACCGGCGATGGAAAGCTCTACGGCAGCCTCGGCGGCGTTCAGCAATACCTCGGCGTAACGCACCAGGATGTAGTGCTGGTCGCTGTTACCCTCGCGTGCGGTGAACGACGGATCGTCCTTCAGCCACTTGCGGCCCAGCAGACCGGTCATTGCGGACTCCGCGTAGTTGTAGAACGGGCCGTTGGCGCCGGATGCGTTCATCTTGGTTCCGTCGGGCAGGTCTACGATGGTCTGGTTGTTGGGGTCGGGGCTGAGGAACAGCGTCGGGTTGTCGCCCTTGGCTATGTCCAGTGCCTGGTAGTTCTGGTTCTGGTTCTGATAGGAGTAATCGTTCAGCAGGGGCTTGACGGGTGTGGTGCCGGTGTAGACTCCGGCGTAGATCTCCATCTCGCGGCTCTTGAACTGGTCGCCGGGGATGATGAGGTAGCTGAGCAGACGGGGCTCGGCGTTCTTGTAGAAGTCGCCGGGGTTGTCGTACATGATGTAGTTGCCCTCGGTGTTGGAGTTACCGGTGGTAACCTTCAGCGAACCGTCGGGATAGCGCTCGAATCCCTCGAACAGCTCTACGAAGTCGGCAGTGGGACATACGGCGGAGCTAAGGGGCGAACGGAACACGTAGGGCGCGTTGTATGCGTCGAACGAGTGGGTCGTGGTGGGGTAGAGGTACTCGCGGATCCAGATGTTCTCCGGGCTGTCAAGGTCGGAGCACATGTCGATCATGTTCTGACGCTGAGCGGCGCGGTCACCCTCGGCCCACTTCTTCATGTAGAGGCTGTAGCCTCCCTTCTCCATAACCTCGCGGGCAGCTTTGTAGGCCTCGGAGAAGTAACGCTTGGAAGCCTCGGCGGCCGTTGCCTGGTCGAAACCGATGACGCGGACGCCTGTCTTCAGGCCAAGGCCTGTCAGACGGCCGGGAACGGTCTCGTTGTACTTGGCCACGGAACCGGCGTAAAGCATAGCCTGCGATTTGACGGCCAGTGCCACGTACTTATTGGCGTATCCGCGCTTGGGACTGCGGGGCATCATCAGTTCGGCGGCCTTGTCGAAATCGGCGCAGATCTGATTCCAGGTCTCCTCCTCGCTGGAGCGGGGCACCTCGAGTTCGTCGCTTGAGGCGGGATAGTTGATAACCTTCGTAACCAGCGGAATGCCGCCATAACGCTTTGCCAGCGCATAGAATGTGTATGCGCGGACGAAATAAGCCTCGCCCAGATAGTCGTTGTAGGTGATCTCGGGATATTTGTCCTTGAAATCGGGAAGGGTCTCGATCAGGTAGTTTGCGGCGCGGATCAGCTCGAAGGCTTTGCCCCAGTATGCCTCGCTCTCGCCCGTGAACGTCCGGCAGTATCCGTCGCGGTTCACGGCGTCGCCTGTGCCGTCGAATCCGAATCCGGCCAGCCAGCCGTTACATTCGTTCAGACCACGCTCGGCCAGATACTTGAAGTCCTCGAACGGCATCGTGGAGTACATGCGGGCCATGTAGATGTCCATACCCGACTCGCTGGAGAGCAGGTCGTCGGAGGTGACGATATTCTTGGGCGCGATGTCCAGGTCGTTACACGAGGTAAACAGCGCGGCTCCCAGTATGGCTGATAAAATTATCTTTTTCATGTTGATTTTCAGTTGAGTTTAGAAGGAGAAATTCAGACCGAACGTGAAGGTCTTGTTCAGAGGATACATACGGCCCAGTTCGTCGTCCGGATGTTCGGGGTCAACGAACTTGACCTTAGTGAACGTCAACAGGTTGTATGCGTTGAAGTAGATGCGGATGCGGCACTGGCGCGTCCATTTCTCGGGCAGCGTGTAGCCCAGCTCGATACTCTTGAGACGCAGGTAGTCGGTGCTGACGCGGTTGAACGACGAGTTGGCGCGGGGATAGTGGCCGGTGTAGCCGTAGTATCCGCTGACCCACTGTGTGGCCGGGTCGTAGGGATCGTCGGTGGCGTTGACGGGATGCCAGCGGTCGGTGTACTGCTGCAGGATACCGCCACCCATGTCGCCCCAGATGGAGTAGAGGGGTTCCTTGTACTGCATGGAACCGAGAGCAGAACCCTGCCACAGCATCGAGAAGTCAAGGCCGTTCCAGGCCAGCGAAGCGTTCAGCGAGTAGTTCATCCAGGGAGTCTGGTCGTAGGCGAAGGGATGCTCGTCCTCGCCATTGATCTCGCCGTCGCCGTTCCAGTCCTCGTACTTGTAGTCGCCGGGCAGAACGTCCTTCTCCTGATAGCCGGTGTAGTTCCAGATGTCGTTCCAGCTTTCGTAGCGGCCGTCGCCGGTGTAACCGAACTGAACGCCCTGATAGCGGTTGTTCAGGTTGTCGTGACGCCAGCGGTCGTAGCTGTTGGCGTACGGGCCTTTCTCAGACGCGTGCAGGTATTTGTTGCGGGTGATGGTCACCATTCCGCGCAGGTCGTAGGTCACGTTGCCCACCTTGTTGTGGTGGCGCAGCTCAAGCTCCATACCCATGTGGGAGTCGCTGTTCAGGTTCTCGCGCGGAGCCGTGGCGCCCACTACGGTGGGGAGACCGCCTTCGTTGCGTGCGAACAGGCCGCTGCGGTGACGGTGGAAGTAGTCGAACGAGAATCCGAAGATGCCGTTGTGCATGTCGAAGTCAACACCGATGTCGAATGTCTTGGACTTGTACCATGTGATGTTGGTGTTGGGGAGGGCAAGGGGAGAAGCCGCGGAGATGTACTGGCCGTTGAACACGTAACCGGGTGAGTAACCGTTGTAGTTACCGTTGTCGGCGGGGATGCCGGCGGGGTATCTGTAACCCATCGCCCAGTCATACTCAAGACTGCCGTCGTCACCCAGCTCACCGTAGCTGGCGCGGATCTTCAGGTTGTCGATGTGGGCCTTGGCGGCTGCATCGGCGAAGAAGGGCTCGGACGAGATTCTCCATCCTGCGGAAACCGAGGGGAAGAAGCCCCACTGGTGACCCTTGGCGAACTTGGACGATCCGTCATAGCGGAACTGGGCCTCGAGCAGATAGCGGTCGTCGAACGAATAGTTGATACGTCCTATCAGAGCCTGGTTGGCTATTTCATACAGGTCGTTGTTACCGCCGTTCATGGCACCGATCTGGCCCTCTGTGAGACCGACTAACAGGTAGGGATTGGCGAACGCCAGGTCGCGGACGGCGTAGAAGTTGTCGCCGGTGCGTTTCTGCCACTCCCAGCCCAGGGTGGCGCCTACGTCGTGCTTCTCGGCGAACTCGCGGTTGTAGTTCAGGATGAACTGACCCAGGAGCTGCGATTTGGAATAGAATTCGCGGCGCAGGTTGCTCGGCGAGCTGTTGTTGTAGATCTTCTGAGTGTAGGAGTCGGTCAGGGGATCGTAGGCGTACTGATAGTATTCCTTGCGGTATATCTCGTTGTTGTCCACGCGATAGTCGTAGCTGATCAGCGCCTTGGCCTGCAGACCCTGGAGCGGACGGATGTATTCGCCGAAGTCGAAGTTCAGGTAGGCCGACGACTCGAAGGTCTTCTGGCGATATTTGCGGTGACCGCTGATGTCGGACGACATCATGGCCACGGTGTTCTGTTCCAGGTCGAGGCCTTCGTAGTTCAGCATTGTGTTGTCGGGGTCGGCGTAAGCGGGATAGAGCACGCCCTGCTTCCACAGGTTGCGGATGATGTCCACGGAGCTGTTGTAGGGGGTGTTGCGCTTGTCGGCCATGCCGGCCAGGTTGGCGTAGAACTTCAGACCGCGCACTATCTGTGCGGTGATGTTGGCGCGTACGTTGAACTTGTCGTAGTTTAGGTCGCCGCTCTTGAAGATACCCTGCTGGTAGAAGTAACCGAAGCTGGTGTAGAACTGCACGCGCTCGTTGCCGCCCGAGATGCTTACGTCATGCTGGGTCTGGGGCGCTGTCTTGGCGATGATCAGGTCGTTCCAGTTGGAGGTGCGGCGGGTGCCGTCGGCCAGAGCCGCGAAGTCAGCCTCGCTGAAGCCGATGGAACCGCCGTTGATGTTGTTCCATTTCTGCTCGTTGTAGATGGTCATCGCGTCGTACGCGCTGGCCAGTTTGGGCATCTTGTTGGGAACCTGGATGGTGTAGGAACCGCTGTAGGATACGTTGATCTTGCTCTTGGAGCCTTCCTTGGTGGTGACCAGGAGCACACCGTTTGCGGCGCGTACACCGTAGATGGCTGCGGATGCGTCCTTCAGCACGGATACGTCCTGGATGTCGTTGGCGTTGAGTCGCTGGAAATCCTCGACCGTGCGTGGAATTCCGTCGATGACCACGAGGGGAGCGCCCATGCCACGGATATCCATGTTGTTCTGGTATGTACCGGGCTCGGAGCTTTTCTGCCATACACGCAGACCGGGAATACGGCCGGTAAGCATGTTCTGCGGGTTCTCGTTGTTGGTCTTAAGCATCTCTGAGCCCTTGACGCTTGCCACGGCACCGGTTACGGATCCGCGGCGCTGTGTGCCGTAACCCACCACCACCAGCTCGTCCATCACCTGGCTGTCGGGAGCCATGGAGACGTTAAGGGTGGTGCGGCCGTTCAGCTTCTCGTTGACGGGCGAATAACCCACGTAGGAGAACAGCAGCGTGGCGTTGTCGGGAGCCTTGATGGAGTATTTGCCGTCCATGTCGGTTGAGGTGCCGGTGGTGGAACCCTTGACCATTACGGTCGCGCCGATCAGCGGCTCGTTGTTCTCGTCAGTGACCACACCGCTGACGTTGACAAGCGTCTGGGCTTGTGCCGCCACCGGGAAGGCAAGACATAGGAGGATCATAGCCACGAATCGGGCCAGCCTCTTGATTTTGTCTGGAGTTTTAGTCATGATTGTTATTGTTGATTACTTTAATGCTTGAAGAACTGCATATTCCGTGGCGAACGCGAATGTGAACATGGCCTCCACGTTGTTGCGGTCGCGCGAGGTGTTCCAGCCGGCCAGCAGGCTGGGCGGCAGCATGTGGTTGTACAGGTGGTTGGAGTATGCGTAGTCGAGGTTGTTCTGGTAAGCCTTGGCGTACTCGGCGGCCTTGGGATAAGCCTTGACCGCGTCGGCATAACCGCGCAGCAGCACGCAGTTGAACCAGTTGTTGAAGCCGGTCAGAGGCATTTCGTAGCAGCCGGGCTTCGAGCTTACGGGCTTGGCGAAGTATGCGAAGCTGCGGTCGGCGTAATTCTTAAGGTCTTCCAGATAGGCGTTATCCTTTGTGGCTTCGTAGAGGCTGGCGGCTCCTGACACCATCGTGCCGGTGTTGTAGGAGTAACGCTCGCCTACGGCTGCACTCAGGGCCACGTGGCCGCGGTAACGTACGCCGTCTATCTCCTCGTAACGTATCTGTCCGCCGTTGTCGTCGTTGCCCATCATGTCCACGAACACGCCTGTCGACTCATCGTAGAGGTGCGACTTCTGATAGTCGTACACGGCCTTGGCCATTTCAAGATAGTAGTCGGCCTTTGCCTTGGTCTGCTTGGCGCGGGTCTTGTCGGGATTGATTACGCCGTAGGTGATGGGGTCGCTCTTGCCCTTGTAGATCTGCGCCAGCTTCACCAGCGGAGTCACCATCGGGCCGTTGGAACATGAATGCTTCGTTACATAGCCGGGACCCCATGTGATGCCGCCGTTCTGCTTGCCGTTGGCGTCGAGGGTGCAGTCCCAGCCGTCCAGCACGTAAGCCGTGAGGTATTCGGCTTTCTTCAGGTAGGCGTCCTTGCCTGTGGCCTCGTATGCGTCGAGGAGTTCGCGCACCAGCCACATCTGGTCGTCGTAAACGTTGAGCACGCCCGTCACGTCGGCGCTCCCCTTGCCGGCTCCACGGTTCACGCCGTAGACGGTCCAGGTGTTGGTGCCGGTGTAGGAGGTGAGTTCGTATGTGCCGGCGTAGAACTCCAGATTGTCCACCAGATTGTCGAGCAGGGTGGCGTATCTGGAGAAGTTTGCGTCGTACAGTTCCGGCTTGCCTTCGGCCTTGAGGGCGTTAAGCGAGTTCAGCACGGCGTTCACGGCCTCGATGGAAGATGTGTACATCCATACGCTTCCGATTTCGTCGCTGGCTTTGTCGGTATAGGGATTGTAGTAACGCGACATGGCCATGCCCGGACCCTTGAAGTAATTGTCCACGGCGGCGTCGATTATCTCGATGGCGCGCGATGTATTGGCCGTGGCTCCGACTTCCGGTTTCGTAGTGTCGGGGTTGTTCGGCTCGTTCTTTTCCGCCCCGCAGGCTGTGGCGCCCATGACGGTGATTACCGTCAGGGCACCCAGTCTCAGAGTGGCTCTTTTTATGAAATTATCGAAATTCATGATGGAAAAGAGAATATCAGTTCAGTTTGATGGAATAGAAGCACAGCTTGTTCTCGTCGCCGTTCTCCTCGCCCTTGAACACGCCCATGGCGATGGTCACGTCCTTGCCGTTGAATTCCGACAGGTCGTAGACGAACGTACAGTAGCTTCCGGGATCGGAGGGATTTCCGGCGTCGTGCTTGAACTTCCAGCAGCCGTCGGCAGCGGCCTCGGCGGCCTGGGCGTTGTTGCTGACGGGCGACAGATGCTTCACTGTGCCGTCGTCGGTGATGGCCGTGATCTTGAAGAAGGTGTAGTTCGAGCCGAAGTTACGCACGGTCAGGTTGAACTTGTTGTGGCCCTCGGCGATGCTGAACTTGGAGTAGAAGTACGACTCGGGCACCTTGGTGTTGACGTTGTCGCCGCCACGTGTCTTGATCAGGTAGCCTTCCGACGGGAACACCTCGGGATCCTTGGTCAGGGGCATGTAGCTCCATTCGGCTGCCACGTGAGCCACGTCGCGCCACGAGCGGTAAGCGTTGAAGTAGTCGTCGCGGTTGCCGCTGACGGGGCTGATGCCGGTGAAGCTGCTCTTGGTCTGAGGCATCGTGGAGCGAACCATCTCCTTGGTGAGCTTCCAGCCTTCCAGTCCGGGAATCTCGGTGCCGGGGAGCCATGCCCACAGCGATTCGATGGGGCTCGGGGTGAAGGCGATGCGGCGGATCACGAACTGCTTCCAGTAGTCGCCCGCATCGTGACGGAACGTACCGATGGCGATGATCACTTCCTTACCTATATAGGCGCTGAGGTCGGTGATGATCTGCTGATAGTTCTCGGATGCCAGTGTGCGTACGCCGCCGATGAGGTGGGCCACAGGCTCGGCTTCGGACAGGTCTACCACCTGGACGCCGAAGTATGCGGGAGCGTCGTCGGATGCGTTGTGCGTACGGCTCTCCAGGGTCATCAGGCAGTTGTCGGCCGTGATGAGCTTGCTGCCGTAAACGAAGGTGTCGAACATCTCCATATCCACGGGGTTGTTGCGCTGGTCGTCGCTCGAGTTGCGGATACGCAGGGTCGTACCCTCGTTCTGCTCCTCGTAGTCGCCCACGAACTCAAGGGTGCACATATAGTTGCAGGCCCAGTCCCAGTGAGGATAGTTCTCGGCGTTGCGGCCGCCGCGGTACTCATTATAATACCACTTGGGAGCGTCCATCAGCGCGGACTTGGTGAGGCCGCGGAGCACGAATGCGCTGCCCATGGTGATCTGCAGCTCGGCCACGCCATCCACGAAGTCGTCTACCTTCACCTGCTTGTTCACCTCGGGATAACCTTCCTTCTGTATGGTGACGGTGTAGTCCTTCAGCGTGAGGTTGCGGAGCTCGAAGTTACCCTGCGCGTCGGTCTCGGTGGTCTGGAAGTCGCTTACCTTGACGGTGGCGCCTGCTAAGGGAGCGTTGTCGTGATCGGCGTCAAGCACGGTACCCTTGATGGATGCGTTGGCGAATACCATGGCGACGTTGACATTGGCGGTGGTCAGCTCGCCGAATTTTTTAGCCGTGACGGTTACGGCCGTAGTCTCGTAACCTTCCTTCTCGAATACGATGATGCCCGAAGTCATCGGCACGTCGGCCAGGGAGTACTTGCCCTGTGCGTCGGTGGACGTCGAGTTGTCGGTTTTGTGAAGCGAGACCTTGACGCCCTGCAGCGGGGTCTGCTGTTCGTCAGTGACGAGGCCGGAGACTGTGCCCATGCCTACCAGGTCATCTCCGTTGGAGTCAGAACATGCCGATGAGCCGACCATAAACAGTCCGGCCACTGCTGCAAGTCCTAACCATTTCAGAAATCCATTAAGTTTCATGTTAAATATTTTGTTGATAATGTTTGTTAGCGTTCTTAATTTTTAAGGTACTGTAGCGTTCGGTAAAAGTCTTTAAGGTTTTTTAAAATGTCTTCAAAACTTTTTACACCGCAAATTAAGCATATTAAAAAAGGTAAAATGTAATCCAGTTGCGCCAAATAAGTATTGTCCTCTACATGTATACAGATTTGGCAAGGATAGAAACTTTCGGAACACATTAAATATGTACCTTTACACCGTAATAATAAACGGGATAGCAAACCGGCTCATAAATATCGTGAAACAATAAAAACAACATAAACGAATACAGAATGCCAACAAAAAACATCATGAAAATCTCGGCGGTAATGGCTGCATCCGTACTGGCATGTACGGCTGCGTATGGCGCCGGACACGGGGCACGCGGTCCTGTGGATTATGTCAGCACGCTGGTGGGCACGCAGTCGAAACATTCCCTCTCGACGGGCAACACATATCCCGCCACGGCCATGCCCTGGGGCATGAATTTCTGGACGCCGCAGACCGGCAAGATGGGCGACGGCTGGGCATACACCTACGACGCCGACAAGATCCGCGGCATCAAGCAGACGCATCAGCCCAGTCCCTGGATCAACGACTACGGACAGTTCGCCATCATGCCGGTGACCGGAACCCCCGTCTTCGATCAGGACAAACGTGCCTCCTGGTTCTCGCACAAGGCCGAGACGGCCACTCCATATTATTACCGCGTGTACCTGGCCGACCATGACGTGGTGGCCGAAGTGGCGCCTACGGACCGTGCAGCCGCAATGCGCTTCACATTCCCCGACAACGAAAGCTACGTGGTGATCGACGCCATGGACAACGGCTCGTACGTCAAGGTGATTCCGGCGGAAAACAAGGTTGTGGGCTATACCACCAAGAACAGCGGCGGCGTGCCCGACAATTTCCGCAATTATTTCGAGATAGTGTTCGATACCCCGATCACCTACACCGCAACGGTGCTGGACAACGGCGAGATCGTGAAGGAACGTGAGTCGGTGGAGGGCAACCATGCCGGTGCAATCATAGGTTTCCGCACGCACAAGGGCCAGGTGGTCAACGCGCGCGTTGCATCCTCGTTCATCAGCCCCGAACAGGCTGAGCGCAACATGAAGGAACTGGGCGACGGCAACTTCGAGCGCATCAAGAAAGAGGGCCGTGACCGCTGGAACGACGTGCTTGGACGCTTCGAGGTAGAGGACAATGACCTGGACCGTCTGCGCACTTTCTACTCCTGCCTGTACCGTTCGGTGCTGTTCCCCCGTAGCTTCTACGAGTTCGACGCCGCCGGACAGCCCGTGCACTATAGCCCCTACAACGGCGAGGTTCTCCCGGGTTATATGTTCACGGACACAGGTTTCTGGGACACGTTCCGCTGCCTGTTCCCGCTGCTGAACCTTGCCTATCCCTCGATGAACGAGAAGATGCAGGAGGGCCTTGCCAACGCATACCGCGAGAGCGGATTCCTGCCCGAATGGGCCAGCCCCGGACACCGCGGCTGTATGGTGGGCAATAACTCTGCTTCGGTTGTCGCAGATGCCTGGCTGAAAGGCGTTAAGGTGTCTCAGAAGGACATCGACACGCTGTGGGAGGCCGTTGTGAGCGGTACGACCAAGGTGCATCCCTCGGTTCCCTCCACAGGACGCCTGGGACACGAATACTACAACAAGTTGGGCTATGTGCCTTACGACGTGAATATCAAGGAGAACGCAGCCCGTACGCTGGAATATGCCTACGACGACTGGTGCATCTATAAGCTGGGCGAAAGCCTTGGCAAGTCGGCCAAGGAACTGGCTCCCTTCAAGAAACGCGCCATGAACTATAAGAACCTGTACGATCCCGAGCACAAGCTGATGCGCGGCAAGAACAAGGACGGTAAGTTCCAGTCGCCGTTCAATCCGCTGAAGTGGGGCGACGCCTTCACCGAAGGCAACTCATGGCATTACACCTGGTCGGTATTCCATGATCCTCAGGGTCTTATCGACCTGATGGGCGGAGACGCCGAATTCACCGGTATGCTTGATTCCGTATTCTCCGTGCCGCCGATCTTCGACGAAAGCTACTATAACTCCGTAATACACGAGATACGCGAGATGCAGATCATGAACATGGGTAACTACGCCCACGGCAACCAGCCCATCCAGCACATGATCTACCTATACGACTACGCCGGCCAGCCCTGGAAGGCCCAGCACTGGATCCGCGAGGTGATGGACCGCATGTACAACTCCAACCCCGACGGCTACTGCGGCGACGAGGACAACGGTCAGACTTCGGCATGGTACGTATTCTCGGCCATGGGCTTCTATCCCGTATGTCCCGGCAGCGGACAGTATGCGCTCGGCACACCGTTGTTCAAGAAAATGAATGTCAAGCTGGAGAACGGCAAGACGCTGAGCATAAACGCTCCTGAAAACAGCGACGAAAACCGATATATCTCGGCCATGACGCTGAACGGCGTGAACCACGACCGCAACTATCTGACCCACGACGAACTGACCTCCGGAGCCGCAATTGACTTCCGTATGGCTCCGACGCCCAACGAGACCCGTGGCGTGTCGGCCGAGTCGCGTCCCTACTCGTTCAGCAACGAGGCAGCCAAGGCCACCGGCAAGAAAGCCGCCAAGAAGGCAGGCAAGAAAAGATAACAGGCAAGACAATCAAAATCAATAAGAGTAAATAGGATTACCCTGAACATCGATACGTAAGAATAGTGTAAGGAGAAAGCCGGGCGAGCGATCGTCCGGCTTTCTGTCTTTCTGTCCGGATGAAATTTTCTTTTTCTCATTTTAATAGTGTCCGTTAGCGAAATTTTTGCTAACTTCGCATAATAAGGATGAATTTCATTGTTTCTTGTTTCAATCCTTACACATTCCTCGCCGTATCTCATCGGTCAAATTATATTAAACGCGTGAGCCTATGTCAACCCCTCCATTTAACATATCAGCAGAAGCTATCAATCGTATTGCTGAAATATCGGCCCTTTTGGAGCGACATAATATCGCTGTGGAGGGAGAGCAGGCCCTGAAGCTTCGCAAAGCAAACCGCATCAAGACAATTCATTCGTCTCTCGCCATCGAGGGTAACACTCTCAGTGAGAATGAAGTTAGAGATATTATCAACGGCAAGCGGGTAGTGGCGCCAATCCGTCAGATTCAGGAGGTAAAGAACGCTATCCGCGTCTATGATCTATACTCTCAGTTAAATCCTTTTGCTGAAAAGGATTTGCTCAATGCTCACGGTATAATGATGGAGGCTTTGACCGACGATGCCGGGCGATACCGCAGTGGCGGTGTCGGGGTATTTGGCGAATCGGGGCTCGTCCACATGGCTCCGCCACCACAACGAGTTCCCGAATTGATGGGCGATCTTTTCACATGGCTCAAGAAATCGAAAGACCATTTGTTGATTCGGTCCTGTGTGTTCCACTACGAATTTGAATTTATACATCCGTTCTCTGATGGCAACGGACGTACCGGACGATTGTGGCAATCACTGATCCTTGGCCGGCTCAACCCTCTCTTTGAGCATCTTCCGGTCGAGAATATGGTGTATGCCAATCAGCAGGAATACTACAACGCTATTGCCACATCCACCCGCGAGGGGCAGTCAGGTCCCTTTATCGACTTTATGCTCAACGAAATATTGAAGGCACTTCAAAAGAATATACGAGAAGAAGTACCCGATAAAGTACCCGATAAAGTACCCAATAAAGTACCCAATAAATCCGAGCTGTCTATTCTAAGGTTGCTTGCGGATAATCCTCGTCTTACTCGTGTAGAACTCGCCGAGAAATCAGGACTTACCGAAAACGGCATAAAGAAGATTATCACCAACATGAAAGCTGTCGGTTGGATAGAGCGCGAGGGTAGCAACAAGACTGGATACTGGGTCATTAAATACGATTTAAATAGTTGAGAACCATGTGGTATGGATGTTAATAATAGGTTTGTTAAAGGGGCTCCCTAAACGGCTATAAATGGTTCCGATTTACTATGGGATATGTTAGAGGCTAACATTCCAAAGTCTCTATACTGGACTTAAAAAGTAGACACTGTCCCCGATAAATCCGAATTTAATCCAAGATTGCTTGCGGGAAATGGCAGGGGAGGAAGTTGCCCTCAGATTTCGGGATTCATTGATTAGTAATTGCATGATTAGTAATTGCATGATTAATAATTGCATGATTAATAATTACTTGATTAGGAATCGCAGAATTAGTAATCACAGGCGTTCGGCATACGTGAGTGCGAAAACTTCTCTTTGGCGATTTCGACGGCCTGTTGCAGTTTGCGCTCCAATAGTTTTCTGTCGGGTAGCTTTGTGAGGTATTCTGCCACGCGGATGTTGCTGTCGTTGAGGTGCATCAGCTCCACATGTTCTTCGTTTTTGCCGGTGCAGAGAATCAGACCAATAGGTTTGTTCTCTCCTTCCATCATCTCGTATTTTTCAAGCCAGCGCAGATATAGTTCCATCTGTCCCTTATATGCAGCCTTGAAATCGGTCAGTTTAAGGTCGATAGCGACCATACAGCGCAGGCGACGATTGAAGAATAACAAATCTATATAGTAATCTTCGTTGTCAACCGTAATGCGTTTCTGACGGGCCATGAATGCGAAGTCGTTGCCCATCTCTGTTATGAAATTCTGCATTTCGCTTACAATTGAAGATTCAAGGTCCTTCTCCGAATAGTTGCCTTCAAGACCGAGAAAATCCAAGAAATAAGGATCCCGGAAAGCGAGGTCTGCCGACATCCGGCGTTCATCGCGTAGCAATTCCAGGTCATGAACTATTACTTCATCCGGCTGTTTGGCAATGGCCGTACGCTCGTAAAGCATACTGTCAATCTTGGCTTTCAGGGTGCGTTTTGACCACCTCTGATCTGCTGCCATCGTAAGATAGAACTGACGCTTGAGCTCATCTTCGATAGGGATAACTTGCAGGAAATGAGACCAGGACAATTGTCGCACCAGTGGTGCGACAATTTGGATGTCGGGAAATACACTGGCAAATTTCATCATCTTGCGCAGACTTTTAGCATCGTAGCCTCTACCGTATTCTTCCGTAAGATTGTTTGCGAGGCTCGCGACAATCTGCTTGCCATAGGCGGCACGTTCGCCGCCAAGCACCTCGCGGTTGATGCGTTCGCCAATATGCCAGTACATCAGGGTCATGCCGGCGTTGACAGTGGCCGCGACTTGAAGCCGCGACTGTTCTATTATGGCATGAATGTCGGAAACAATCTGGTTTTCAACATGATTTGTAACCTGTTTCATACGGCTAAGCGAAATGTTTCTGAGTTAATTACTTGGTCATTATCAGATGAAGTTACTTCTGAATATGCAAAATTAGCGAAAAATTCGCTACGGACACTATAAAAGAAACATATTCTTAGAGTGTGTTTACTTTTAATAGGATCCACGCGGTATTCGCAACGCATATCTGTAACATTGGCGGACACTTGAATGGTGCCCGCCAATGCCAATGCGATGCAGATGGGAAGTCTGATTCCCATCTGTCGGAAGTGTTAATTGTTAATGTTTTTTCAATCGGTTCTCAAGCATCTTGATGTAATAACCGCCTACTACCGAACGGGCCTGGAATCCGCGCTGGTCGGCACGGTCGGTGTAAACCCAGTCGCTCATGGGCACGCGGTGGCGCGTGTCGTTCATGAACCGGTGTATGGGCGCGATGAACTTCTGGAACGTAGCCTTGTCGGGAGCCATAGTGGCTGTCCACATTATCCAGTCGGTCTTGGTGTATGTCTCGCGGTTGTCCAGCGGGAGTCCGTACTTGTTCTGCATCTTCAGGTAGTAAGGAATCTCCTTCTCCATAATCTTGTCGGGGAAGATGTTCAGGCCTAAGAGCTTGTCCCATACCAGGTTGTATTTCTGGCTCCAGGTTCCGGCCTTGTCGAATGTGAGGCGGTAGTGGTCGCCGTCGTCGGCCATCTTCTCCCATTCGGCAGCCATGGCGCGGGCTTTGTCGAAGTATTCCGTAGCAATGTTCTTCTTGCCGAGTATGTCTGCCAGCTGAGCGTACGACGCCACGGCCAGGATGGCCTTGATGGAGAGGTTAGCGTTGTGAGCGAAGTGGCCGGCGAAGTCGTCGGTACAGAGCTGGTTCTCGGGGTCCAGACCATACTGAGCCAGATACTTGACCCATGTGGACAGCACGTTCCAGTGCTTGGCGGCATAGTCGGCGTTGCCCTCGACCTTGGCCAGGGCGGCGCACAGAATCAGCATGTTGCCCGATTCCTCCACGGGCATGTCGCCGCCGTAGGTCTGGCCGTTGGCCAGCGGGTAGGTGCCGACGTCGTGTGCAGCGAAGGGTTTGGTCCACTTGCCGCTCTCCGAGTAGTAGAAGATGTGGTTCATCATGCCCTTTACGAGTTCGGGGTTATATACCAGGAACATAGGAGCGGAGGGATAGGTGATGTCCACCGTACCGATGGAACCGTTGCTGAAGTTTTCCTTCGAGAACCAGTCTATCTCACCTTCGGGCGTCTCCACGAGCTTGTGGGCCGCGATGGCCTGGCGATAAGCCAGGGCGCAGAGGTCGGCGTACTCGCTGCCTCCGGCGGCCGTGGCCTCATTAATCAGGTCCTTGTCGAATTTGGCGCTGCGGGCCATCAGCGACGAATATTCGTCGGCGGCCAGACGCAGCTGCTTCATGATGTCTGAGTCGTTGTTGCGGTTCCAGTAGGGGCGCAGGTTGGTGCCGAAGTACTGGATGGAATACTGATCGTCGTATCCTACCATCAGGTAACCGGAAGCCTTCTGTGTCTTGCCCATGTTCACGGTCATTCCCACCTCGTGGCCCGAAACGGGTTTGCCGGGTTTCTTGCCGTTGCTGAACGCCTTGCGCGAGGTCTTGGACAGTGCGTTCCAGGGCGTTGCGTTCGACTCGACGGAAGCAAGGTAGCACGTACCCCAGTCGATGCGCACGCCGTCACCGCTCTTGCCTAATACTTTCTGGTCCACGCTCGAGATTGTGGCGCACTTGATGCCACCCTCGTTCACCAGGCCGGAGGTGGTGTTCTGGGCGATGTTGTCGATGGCCCATTCGCGGCCTGCCTCGAAATACAGGCGCACGTTATGGCTCTTGCCGTCGTTGCTTGCCACGTTGTATGTGATATAGTTCACGGGGCGGCTCAGCAGGTCCAGATTGTCCATGAACATAGGCGCGGTGAATGTAAGCTTCAGGTCCACGCCGCCGCACTTGAAGTCGTATACGGTGTTCATGGGCAGCACCTGGCATGCGGTCTGCACGGCTGTCTTGTTGAAGGTGGTGGAGGGGTTCTCCTCGATTTCCAGGCCGAAGTCCAGGAACGCCAGTCCGCCGCGGTCGCGGCACCATGCGGCTATCAGGTTCTTGCCGGGACGCAGCGACTTGCGGGCGTCGCCCTCGAGCAGGAGGCGCACTCCCTTGTGGCACTGGTTGCCGGTGTCCACCACCTTGATGCCGTTGATGTATATTATCACATCGTCGTCGTGCGAGTAGTTGAGGTAAACGGGCTTGTTGCCGATGCCCGAGGGGACGTTCACGTCGCGGCGTACCCAGATTTCCTCCGTGTTCCACAGGGTGTTGGCCAGGTGTTCCTGGGGCACGGAGCCGAATGCGCCCTTGTCGCTTTTCCAGGACGATGCGTCGAAACCGGGTTCATACCAGTCGGCGGCGGGCTTCGAGGTAGTGTAGCGTCCTGTCCAGGCCTCGCCGTCGGCGGTGGGCACCAGCATCGACAGATTCGGCACTTCCTTGCCCATGAAGCGATAGTCGGTGCCGTCCACGTTGATTACGCCGATCAGGGGGAACTGTGTGCCGGTCCAGTGACGTGTCACGTCATCGTACAGATTGTCGGACATGGACCAGCAGCTGGTGTAGGGGTCTACCGTCACAAGCGGAACCGCAGGCGCACGGAACGCCGACCAGGCTGAGGATGCACCCGTCAGCATCGCGGCTGCAAGAATAATAGGTTTGAAGTTCATTGTATTTGAGTTATTGATGGAATTTGATTCAGAGCATTGTGACTAAGTATCGTGACTAAGCGTTGTGATGAGTCACGCCACAAAGTTATAAGGAATTTTACGCGGACCTGTAACAGACCGCGCCATATTTATCCCGGGGACCGGGCCAATACAATTTTGGCAATATCCGATACAAATTTGTCACGCTGTTATATGCCTGATATGCCTTTGGAGAGGGGAAATATTTTGTATATTTCAAAAATGATAATTAATTATGCGTTGAATAAGAGCACGAGCCTAATTCAACTGATATCATGAAAATTGGATTTCGAATCATACTTACGGTCGCGATGCTGTTTGAAGCATTGGTGGCATACTCATACAACATGCGTCAGACGTTGAACCGGGACGGCCTGTCGAACAGCGCGATTCTCTCCATTGCGCAGGATGACGACGGCTATCTGTGGTTAGGCACATGCGATGGCGTCAACATAGCCGACGGCCGGTCGGTCAATCCATTCAGTCAGATATTTCCGGGCCAGGCATTGTCGGGCAATATAATCGAGGGCGTGTATAATGGAGGCAACGGCAGGATGTGGGTGCTGAGCAATTATGGCCTGGACCTGGTTGATACACGAACCGGCCGGGTCACGACTTTCCCTCAGTTCGGCGGTCAGGAAAAGATTGCAGTGAGCAAGGACGGTCTATTGTATGTATTGGGCGAGGACTCCAGCCGGTACCGCTATACGGGAGATCCGGAATCAGGGTTTGAAAAGGCAAGCAAACTGGATGTGCCATTCAAGGATGTGCTGCATTTAGACATAATTGACAATAGGATGTGGGTATTTACCCGCAACGGCATCAGGGTGGCGACTTTGCCTAAGTCTGCCGAAGGGCCTGAAAACATAAGGATGGATGTTGTGGACAGACAGCCGATTCTGTTCGCCAACAACATCGGAAATGAGATATATCTGATAGATGGCGACGGCTGGATATGCCGCGTGCGTAAAAACGGGAGCCGTGAGCGGCTGGCGGACATTTCGGCGGAGGTGCGCCGGCGCGGCCGTGTTTCGGATATAGCCCGCAATCATAACGGATTGTTTCTTGTGTCTTTCAGCACGGATGGCGTGATACAGGTGGATGCCTCGAACCCGTCAAGCCCTGTTATTGCCGACATGGGTCTCAAGGTCGGAGTGTTCTGTCTGGAGACATCTTCCAGACAGGATGTGGTGTGGATCGGGTCCGACTGTCAGGGACTCTACACATGCTGGGAGGATGCGTACGGAATCCGTTCATACGATTTCAATTCGTTCGGCAACAGTATAACCCATCCGATCCGCGCTATATTCCTTGACAGCAGGAATACATTATGGCTCGGGACAAAGGGTGACGGATTGCTCAGAATCAACAATTTCGATGAAGTACGGCCCGAGGCCAGCCTCCGCACGGGGTCGCTGTACACATCGTCCAATTCCCCTCTGCTGCACAATTCGGTGTTCGGGTTCGGCCGGAGTTCAAGACCGGTGTTGTGGATAGCTACCGAAGAGGGCCTGAACTATTACAGTTACGTGACCGACCGCATAAACAGGGCGGAATCGGTTAAAGACATACGCTATGTCCATCAGGTAGAGGAGGTAGGAGACACATTGTGGATGTGTACGCTGGGACTCGGGGTCATTAAGGCGGCAATCAAGGGAACGCCGGATAATCCCGTACTGACGGACGTGAAGAAATACATACTCGACAACGGAGCCGTATCGTCCAATCAGTTCTTCTCCATAACGCACGACGCATCGGGCAACCTGTATTTCAGCAACCGGGGCAAAGGCGTGTTCAGGTACAGCAATGGCAAAATGACTTCCATCCCTTTGAAAAACAGGTATGACACCAACGGCGTGCGTGACGTGTTCGATGCCGTGGCCGACAGAAACGCCTTGTGGGTCGGTACCGGCAAAGGATTGATAAAACGTACGCCGGATTCGGAAAAACATTTCGCGGGACGTCAATTCGGATTTCCGAACAATACCATACATGAAATAATGAGCATGCCGGACGGTAAGATATGGATTTCGACCAACAACGGCATAGTCAGCTTCAATCCGGAGAACGAGGAGACTCAGACATACGCCGGCAATTACGGCATCAACGTGACCGAATTCAGTGACGGAGCAAGCGCATACACGGGGAGCACCATGATGTTCGGCGGTATCAACGGTCTGGTGATAATCAACAAGAACGAAGACTACAAGGCCATCGAACCCTATATGCCGGCCTTGAGGTTGCAGAAAGTCAATATAGGTGGCGTCGAGACCGGAATGTCGGAACATCTGTATCTGTCGGGAGGAACCGACAGGCTGGAATTCGGACCGAAGCAGAACCATTTCTCGCTGACTTTCGCCGCCCCCGATTTCATCAACGCCGACAACTATACATACTATTACACGCTGAACGGCAAGGACTGGATCAACAACGGCCCGTCGCCGGTGATCTCGTTCAACGAGATGAAATACGGCAGCTACAAACTCAGTGTGAAGTACCTGAACCGCGCCACGGGCGTGGAGAGCACGCCATACGTGCTGAACATCGTGGTGCTGGCGCCCTGGTATCTCAGCTGGTGGGCCAAGACTTTCTATTTCCTGTTGTTGGCCGCAGCCGTCGCAGGCGCAATCTATCTGTATCTGAGGCGCCAGCGTGAACGTCAGACCCGCGAGATGGACCGCATGGAGCAGCAGCACCGCGAGAACCTGTACGAGGAGAAGCTGCGGTTCTTCACCAACATCACGCACGAGTTCTGCACGCCCCTGACGCTGATATACGGCCCCTGCGAACGCATACAGACGTATCCCGGCACCGACGACTATATCAGCAAGTACGTGGGACTGATACGCAACAATGCCGAACGTCTTAACAGTCTGATACAGGAACTGATAGATTTCCGAAGGATGGAGACGGGCAACAAGCGTCTGAAGATCCGCAGCGTGGCCGTCAGCGACCTGTGTTCCGACATAATAGGCTCGTTCTCGGAACTGTCGGACCGCAACAGCATCGATTTCGTGAGCGAGGTGGATCGCGACATACAGTGGAACACGGATTTCAGCTGTCTGCGCAAGATAGTGACCAATCTGATATCCAATGCATTCAAATATACCAGCCCGGGAGGGACCATCAAGGTGGGGCTTCGGGTAGTGGACGGTAAACTGAGGCTCAGCGTCTATAATACCGGCAAAGGAATCCTTCCCGAGGACCACGAGCGAATCTTCAACCGCTACAGCGTGCTGGACAATGTTGAGGAAAACGCCGTGAAGGGAATATCGCACCGCAACGGACTCGGCATGGCCATCTGTCACAGCATGACCGAACTGCTGCAGGGACGCATCGAGATCGAAAGCGAGGTAGGGGTGTACGCCGAGTTCGTCGTGACGTTGCCGCAGCTTGAGGTCAACGTCGACGGGGATGCCGCGAGCGTGAAGGAAGCGCCGCAGCGAGTGAAGCTTCCGGAGATTTCGGTGGATACCGCCAAACCGGTGGCCTCGGCAGCCAAACTCAAGGAGAACCTGGGCAAGGTATTGGTGATAGACGACAATCCCGAGATACTCACCATGATACGCGACACTTTGGCCGATTACGACGTGGTGGTGGCCGGCAATGCCCAGGAGGGACTGGACTGCATCACGCAGCTGTCGCCGGACCTGATTATAAGCGACATCATGATGCCCGGCATGAACGGACTGGAATTCACGCGCCGGGTGAAGTGCAACAGACACACCATGCACATTCCGCTTATTCTGCTGTCGGCCAAGACCAGCAATGCCGAGCGCGTGGAGGGCATCGAGGCCGGCGCCGACGCCTATATAGGAAAGCCGTTCAGCCTGAACTATCTGCGCGCCGTGGCCAAACGTCTGCTTGAGAACAAGATCCGGCTGAAGGAATATTACAACACCTCGGCCAGCGCGTTCGAGTTCAACAACGGCAAGCTGATACACCGCGAGGACAAGGATTATCTGGACAAGATAACCGAATTCATCGACGCGCACATCGAGGACAGCGAGCTGTCGCCCGACCATCTGGCCGCACACATGAAGATCAGTGTCCGGAACCTGTACCGCAAGTTCAAGGAAATGGGATGGCTGCCCCCGAACGATTTCATCAAGAACCACCGCATAAGTTACGCCGCGAAACTGCTGCAGACAACATCCTATACCGTTCAGGAAATCATTTACCGCAGCGGTTTTACAAACCGGTCACATTTCTATAAGGAATTCGACAAGCGCTTCCACACCACGCCCAAGGATTACCGCAACCGCAACAAATGTTGCGATAATTCGCTGGTGGAGGCGAAGAAAGAGGCGTAATCCCGATTTGTTTCCGTTTGTGACATTTTTGTATGGTGTCGCATGTATTCAGGGATAACGACATTCTTGTCGTTTAGGCATACAGATTAATATAGGAATACATGTAACTTTGCCACCAGATAAACGAACCAGATATCATGAACAGAATTATAATCACATTAACAGGGGCGTTGGCTCTGTCGACGGCAATCCCGGCGTATTCGTCGGAGACGTGCATCTGCCAGCCGGACAATGTCAAGGTCAGCCGTGTGGACCGCGCCGCATATAAGTGTCAGCGGCCCGCGAAGAAGGAGCGTCTGTTCCACTCCGATGCCGTGGAACGGGAGATAAAAAGGGTGAAATCCCTGCTGACGAATCCCAAACTGGCATGGATGTTCGAGAACTGCTTTCCGAACACCATCGACACCACCGTGCATTACAGGACAGGCGAGGACGGCAAGCCCGACACCTTCGTATATACGGGCGACATCCACGCCATGTGGCTCCGCGACTCCGGAGCGCAGGTGTGGCCGTATGTGCAGCTGGCCAATTCCGACCCGCAGCTGCGCAAGATGCTGGAGGGAGTGATACGCCGTCAGCTGATGTGCATCAACATCGACCCTTACGCCAATGCCTTCAACGACGGACCCACCGGTGGCGAATGGCAGTCGGATGTGACCGACATGCTGCCGGAGGTGCACGAGCGTAAATGGGAAATCGACTCGCTGTGCTATCCGGTGCGTCTGGCTTACGAGTACTGGAAAGTGACGGGCGATGCGTCCGTGTTCGACCAGGCATGGATTCAGGCCGTGGACAACATTCTGACCACCTTCCGCGAGCAGCAGCGCCGCGACGGACATGGCAAATACAAATTCATGCGTAAGACGGAGCGGGCTTTCGACACGCTGAGCAACAACGGAATGGGAACGCCGGTGAAACCGTGCGGACTGATCGCGTCGAGCTTCCGTCCGTCGGACGACGCCACGACCCTGCAGTTCCTGGTGCCCTCCAATTTCTTCGCGGTGTCCATACTGCGCAAGGCGGCCGAGATTCTGGATACGGTGAACCATGACGCACGCAGGAGCGCCGAGTGTCGCGCACTGGCCTCCGAGGTGGAGGATGCGTTGCAGAAACATGCCGTGTACAATCATCCCGAATACGGTAAGATATATGCCTTTGAATGCGACGGTTTCGGCAATCATTTTCTGATGGACGATTCCAATGCGCCCAGCCTGATGTCAATGCCTTATCTGAGTGATGTGGACGTAAACGACCCGATATATCAGAACACCCGTCGCTTCATCTGGAGCGACAGCAATCCCTATTTCTTCAAGGGAAAGGCTGGCGAGGGCATAGGCGGCCCGCATGTGGGTTACGACTATATCTGGCCCATGAGCCTGATGATGAAGGCGTTCACCAGCACCGACGACGCCGAGGTGGCGCAGTGCCTTAAGAGCGTGATGGACACCGAGGCCGGCACCGGTTTCATTCACGAATCCTTCCATAAGGATGATCCGTCCGACTTCACCCGCGCATGGTTCGCATGGCAGAACACACTGTTCGGCGAACTGGTGCTGAAGCTGGTGAACGAGGGTAAAATCGACCTGCTCAACAATATATGAGCAAGTCGGAATAACACAGATTCTACATGATGAAAAAGTTAGGAATATTTTTTGGATTGGTTATGGTTATCATGGTGCTGTCGGGTTCAGGCAGCACCATGCTTGCTGTTGAAAAGACAGAGTTCAACGTGGCGAGCTATAACCTGCGACAGCTGAACGACGGCGACACCAAGGCCGGCAACGGATGGGGACGCAGATGCCCGGTGTTGGGACAACTGATCAGGTATCATGAGTTCGACATCTTCGGCACACAGGAGGGGTTCAAGACCCAGCTGGAGGAACTTAAGGCCCTGCTACCGGGTTACGATTACATCGGCGCGGGACGCGAGGACGGCAAGGATGCCGGCGAGCATTCGGCCATATTCTATAATACAGAAAAGTTCAGGTTGCTGGATCACGGCGATTTCTGGATCTCGGAGACGCCCGACAAGCCGGGCCTTGGCTGGGACGCCGTCTGCCCGAGGATATGCTCGTGGGGAAAGTTCCGTCATAAGGAAAGCGGCCGGGAGTTCGTGATGTTCAACCTGCACATGGACCACGTCGGCAAGAAGGCCCGTGTGGAGGGCGCCAAGCTGGTGCGCAGCCGCATCGACAGCTTCGGCCGGGGCTGCCCGGCATTCGTGACCGGCGACTTCAACGTGGACCAGACCAGCCCGTCGTACCGTACCATCACCGCAGGCGGCGACCTGCTGGATTCGTACGAAGTGGCTCAGCTCCGGTACGCCCTGAACGGCACGTTCAACAGCTATAAGACCGATAATTACACCGACAGCCGCATCGACCATGTGTTCGTCACGCCCGGTGTCAAGGTGCTTAAGTACGGAGTATTGACCGACACCTACCGTACACCGGAGAACAGCAAGCGGGTAAACGCCAATGACGCACCCGAGGAGATAGAGGTGAGCCGCTATGTGGCCCGCACACCTTCCGACCATTTCCCGGTTGTGGTAAGGGTGTCGCTGGACCTGAACAACAACTAATATAGACGAAAAAACATGAGAATTGCGATATTATTAGGACTCCTCACGCTTTCGGCCACGTTGCAGGCAAAAAATCCGGTGTTCGAAGGTTGGTACGCCGACCCTGAGGGGGTGGTTTTCGGTGATACCTACTGGATTTATCCCACATGGAGCGACCTCTACGAGCGACAGACATTCATCGATTGTTTTTCATCGAAAGATCTGGTTAACTGGGAACGTCACCATGCCATAATCGACACTGATAGGGTGAAATGGGCGCACAAGTGTATGTGGGCGCCCGCTATCGTTGAAAACAACGGTAAATACTATCTCTTTTTCTCGGCCAACGATGTGCATGAGGGCGAGATCGGAGGCATAGGAGTAGCCGTGGCGGAGCGTCCCGAGGGACCGTTCCGTGACCTTCTCGGCCGTCCGCTCATCAATGAGATTGTAAATGGCGCGCAGCCTATCGACCAGTACGTCTTTAAGGATGACGACGGAGACTGGTATATGTATTATGGCGGCTGGGGACACTGCAATATGGTGCGTCTCAACGACGACTTCACGGCCCTGCAGCCCTGGGAGGACGGGAGCTACTACCGCGAAGTCACTCCCCAAGGCTATACCGAAGGCCCGTTCATGCTGAAACGCAACGGAAAGTATTATTTCATGTGGAGCGAAGGAGGATGGGGAGGCCCGGATTATTCCGTAGCCTACTCTATGTCCGACAGCCCGTACGGACCTTTTGAGCGTGTCGGGAAAATACTTTATACCGACCCTGAAGTGGCTACAAGTGCCGGGCATCATTCGGTAATTCAGATTCCCGGGCAGGACGAATACTATATCGTGTACCACCGCCGTCCGTTAGGCGATGACGGACGCGACCACCGTCACACCTGCATCGACCGCCTGAAGTTCAATGCCGACGGCACTATCGCACCTGTCAAAATAACCCGTGAAGGCGTCCCTTCGCGAGTTATAGAATCCAGGCAACAATGATGAAAGAGCGTCGACGCGGCGTTTGAATACGATATCGGATGATATAACGTTGTTTAAGTGAGAGGATTCCGGAGTGGAGTGGCTCGAGAAACAATAACAACGTATGCGCAAGTTGAAGATGGGATTATAGCTCTCGGCTATGATGGCGGCGGTCGCCGCTGTGGGAGCCGAGAAGTTTATATCGTTTGATGCCCGGAAGGGTTATTATCCGCTGATCGAGAATGGGAAACCTGCCGCTGTCTATATAGATCAGAAGGTGGATTCGGCGGCGATTATCGCTGCGGAAAATCTGTCGAAGGATTTCCAAGTATTACTGTCCGCTAAACTTTTGAGGTCAACTTAAAAGTTTAGCGGACAGTAATAGTTTTTAAACAGCTCTTAATATCCCTGAACTCAATTCAATATTATCTGTCAGCAGCATTCAGTATAACGGGTCCCTTATCCTATTTCCCAAATGAAAACCTTATACCCAGGTTCAAATTGAAATTAAAGGGTTTTTCTTTATAAATCGTCCGGATATCTGTTCCGTCATTGAAATAGTAGCTGATTCCGGGTTCAACGAATATACTCATTGACTTTACAAGAGTGCATTGAACTCCGACTGAGGCATTAACCGACCATTGCATGGGTTTTTCTGACAGATTCTCCGACACCCTTTTCTTCTTTTGCTGGTCGAGGAAATAATCCTTGTCAAGTTTTGCAGAAACGCATTTCTCTGCAAGTACCCCGGTCGATGCATACAGGTCCAATCTTTTCCACGAAATAAAACGGTATTTCACGTTGAGAGGGATGCCGATATAATGCAGCTTCTGTTCGCCGGTATAATAATGGCTCTCGCTGCCTTCCCTGACATCGGAGGTAAGGTTGGTATAACTCAGCCCTGTTTCTATGCCGATTCTTTCGTTGAAATTATACGTAAAGGAAACTCCGGCCCTTATAGGAAGGTGATGTTTGATGTCAGTTTCAATGTCTTTGCCTTGATTAAAGACAAGAATACCTAACAAGGGATTGTCTGCCCAGTCTGAATTATCCGGTCCGACGCCTGCTCCGACAAATAAATCCCCGTTAGAACTGTAGCTCAAAGCAGAACCGGTTCCCCCCGAACTGTATATGGCAACGGATACATTGTTCGAGGCCGACACTTTCTTAGGTATTGATGCTATGTGGCCACTATCAGCATCCGGATGGAACTGTTGCTTTTCCATACGCTCAACTCTTTCTGCGGTGTCATTGGGTTTAACCGGTTTTTCTTCGACCACAGCCGGATTATCCCGATTTTCATAAGTATGATTATCGGCGGTCTGCGCCTCCGCCTGTATTTCAGTTTGCGCAGATGGTATGGCAGGCAATATGTCGGAGCCATGCGCCGGGAGTATGTTTTGAGCAATCAGGGTTTTAGACGGTTGTTTGTCCCGAACGGCGTGAGCCATTGTGTTCTGCGGACGAATTTCCGGACTGATCACAGGATTATCGGTTGCTTTGGTCCGCAGTGGTGCCAGGGATGCTTCCTGGTTTATATTGATTAAATGAACGCCTGCTGATATGACGACTGCAATCATTGCGGCGGCAGCGATACTCCTTTTTACCCATATCATCACAGGGCGCTTCATCGGACGGGAAGGGGATGAAGTTTCAGCCCGTTGTGCTTCTATGGCCTCCCACAGATTATCCGGCTCGTCAATTTCGTAGCCGGTCATCCGGTCATGGACTTTATGTAGCCAATCTTCGTTCATGGTAATATGGGTATTAATAGTAATATTGCCTGATTTTAGTCGCCAGTAAAGATTTAGCGCGGTGCAATTGTGAGGCTGAAGTGCTTTCTTTTATGTCAAGCAATTTTGCAATCTCCTTATGGCTTTTGTTTTCAACGACATATAAGTTGAATATTGTTCTATATCCATCGGGAAGTTCACGTATAAGCTTGAACAACACTGATGAAGGCAGTGCATCCACATCCGGATCCTGATCAGGTTTGTCATGTTCTTGTTCCGATATTTCAACAAATTCAAAGCGATTGTTTTT
Organism: Porphyromonadaceae bacterium UBA3318; assembly: GCA_002361235.1. Lineage (GTDB taxonomy): Bacteria > Bacteroidota > Bacteroidia > Bacteroidales > Muribaculaceae > Lepagella. The sequence goes on along the minus strand of DESI01000096.1, from coordinate 5,423 downwards.
TTGAAGAAATTTCAGTGTTTCATTAACGGTGATTTTTGTCATCCATCCTTTCAGAGAACCTTTTCCACGATATTGAAATGAAAGAATACCTGAAAAAATCTTTAAGAAACTGTCTTGAAGAACATCTTTTACATCTTCATCATTAACGATATAGCGAGAACATACAGCTGCAAGATATCGGACGTATGTGGAATATACCGTTCTCATAGCCATAGGATCGCCTTGTTTGACAAGGTCAAGAATCTGTTCCTCGTTGTCAGTTTCTATGGATGCCACCAGACCTTCGATTTATAAGAAAGGCTCGGGAGAAACGGTTATAAGACATCCGTTTCTCCTTCGCCAATAATGGTTCGCGGTTTTTTTACTCTACTGTAACGGAGATTGTGCCTGTTTTCTTGTCATTGGCTGTGACTGTAACAGAGGTGGTTCCGGCTTTCACACCCTTTATGGTGATTTTGTCGTCCTGTACTGTAACGGTTGCAATTTCCGTATCTGTCGCTGTTGCGGTATAAGGCATCGTGTCTCCTATGACTGTTACGGTTTCTTCTTCTCCAACCGCTACTGACACACTCTTTTTGTCAAAATCAAGGCCTTGCTCGGCCGATTCCATGACAGTGACGGTGAATTGGCCTTTGACCTGCTTGGCATCAGTAACCGTGATGGTAGCCGTACCTTCCTTTACGCCTGTAACCGTGATGGTGCCGTTGTCGGCTTGTGCCGTAGCGATTATTTCATCGCTCGATGCGACGGTGAATGGAGCCGTGCCGCCACTTACTGTCACTGTTGCGGTTGCTCCGGGTGTCACAGCCACATTGGCCGGGTCGAACTTGAGTTCGGGGTCTTTGGGATCATCGTCGCTGGCGCAGGATGTGATTGCCACTGCGGACACACAGGCCAGCATCGCTGCGGTGAGTTTGAAAAACTTTGATATTTTCATCGTAGTTGTATGTTTATAGTTGTAACCTATTTCCTGAGAGCTCTCATTTTTATTAAATCTTCCTTTTGCAAAATCTTGCATCGGGAGGATGATTTTTTTGCTGTTTTATTCTATGCCGTTGGAATACCGGATATTGTATGCGTCGATTTCTTGTTTCAGAGGGCGCATCTTTATCTCAAACTCAGCAGATTTTTCGCCAGTGAAGGACTTCCACTTCAGTTTGATTCCGGCTTTGCCGGCGTCGGCTCCAGGCAGTTTGTTAAGATTAAACGCTATCAAAGCGTCTCCCCAATTCCCGTTTGTGTCACCTTTGGCATCGTGTCTTAATTCAAGCTCATAGGGGTCTTCCGGATTGGTCCCGGTCACAAGATTAAGAACATGGGTGGCATGAGGAGAACTCCAGAGAGTGCGTATCCGCAGCGTCAGATAGCCGTCTTCAGCCACAGTAACCCAATCCTGCACGATTTCAACGGGATCATTCCCAAACTTGTCGGCATCTTGTTCACCCAGAGTTTTCACCGGCAATTTGGTGCGGATGCTGTCAAGCCAGTTGACTTCGACATACCTTGTGTTTTTGTCTTGTGGCGAAACATTGGTTTCCGTATAGTTCACAAGGGCTCTGACTTCTTTTGCTCCGAAAGGAGAAGACTTCAGATTCGTCGGTACTAACCGGGTCTCGTCGTCGAGTTGCATTATAAAGCTGCCATCAGCATCAGGACATACGGTGACAAGTGCTGTCGGTCTCAGCAACTCGGAAGAATCGTCGTCATTGATACATGATGGAAGCATCATAAGTAGCACAACTCCGACTACAGATAATATAAGATGTTGTCTTGCCATATCATTGTGATTTTATTGGTTGTTCTGTTATATTAAATCCGAGGATAATGAAAACCTTGCACCGGATACCAACTTTTTTATAAGGCTCTGTTCCTTAAAAAATATTTACGCCAGGGTCGCAGGTGTGCCTCAGATTTGGTCTTGCCGACTCAGGAGCATAGCGGGCTATGCGACTGAGTCAAAAGGCCAAAGATGAGGTGCAACTGCGAGACGGAGGTAATTTCTCTTTTGGCGTTTTCATTATGGACAGGCCTTGTTTATTCGATATTTAATTATTCTGTGCCTTGCCCGGTGTCTTTTCGGTTAATTTTACCGTTCTGCTCGGTCACAGCCGCGAGGCTGCTCCCTCACAGATCGGCAAAATTACCTCGAAAATCCACCGCCTTGGCGTTAATATTTTTTAAGGAACAGAGCCTAAGATTGCTCCATGCTGTCATACATCCAACGAAATCCCTCAGCTCCACATCCATCTCTATCTCTTACTCCATTTTCGGGCCAGCGGATTTTCCGGAGCATGGCAATTTTTAACGAACTATATTCCGATGACAGCCCGATTGCATGGTTGCACGATTACGAAGTCGTGAATCCCATCATGAATTGTCGGGCAGAGGCGCAGGCATAGTTGGTCGAATATACAGAATATAGACGTGGTACCGGAAAAAAGTTGTAACTTTGCGGTCGGATTAAGGTTAATAGTGATTAAGGTTAATAATTCTATGGTTAAACAGTGTTCGATTATTTTCGCATGCCTTGCCGCCGGAGAATTCATCGCCTGGATTTTCAAAATCCCGATTCCCGGAAGCATTATCGGCATGTTGCTGTTGACCACCCTGCTTCAGAATAAGGTGGTCAACATTGAGTCTGTAAAAGGTATCAGTCAATTCCTCGTGTCAAACATGGGTTTCTTCTTCGTGCCCCCGGGTGTGGCGATAATGCTCTATTTCGACATAATCTCCGCGCAATGGTTTCCTATCGTTACGGCCACGTTGCTCAGCATCGCCATCGTGCTTATAGTCACCGGATGGGTGCACCAGTTTGTCAACTCGCGCAAATTTAAATTCAGATTTAAACACTGACATCATGGAATTTCTGGAAAGTGACGTTTCCCTTATCGCAATCACGTTTCTGACATTTCTCGGAGCCAGAAAACTACAGACTCTCACGGGACTCGTGATATTGAACCCCGTGCTCATCACGATTGCAGTACTGATACTATTTCTGAAACTGACGGGCATCAGTTACGAGACATACAGCCAAAGCGGCCACATGGTTGAATTCTGGTTGCGTCCGGCCATAGTGGCCTTGGGCGTTCCCCTCTACACACAGCTGCGCACGATACGTCAGCAACTCATGCCGATACTTATATCCGAATTTGCGGGATGCGTCGCAGGAATCGTGTCGGTGGTGGCCATCGCCAAAGCCCTCGGGGCAAGCAAAGAGATAATAATATCTCTTGCTCCAAAATCCGTCACTGCGCCGATTGCCATTGACATCTCATCGCAATTGGGCGGAATTCCCTCGCTGACGGCCGCCATCGTGGTGTGCGTGGGCCTGACGGGAGCGATACTCGGACTCAAAGTCCTTTCCTACGGTCATGTCGTCAATCCATTTGCCAAAAGCATAAGCATGGGCACCGCCGCCCATGTCATCGGCACATCGCGCATGGCGGAATTCGGCGAGCAATACGGAGCTTTCGCCACCCTCGGCATAATCATCAACGGAATCCTGACCGCAATCCTGGCCGGTCCCATCATGCAGATGATGGGGATATGCTGATACCGAATACTCCGATAAAATATGTGATGAAGTATACAATAAAAGACTGATAGAAATAATAAAATATATAAAAAGAGCGTTTAATAAGTAATAAAATATATAATAAAGCGTTATAATCATATATATTATATAATAAAAGATATATTATAATCAGGGTAATATATACAGACACATATAAAGGCAAAGCCAATTATGAAGACGACGGAATCCTTTAGTCTTGAAAGACTGGCCACATATAAGGAAAACCGCGGACTGGAAGTCAAGTCCGGTCGTGGCGGACTCCCCAGTTCCCTGTGGGAGACATATTCCGCTTTCGCCAACAGTGAAGGCGGCGTGATCGTGCTCGGAGTCAACGAAAAAGAGCACGGACGTCTCGTGGTGGAAGGCCTGCCTGACGCCTACAAGACAATAAAGGATTTCTGGAACATGGTCAACAACCGTCAGAAAGTAAGCAGCAATATCCTGACAGACAGAATGGCGTATGTGGACCAGGTCGAAGGTAAGGACGTGATCGTGATCCATGTGCCCAGGGCCGAACGCACATCGCGCCCGGTGTATGTCGGCGCCGATCCACGCACCGGAACATACCGCCGCAACTTCGAGGGCGACTATCACTGCTCGCTCGAAGAAGTGGCACTGATGATGCGCGACTCCTCGCTGGTGACCGACGACAACCGACTGCTGACCGGACTGGACGTGTCGGTGTTCTGTCCCGAAACCGTAAAGGCATACCGCAACATCTTCAGGCAGATCCGTTCGCAGCATCTGTGGAACCATGAGGACGACACCATGTTTCTGCGCAGGATCGGCGCCGTACGCGAGGACAAGGACACCGGCCGGTTCCATCCCACGGTGGCGGGACTGCTTATGTTCGGCTATGAGTACGAGATCACGCCGGTGTTCCCCAACTATTTTCTGGATTATCAGGAGAACCGGAGCAACGGGATGTATGCCCGGTGGTCCGACCGCATCACCTCGCAGTCGGGCGACTGGAGCGGCAACGTGTTCGACTTCATCCTCAAAGTCATTCCGAAACTGCAGTCCGACCTGAAGGTGCCGTTCATGTTCAAGGGCAACTTCCGGGACGACGATACGCCCCTGCACAAGACCGTGCGCGAGGCCACGGTCAACATGCTGGCCAACGCCGACTTCTACGGACGTCGCGGCGTAGTGGTGCATAAAAGCGCCGAAGGATTCAGGTTCGCCAACCCCGGCAGCATGCGGGTGTCGCTGAACGAAGCGTTGCAGGACAGCACGTCCGACCCGCGCAACGGCGTGATGATGAAGATGCTGGCGATGGTGGAATATGGCGAACGCGCGGGCAGCGGCCTGCAGGGCATCTTCAAGACGTGGCAGAGCGTGTATCACTGCGCGCCCAAGCTTGAGGTGACCGCCACCGGGGGCGTCGACCGCACGACGCTGACCCTTGAATTCCGGGGACGACAGCCCGACATCCCGGCGATGAGGCGTCTGTATGGGGTGTATGACGAAGAATACGGATTGCCTGAAGTGCATGAATACAGCGTCGTACAGGAACCCGACGCGGCGTCTATGTACGGAACGACCGTGATGCACGTCCCACAGACGGAAAGTTTACAAGCCGGCTCTTATGAAGGCCTGCAGGACAGCCTTAGAGGAATTAAGTCCAACAGGGACAAGGTGCTGCGTGTCTTGTCCATGAACTCCACGATGACACTAGAGGAAGTGGCGCAGGTAATCGGTATGTCGCGAATCGGCGTGCAGAAGATTGTGGGCACACTGAAGCAGGAAGGAATTCTCTTTCGCAAAGGCTCCAACAAGAAAGGGGAATGGATTGTAAAGGGGGGCTTCTGATAGCCGCCCTTTACTTTAGTTCGCCCGACATGGGCAT
>DESI01000007.1 GCA_002361235.1 Porphyromonadaceae bacterium UBA3318 | reverse complement strand
ATGCCTATTTTGACACAGCCTCCTTTTTATTTACATATATTTAATACTTGCTCTGCGCGTATTAGCGAAAAATTTTGTAACTTTGCAGTAGACACCGCGACAATGGCGGTATTGACCTGATAACAATGACCGACACTGACATTACCCTGCGACTGACTCCGGATGAACTGAAGGAAACCCTGCGACTGGCCGACGACCTTCGCCGGCGTGGCGCGGACATCCTTTCGCCCGAAGACATGCGCGACATCGAAGCGCTGGCTCTCGACGCCTACGGCCATAAACTTCCGGCCCGCGACGCCAAGAACCTGCCCCTGTGCCGTCAGGCCCTCCTTTCGGCCGTTACTTTCGCCGAGATGGTCGATCCAGACCGCAACATATTGTTAGCCATTTTGCTGCAACCCATGCACAATGCCCGAATCATCGACGATGACTTCGTGCTGAAACGCTGGGGCGACGACATACTCTCCATCATTTCCGGCATAGAAGCCGTGACTCGATTCAGCAACCGCAACAACGCCACAAACCAGGATAATTTCCGTGGCCTGATGCTGGCACTGGCTCGCGACATCCGTGTCATAATCGTCATGATAGTCCAGAACCTGGTGCTGATGCGCTCCATCAACCATCATCCCGACGACATCTGGGTGCGCAACGTGGCGTTCGAGGCCAACTATCTCTACGCGCAGTTGGCTCACCGTCTCGGCCTGTACAAGATAAAGGGTGAACTCGAGGACCTGTCGCTGAAATACACCAACCGCGAGATATACACCCAGATAGCCCACAAACTCAACGCCACCAAGCGAAGCCGCGACCAATATATCAAGGAATTCATCGAACCTCTGCGCAAACGTCTGGAGCAGGAGGACTTTGAATTCGAAATCAAGGGACGCACCAAGTCCATCAGCTCCATCTGGAACAAGATGAAGAAGCAGAAAGTGGACCTGCCGGGCATCTACGACCTGTTCGCCATACGCGTCATAATCGACACACCGCGCGACCGCGAGAAGACCGACTGCTGGAAGGCATACGCCATCCTTGCAGACATGTACACGGCCAATCCGGCGCGCATGAAGGACTGGATCACGCTGCCCAAGAGCAACGGCTATGAGTCGCTGCACGCCACCGTGATGGGCCCGGGCAACAAATGGGTGGAGGTGCAGTTCCGCACCCGCCGCATGGACCTTGTGGCCGAAAAGGGTCTTGCCGCCCACTGGCGCTACAAGGGAGTGAAGGGCGACAGCACCGACCAGTGGATGGCCAACATCCGCGACATACTGGAGACTGCCGAGGCCGGCCCGATGCAGCTGATGCGCAACATCAACCTCGACCCGACGGCCAAGGAGGTGTTCGCATTCACACCCAAAGGCGACCTGTTCCGCCTGTCGGCCGGAGCCACCGTGCTTGATTTCGCATTCCATATCCATACCAATGTAGGCGCGAAATGCACCGGTGCCATCATAAATGGTGCCCACCGCAAACTGAACTATCAGATACAGAACGGCGACACCGTCGAGATCCTGACCAGCAACAACCAGGAACCCCGTCTGGAGTGGCTGCAGATTGTCAAGTCCGCGCGCGCACGCAACAAGATCAAACAGTGCCTCAACGAGCAGAAGCAACGAATGGCCGACCTCGGCCGCGAGGCTCTGATGCGCCGCGCCAAAAACCGTAAGATTGAACTGGACGAGACCCTGATGATGAAGCTGATCAAAAAGCAGGGATATAAGTTCAATCTGGAATTCTTCGCCGACATGGGGGCCGACAAGATCGACCCGGGACGATTCCTGAACACATACGTCGAGGAGCTTAACCGCGAGCATACCGAGGAACACGTATCGGCCGAAGGATTCAAGATCAACACCGCCGAAACCGAGCAGCAGAGCCATGACGTGCTGGCCATCGGCGAGAAGTCCATCAACGGCCTGAGCTATCGGTTCGCCAAGTGCTGTAACCCCATCTACGGAGACCGGGTGTTCGGATTCATTTCGTCGGACGGTATCGTCAAGATACACAAGGAGGACTGCCCCAACGCCGCGAACATCAAGGAGCGTTATCCATACCGCCTCATCAACGCCACCTGGAGCGGCAAGACCGGCAACGTACTGCCCGCCACCATCCGCGTCATCGGTAACGACGACATCGGAATAGTGGCCAATATCACGGGTATCATCTCGCACGAGCAGGGAGCCGTGCTGCGCAACATCTCGATTGACTCAAACGACGGTATGTTCCAGGGTTTCTTAGTGGTAGGTGTGGTCGACAACCGTCAGCTCACATCCATCCTAAAGAAAATAAAAGGAGTAAAAGGCGTGAAGGATGCAATCAGAATGTAGCCTTTCCGCGTTATTACAGATGGAATAGCATTATAACAGACAGATTAGAAATTACTGAACCATGAATAGACATATCGGACTGATAGCCTCGGCACTTACCGCGGCAATATTGCTGCCCGCCTTAGGTGCCTGCACTGGCAAGAAGGACAATGCCGAGAAGGCACGCGCCGACTATGCGCGGAGCCTTCAGGATTCCGTAACGGCACTCAAGGCCGAAATCGATTCCTGCAATGACAATATCGCCAGGCTGCGCGAGCAACAGGATGTGTGGCTGCGCGACTTCACCACCGTGGCCAACGAACGCGAGGCCGCGCCATATATGATATACACTCCTTTCAGGGGTAAATATCCACCCGCATCCACATCGCTTATGGCACGCCTGGCCGAAAACGGCCAGTTCGAGCTTGTGGCGGCCTGCAGCGGCAAGCGTTTCAACAGCATTACGGTCACGGCTCCGTCGGTGTCGGCCACATCGGACGTCGTGCCGGCCGACCAGGCCCTGAACTACATGGCCGGCAACCTTAACGTGGTGATGTTCACCGGCACCGCCGCCGACAGCATAGGTCATCTCATAACCGACAACCAGCTGAACGACATCACCGTGACGTTCGTCAACAACGGCCCGGTGGCTTCGTGGAAGATGCCGCTCGATTACAGCAAGATGATCATGGCCACCTACGAGCTTTACGCCTCGCAGCGCGATATGAACGCCATGGAGCGCCGCATACCCATGCTGTCGCGCAAGATCGACCTGCTGCGCCGGCACATCGACCGCAGCGGAAACAATCAGGACAAGGAACAGAAATAATCTAATGCCAATACTATGAACAATACAGACTATAATCCCAAATACATGGATATGGCGGCCCGTCTGTCGTACGACAACATCGATGCCGGCGGCGGTCCGTTCGGAGCCGTCATAGTGCGCGACGACGAGGTAGTGGCCACAGGCGTAAATTCCGTAACGCCCGACAACGACCCCACGGCCCACGCCGAAGTGAACGCCATACGCCACGCATGCTCACGCCTGAAATCGTTTAAACTGACCGGATGCACCGTGTACAGCAGCTGCGAGCCATGCCCCATGTGTCTGTCAGCCCTATATTGGGCCGGTGTGAAGAAGATTTACTTCGGCAACACCAAGGAAGATGCCGCCGCAATCGACTTCAGCGACAACTTCATTTACGAGGAACTGGCCAAGGAACGCGAGAAACGCGAGCTTCCGGCCATACATGTGGACAACAGCGAAACCATCAAGGCATTCCGGAAATGGGCGCAGACAGCCGACAAAATCAAATATTAACAGAAATATCGGAACATTATCAACAACACTATAATACAATGAAACTCGAGAACGTAGACATCGAATTGCTCGAAAAGAAGGGCATCACCCCCGAGCAACTCCAGGAGCAGCTTGAAATGATCGCCAAGGGCTTCCCCTGGCTCGACATAGAGGCACCGGCCACGCCGGGCCACGGCATCGCCGTGCTGTCGCAGGAAGCGGCCGCTGGCAGCGTCAAAATATGGGACGAGTATCGCGCCTCCGGAGGCTCGGTGCTGAAGATGGTGCCGGCCAGCGGCGCCGCCTCGCGTATGTTCAAGAACGTGTTCGCTTTCATCAACGACCACGGCAAACTGTCGAAGGACGACTTCATGAAGACATTCTTCGACAATATCGGCAAGTTCGCTTTCTTCCCCATGCTGAACAGCGCCTGCGTGCGTCTGTACGGCAAGAGCGCGCTGTCCCTCATAGACGAAAAACGATATGAGGACGTGGCGCGCGCCTTGGTCGAAAAGGAGGGCTTGAACTATGGCAAGCTCCCCAAGGCGCTGCTGCAGTTCCACAAGATAATAGGCGACTCGCGCACCTCGCTCGAGGAACATCTGGCCGAAGGCGCCCAGTACGCCGCCGACAAGGATGGCTTGGTGCGAGTACATTTCACCGTTTCCGAGGACCATCTGCCCCTCGTCAAGCTCAAGGTGGAGGAAGCCGCCAAAGTATTGGCTCTGTTCTACGGCGTGAAGTACGAAATATCCTACTCCGTGCAGAAACCCAGCACCGACACCGTTGCCGCCAACATGGACAACACACCCTACCGCGAGGATGGCAAGCTGTTTTTCCGTCCCGGCGGTCACGGCGCGCTGATTGAAAACCTCAACGACCTTGACGCCGACGTGATATTCATCAAGAACATCGACAACGTGGTGCCAGACCTGCACCGTCCCGTCACCATACAGTATAAGAAGGTGCTGGGAGGCACCCTGGTGGGCGTCAAGAAACGCGCCGACGACTATTGCCGCGCCATCCGTCAGGGCAAGCCCACCGAACAGGAACTCGACACGATGCTGAAGTTCATGCGCGAGGTGCTGTGCATCACCCACGACAAGGCCGACAGGATGACGCCCGAACAGAAAGCCGAATATATCTATTCCAAGCTGAACCGCCCCTTCCGCGTGGCCGGCATGGTGCGCAACGAAGGGGAACCCGGCGGAGGTCCCTACCTCGTATTTAACCAGGACGGCACCGTCAGCCCCCAGATCCTCGAATCCACGCAGATAAATATGGCCGACAAGGCTCAGAAGGACATGATGGCCAACGCCACGCACTTCAACCCCGTCGACCTGGCCGTATGCACCAAGGACTGGACCGGCAAGAAGTTCGACCTCACCAAGTATGTGGACAAGACCACTGGCTTCATCTCCGAAAAGAGTCGCGAGGGCGTGGACATCAAGGCATTAGAGCTGCCGGGTCTCTGGAACGGCGCCATGTCGGACTGGAACACCATATTCATCGAGGTTCCCGCCGAGACGTTCAACCCCGTCAAGACCGTCAACGACCTGCTGCGCCCCGTGCATCAGATAGGATAACCGGTACACCCGCAGTCTTGTATCAGCAAGGAGACTAAAAATTTGCGCGGGGAAGAGTTTTTCATTAACTTTGCACCGTGTTAGCAAATAATTTGACATCAATACATAAAAGGAGTGTGGCCTTTCTGGCCGCACTCCTTGTCATGTTCTGTCTGCCCCTTGCCGTCGGCGCCCAGAACCAGAAAATGGACAGGAACACCGACACCAAGACCAAGAAATTCTACAAGCCCGGGTCGGCATGGACTCTCGACACGCAATTAGGCATACGGCAGCCGAATACTATGGACACGCTGATGTACAACTATCAGCGCACATTCATCCCCACGATGACCTACGATGCCTTCGCCACGACAGGCCAGCTGTCGGGACCCGGTCTGAGCATGCTCTATTTCGAGCGGCCCGACGACCATAAGTTCTTCTTCAACAACGCCCTGAGTCCCTGGATTCCCACGCTGGAAAAGACCAAGTTCTACAACGTCTATATCCCCATGACGTTGCTGACCTACAACCTGACGTTCGACCGCGAGTCGCGCACCGACTTTCTGCGCGGCGTGTTTGCCGGCAACGTCAACCGCAAGATCGGCGTCGGGGGCTGGATAGACTATCCCTATACCAAAGGCTCTTATACCGACCAGGCCGCCAAGGCAGTGGACTTCGGACTGAACTTCTACTACACCGGCGACCACTATCAGACGCAGATGCTGTTCAACCATTACCGGCACGTAAACAAGGAGAACGGCGGTATCACCAACGACCTGTACATCACCAACCCGGCCGAGGTGCAGGGCGGCGTCAACGAGATCGAGCCCAAGAGCATCCCGGTGCGTCTGTCGCAGGTGCACAACATCCTGAACGGCGAGGAATTCTACATGAGCCACGCATACTGCGTCGGCTTCTACCGCGACATAACCCAACCCGAGGACACCGTGGAGCGTAAAGAACTGGTGCCCGTCATCAAGTTCATATATTCGCTCGACTACAACCGCAACAACCGGCGTCTGCTGGCACGCGACCCGGCTTCGGCCCGCGATTTCTGGCCCAACACATATTTCAACAACGGCGACACCGACGACAAGTCGAAATATATGTCCGTGGCCAACACCCTCGGCGTACAGATGATAGAGGGCTTCCAGAAATGGGCGCCTTTCGGACTCTCGGCATGGGCTACGTACGAATACGACAAGTACTGGTACTTGCTTAAAGTGCCCCAGCCCGGCGAGGACGGCATACTGCCTCCCGAGGGCGAAAACCTGACGCCTCTGCCCGAAGGCGTTCAGCCCAACCCGTCAGCCAAGCGCAACCGCCTGTGGGTCAGCGGCCGCATCGAAAAGCAGAAAGGCAAGATTCTTAAATATTTCGCCGACGCCAAGTTCGGACTGTTAGGCGACGCCATAGGCGACATGGACATACGCGGCCGCATCACCACCCGATTCCGTCTCGGCAAGGACACCGTCGAAATCGGCGCACACGGTTTCTTCAAGAACCTGGAGCCGGACTGGACGCTGAAGCATTATTCAGGCAACCATTTCGCATGGGACAACAATTTCGGCAAGATCCGCAAGTTCCGCGTCGGAGGACACCTCTACATTCCCTGGACCAAGACGGATATATCCGTGGACTTCGAGAACGTGCAGAACATGGTGTATTTCAACGCCTCCGGCGTACCCGAGCAGTTCGGCGGCCACGTGCAGGTCCTTTCGGCCCGTCTCGACCAGAAGCTGAAGTTCGGCATCTGGAACTGGAACAACCGCATCACTTACCAGATGTCGTCCGACAGCAAGCGCCTGCCGCTGCCCGTGCTGACCGTATACAGCAACATGTTCCTGCAGTTCAAGATAGCCAGGGTGCTGCACGTTCAGTTAGGTATTGACTGCGACTATTACACCAAGTATCGCGGCATGATGTATCAGCCCGCCACGATGTCGTTCCACGTACAGGGCGACTCCCCCACATGGGTAGGCAACTACGCCTTCTGCAACGCCTATCTTAATTTCAAGCTCTCCAAGACCCGCTTCTTCGTACTATGCAGCCACGTGAATCAGAACTGGTTCGGCCGCAACTACTTCTCGATGCCCGGCTATCCCGTCAATCCCCGCGAGTTCCGCTTCGGCCTCTCCGTCGACTTCGCCAACTAACCCCCGCGGCCAAAGAAACAGAAGAACAGAAGAACAGAAGGAACAAAAAGGAACAGAAGGAACAGAAGAAACAGAAGAAACAGAAGAAACAAAAGAAACAAAAGAAACAAAAAAAGACACAGAGGCTCTATGCCCTGTGTCTTTTTATTCCCGTGCCTCTGGGTTTCAGGCGGTCTTCAGGCGGTTTTGTTCCGGGCTGGAGCTTCAGCGACAGCATCTCGCCCGGAGCTTCAGCGACAGCGCTTTCAGCCCTTCAGCACTCCTAACTTCTTGCCCACCTTGATGAAGGCGTTGATGGCGCGGTCCAGCTGCTCGCGGTTGTGCGCCGCGCTGAGCTGTACGCGGATGCGGGCCTCGCCCTTCGGCACCACCGGATAGTAGAAGCCCGTCACATAGATGCCCTCTTTCTGCATCTCGGCGGCGAAGTCCTGGCTCAGCTTCGCGTCATACAGCATCACGGCGCAGATGGCGCTCTGCGTCGGCTTGATGTCGAAGCCGGCCTCCAGCATCTTTGTGCGGAAATACTCCACATTGCCCATCAGACGGTCGTGCAGCTCGTCGCTCTCGTCCAGCATCCTGAACATCTCCAGGCTCGCGCCCACGATGGCCGGAGCCACCGAGTTGGAGAACAGATAGGGACGCGAACGCTGACGCAGCATATCTATGATCTCCTTCGGGCCCGTGGTGAATCCACCCATGGCGCCGCCGAACGACTTGCCTAACGTGCCGGTGAAGATGTCGATCTTGCCGTATGCGTCGAATTTCTCGGCCACGCCGCGGCCACGCTTGCCGACAACGCCGGCCGAATGGCTCTCGTCAACCATCACCAGCGCGTCATATTTCTCGGCCAGTTCGCATATCTTGTCCATAGGAGCCACGTTGCCGTCCATCGAGAACACTCCGTCGGTGGCGATGATGCGGTAGCGGCAGCTCTGAGCCTCCTGCAGACAGCGCTCCAGGTCGGCCATGTCGGCATTCTTGTAGCGGAAACGCTTGGCCTTGCACAGACGCACGCCGTCGATGATGGAGGCATGGTTCAGCGCGTCGCTGATGATGGCGTCCTCCTCGGTGAACAACGGTTCGAACAGACCGCCGTTGGCATCGAAACACGCCGCATACAGTATGGTGTCCTCGGTCTTGAAGTAACGGCTGATAGCAGCCTCAAGCTCCTTGTGAAGATCCTGCGTGCCGCAGATGAAGCGCACGGAGCTCATGCCGTAGCCGCGGGAGTCCATCGCCCTTTTGGCGGCCTCTATCAGACGGCTGTTGTCCGACAGGCCCAGGTAGTTATTGGCGCAGAAGTTCAGCACTTCCCCTTTGCCCTCGGCTGTCTCGACTTCGATGTCACTGCTCTGCGGAGTCACTATGATCCGCTCGTTCTTGTAGAGGCCCGCCTCCTTGATGCCGGCCAGCTCCTGCTCAAGATGCTTCTTGAATCCTGTGTACATGATATCAGTATTTGGTTGTTTTTCTATCGTTGTATCGCACCGCTCCGTTTATTCGCAGTGCACTTTCAAAATTACTAAATATTTTTTGATTGTATCTAATTTTTTTTGATTATTTTTGCATTGTGAAATCCGAGAGGGGTTTCATACATGAAAAGACATAGCAGTATATCTAATACGACAAAGGATGAAGAACATTCTTGTGATTGGAGGCACGGGGCAGATAGGCTCTGAACTCACTATGAAATTACGCGGAATATATGGCGACGGCCATGTGGTGTGCGGCTATATTCCCAATGCGGCTCCGAAAGGCAAACTGCTGGAAAGCGGACCCGCGGAAATCGTAGACATAACCAATGCACAACAGATAGCCGATGTTGTGAAAAAGCACGGCATCGACAGCATCTACAATCTGGCGGCCCTCCTGTCGGCCGTAGCCGAAGCCCGTCCGCAGCTGGCCTGGAACATAGGTGTCAACGGACTTTACAACGCCCTCGAGGTGTCGCGCGAACACAACTGCGCCCTGTTCACCCCGAGTTCCATCGGATCGTTCGGCCTCTCCACTCCCCATGTCAAGACTCCGCAGGACACCGTGCAGCGCCCCCAGACCATCTACGGCGTGACCAAGGTGACAGGCGAGCTCCTCTCCGACTACTATGCCAAGCGTTTCGGCGTCGACACGCGCTCGGTACGCTTCCCGGGCCTGATTTCATACACCACTCCTCCCGGCGGCGGCACCACCGACTATGCCGTTGACATCTACTATTCAGCCGTCAAGGGCGAGACTTTCAAATGTCCCCTCAAGCCCGGCACGTTCATGGACATGATGTATATGCCCGACGCGCTGCGGGCCGCCGTCGAAATCATGGAGGCCGATCCTTCACGGTTGGTGCACCGTAACTCGTTCAACATCGCCTCCATGAGCTTCGATCCGGAGATAATCTACAACAAGATAAAGGAATATATCCCCGACTTCAGGATGGAATACGAACTCGACCCGCTGCGTCAGTCCATCGCCGACTCATGGCCCGACTCGCTCGACGACACATGCGCCCGTACAGAATGGGACTGGAAGCCGGAATACGACCTCGACGCCATGTCGAAAGACATGATCAATAACTTACGCGTCAAGCTCTTGGGCTGACATTCCCGTCATAACGACAAATTCAAGGAACTGTTTGAATTTCCCTCGGCAGTGAATTCAGACAGTTCCTGATTTATAAAACATTACAACATTATTATGAAAAGAGACTTGCTATTGACGCTTAGTATGATGACCGCACTGGCGGCCGGAGCCGCCGAAATCGGTCCGGAACAAGCCCTGCAGCGCGCTATGGACGCCGCAGCCCGCAACACGTCCACCAGAAGCCTGACGCTGAACCGGAAACCGGGGCAGGCGCCTCAGCTCAGTTATGTGACGAATTACACACAGAATCCCGCGCAGGCCGCCGTCTATGTGTTCTCGGCTCCGGACGACAAGGGTTATATTGTGTCGCCGGCTGACGACCGTTTCCCGGCACTGCTTGGTTACAGCGACACCGGTTCTGTCGACGCCGACAACATACCGCCGCAAATGCAGTGGTGGCTCTCGGAGTACGCCCGCGAAATGGACTATGCCATCCGCAACGGACTGATCCAAAACGTCCCGGAGAACATACAGATGCAGGGAATAGTGCCTGCCAACACTATGGCAAAGGCGCCGCGCACACCGATTGCGCCTCTGCTTGAAACCAAATACAACCAGGGCGAACCGTACAACAATCAGTGCCCTGTCATAAATTATACCAATGGAAGTGAATGGGGACGTGCGGTGACCGGTTGCGTCGCCACCGCCATGGCCCAGATGATGCGCTACTGGAAATATCCCGCTGCCGGACAGGGCTCGCATTCATATACCTGCAATCCTTCGGGCGGTCAGTCCTTCGTGGAATCCATGGATTTCTCTACAGTCACGTTCGACTGGGACAACATGCTGCCTGTATATACGTACGGCAACTATACCGACACCCAGGCCGACGCAGTGGCGCTTCTGATGCATGCCTGCGGCGTATCGGTAGACATGGGCTACACTCCGAACGAGAGTGGCGCCAGCTCCCAGGCTGTTCCGGTGGCGCTTGAACGTTATTTCAAGTACGATTCTTCCATAGCGTATGCGTCGCGCACGCTGTTCAGCAACGCCGAATGGGAGCAACTGGTCTATAACGAACTGGCTGCATCACGGCCTGTACAGGTCAGCGGCAGCGGCTCGCAAGGCGGTCATGCATTCGTATGCGACGGCTATCAGGGCGACCATTATTTCCATTTCAACTGGGGATGGGGAGGCACGAGCGACGGTTATTTCATGTTCTGTGCCCTGAATCCCGGCACTTTGGGAATCGGTGGCGGTGCCGGCGGTTTCAACTATAACCAAGGCGTAATATATAATGTCTTTCCTCCCGGCCAGGGCACTCCGCAGACTATCGACATGCCGAATCCCGTGATGGTATGCAATGGAGATTTCACGTATGGCTTGAAATCCGGCTACGAAAGTTTGGGAAATGTATTCTACCCGGCCTACGACGGCGGTTTCGAGGCATTCTTCAACGCCGGCACCAAGGATTTCACAGGAAGCATAGGGATCGTTTTCGAAAACAGACAGACATCCGAGCAATATATCGGCGACACAAACGACTTCGCACAAGAGGGGTTGCCGCCGGGATACGGCATCATAGCAATGTACGCCACCCTTCCATCGGATATTGCCGACGGCGAATACAAGGTATATCCGGCCTATCGCAACAACAACGACGAGACATGGACCATGATGCCGTCGGGTGACGGCTTCACGAACTATCTGTACATGACCGTCAGCGACGGGGCTATCACCTCGGTCGCCGTTCCGGAAGCCGATCCCGAGACCTTGCCCGTACTGATGACCTCATATTTCTCCACCGCAGGCAAATTGGCCCGGAACAATCAGATTTATTGCGACATGGCGTTCATGAATGTTTCCGACAAGGATTATGCCGGCAATCTCTCGATGATAGCCCGCAACTCCACAGGCGATGAAATCACAATGCTTGAATTCAGCCAGGCTCTGCCTGCCGACATCTGCATGGCATCATCGGGCAACATCACCTTGACGCTCGCTCCCGGCGACTACGATGTATATTTCAAGGACGATTACGGCCGCAAACTCGCCGGCACCTACCCTATCACCGTCTTGGAGAGTGAAGTTCAACAGCCACTTGACGCGCCGTGCGAGATGTACGGAATGTCGCCTACCAAGTTCTCGCCTTCGGATAACCCACAGACGTTCGAATCCTATTGGAGACTCGGCTCAGACCACCAGAATGGGCTGCAGTTAGGCTGGAGATTTGAGCTGATTGATTCTCAAGGCGTGACAAAGTACAATTCCCCGACATACGCATATTATACCCTGCCCGGACCCGGCAACTACAGAATCATTACAGATGATTTCATTCCGAATTTCGGCATAGGGACCTATACGATGAAAGTCAAAGCACATACGATAATTAACGGTGATGAAAGCGCTGAATACGACGCCTGCCGTCCGTTCCCGGTCATCATCGCTCCTGTCACGGAGACCGTGACGCTGGACCAGACCTGCGAACTGACAATAAACGAGACCAAGGCTTTGACATATTCTGTCACCCCGATATCGGCTGCCGGGCAGCTGCAATGGACCAGCAGCAATCCCGACGTAGTGACGGTCGACACACAAGGCAACGCGACCGGAAAGAGCGTAGGTACGGCAACAGTAACAGTATGCTCGCCCAACGGACGTTACGCCACTTGCAAGGTTACGGTAAATCAATCCACCGGAATAGAAACCCCTGCATACAACGGCACCGTCCGTGCCGTCTACACCACTCAAGGCATCCGCGTGCTTGAAAACGCTTCGGAGCGCGAGATCAATGCCCTTCCCGACGGAATCTACATCATCGTGACCGATAAGGGCACTTACAAAACCACTCTGAACCGTTAATATCTGTTAATAGATATAGTCATACATTATAAGTCCCATACAAAAACCCGAAACTGCTTTGCGGTTTCGGGTTTTTTACTTAATTTTGCACCGCTTTGGGCATGCTATATTCTGCCCCGACTAACAAACGTCTTCTCACAGCCAATGACATCCGACGAATACAGGACGCATCTGTTGCACCGCATTTATCCCGTGCTTATTAAAAAGGGAGCCAAGAACATGACCATGGATTATGTGGCCAAGAGCCTATCCATATCCAAACGCACCCTGTACGAGATATTCGGCAGCAAGGAACAACTGCTTTGCGAGGCTCTGACCCTGATACACGATGACTTTGCCAAACGGCTGATGGAACTGACGCACAATGCCGGGAACATGATGGAGACAATGGCAATAGCCCTCCGGCTCCATCAGGAAGCCATGCGCGAGTTCGGCACCGAATTCTTCAAGGCCATGGACGACAGCTACTCGCAGATACGGCCCTATTTCGAAAAGAACATCCATCGGTCGCAGGAAGACATGCTGAACGGATTCCTTAAAGGAGTGGAGGAAGGAGTGTTCCGCCCGAATATCGACTACCGCATCATAATCCGCCTGTTCATGATCCAGATGGAGTCACTGAAACGAATGGAGGAGAACTTCCCTCCCGACGTCACCCTGCTTGAGGCTTACGAGACGGCCAGCACCGCGTTGCTGCGCAGCATAGCCACACCCAAGGGACTCGAGATTCTGGAAGAAATAGGCAGTTCGCACCGTCTTGACGGAATCCTGAAATGCGAACAAAACAAAGAATAACAACTATTTAACCTATATTTATGAAAATCAGCAGACTGGCAGCATTACCCTTGTTAATGTTTGCATGCTCGATACCGGGCGCAGCCAACGACACCGTGCGGCTGTCGCGCCAGGAATGCGTGTCGATTGCCCTGCAGGACAATCCCACCATCCGTGTGGCAGACCTGGAAGTGAAACGCATGGACTACAGCAAGCGCGAGACTCTTGCAAGCGTATTCCCCAACATCGATTTTTCAGGCGCATACCAGCGCACCATCAAGCTCCAGACCGTGTCGATGAACATGGGCGGACAGACCCAGCAGTTCAAGATGGGTACCGACAACAACTGGAACTTCGGATTTTCGGCATCGATGCCGTTGGTGAACGCCCAGCTGTGGAAAGCCATCCAGATCAGCGACACGCAGATACTCTCGGCCATGGAGGATGCCCGCGCATCGCGCCTCGACCTGGTGAACAACATCAACAAGGCTTACTACGCCCTCCTGCTCGCCGATGCCTCGCGCAACGTCATCAAGGCAAACTACGACATCGCCAAGATGAACGCCGAAATATACCGGAAACAGTTCGAACAGGGCACCGCTTCCGAGTATGACGTGCTGCGCAGCTCGGTCCAGGTGTCGAACGTGGAACCCGAACTGCTGCAGGCCGACATCTCCGTGAAGCAGGCGTCGCTGATGCTGAAGATACTGATGGGCATGGACCATGAGGTGACCGTGATGCCCAACATTACACTCAAGGACATGCAGCGCGAAATGTACGGTTATCACCTCGGCACGGAACGCGACCTGTCGCAGAACACCTCTCTGCGCACACTCGACATCCAGACCAAGATGCTGAAACAAAGCCTTACGGCCAAGAAATTCGCGTGGATCCCCACCCTTGGCATCAGCTACAACATGAACTGGAACGCCATGAGCAGCGGCAACGCGCTGAAAAACCAGCAGTTCAATCCCTACAGCAACGTCGGAATCGCCCTGCAGGTGCCCATCTTCAACGGTCTGGGACGCCTCAACGCCGTGAAGCAGGCTCAGGTGCAGGTGAAGGAAATGACATTCCAGCGCGAAAACCTAGTGAACAACCTCAACATGCAGGTGGACCTGGCTCTGGACAACCTCAACAAGCAGGTGAAGCAGATCTCCAGTTCCGAACAGGGAATGAAACAGGCGCAGAAGGCATACGACATAATGCAGAAGAGCTTCGAGATCGGAGCCGCCACATATCTGAACCTGCGCGACGCGGAGGTGGCCAACACCTCGGCCCAGCTTTCGTACCTGCAGGCCATTTACAACTACCTCGTCTCCACTTCCGAGCTGGACACCCTGCTTGGCAAGGAAGACGCACTGGGCATAACCACAAACTATAAATCAGCAAACTAACCCATCTTATGAAAAGATACATATCAATAGCCGCCGTCGCGCTGACGGGTGTAATGGCAGTGTCCTGCTCCGGCAACAAGGAGAAGGCCGACAATGCCGCAGACAAACAGGAAACAGTACCTACGGTCAAGGTAGAGACCGTCCATTCGCAGATTGTGGACCAGGTGGGCCAGTACACCGCTACCGTCGAACCGGAACTGATCAACAACATATCCAGCTCGATGCCCACCCGCATCAAGCAGATATTAGTAGACGAGGGTCAGCGCGTGTCGGCCGGACAGCGTGTCGTGGTGCTTGACGACGTCAACACCGTAAGCTACGAGGCCCAGGTGGACAATGCCCGCGCCAACCTCAAGAACGTGCAGCTGAACTACGACCGCGCCGTCGAGCTGTTCAAGATAGGCGGAGGAACCAAGCAGCAGGTGGACCAGATGGAGATCCAGCTGATCAATGCCAAAAACGCGCTGACCACCGCTGAGCGCACCCTCCGCAACGTGCGCGAGAACACCGTGCTCACCTCCCCCATCTCGGGTGTCGTTACCGCACGCAACTACGATCCGGGCGACCTGACTGCCCAGCTGCCTATCCTTACCGTAGCCCGCGTTCAGCCCCTGAAGGTGGTGATCAACGTTTCGGAAAGCGATCTGCCCAAGGTACATAAGGGAATGCCCGCTCTGATCAGATTCGACACATACGGCGACGAGGAATTCCAGGGCACCGTCACCACCGTGATGCCCACCGTCGACGCCCAGAGCCGCACGTTCGGCGTAGAGGTCACGATGCCCAACGCCAACGGCAAGATCCTGCCCGGAATGTTCGGACGCGTCAGCCTCAACCTCGGCAAAGCCGACCGCGTCGTGGTGCCCGACAAGGCCGTGGTGAAGCAGACCGGTTCCGGCAATCATTACGTATATGTATATAATTCCGACGGCACCGTGTCGTACAATAAAGTTGAACTCGGCCAGCGTCTCGGCGACACCTACGAGCTGATCTCAGGCGTGGAGTCAGGCGCCCAGGTAGTCACCGTAGGCCAGGCCCGCCTCGCCAACGGAGCCAAAGTCAAGTTAGCTAAATAATCGCAACCATGAGTCTGTACAGTTCCGCTGTAAAGCGCCCCATAACCACGCTGCTTTGCTTCGTGACGGTCCTGATCCTCGGACTGTTCTCGCTGGCCAAGCTGCCTATCGACCTGTATCCCGACATCGACACCAACACCATCATGGTAATCACCATGTATCCCGGTGCCAGCGCCAAGGATATAGAGCAGAACGTGACAAAGCCCCTGGAGAATACCCTGAACTCCGTGGAGCATCTGAAACACGTCACCTCCACCAGCCGCGAGAATACTTCGGTCATAACCCTTGAATTCGAATACGGTTACGACATAGACGTGCTGACCAACGATGTCCGCGACAAACTGGACATGGTGGAGTCGTCGCTCCCCGACGACGCGATGAACCCCATCATCTTCAAGTTCTCGACCGACATGATTCCAATCTGTCTGCTTTCGGTGCAGGCAAACGAATCGATGCCCGGTCTTTACAAAATTCTGGACGAGAACCTGGCCAACCCGCTGGCCCGTATCGACGGTGTCGGCACAGTGTCCATTTCCGGTGCGCCGAAACGTGAGATACACGTCTACATCGACCCCAACCGCCTGGAGGCATACAATCTCTCGGTGGAGCAGATCTCGTCCATCATCGGCAACGAGAACCGCAATATCCCGGGCGGTTCGTTCGACATCGGCTCCAACACCTACGCGCTGCGTGTGCAGGGCGAGTTCGAGGAGTCGTCACAGCTGGCCGACCTGCCAGTAGGCTCGTATCAGGGCAAGACCGTCTACCTGAAGGATGTGGCACGCATAGCCGACACCGTCGAGGAGCGAACCCAGCACACATACAACAACGGCAAGGAAGGCGCCATGATCGTGATCCAGAAGCAGTCGGGCGCGAACTCCGTGGAAATCTCCGACAAGGTAAAGGAGATGCTGCCTAAACTGCAGAAGAACCTTCCCTCCGACATCAAGATCGGTGTGATCGTCGACACTTCGGACAACATCCGCAACACCATCGCCTCTCTGGTGGAGACGGTGCTGTACGCCCTGCTGTTTGTCATGATCGTGGTGTTCCTGTTCCTGGGACGCTGGCGCGCCACAATGATTATTGTCATCACGATTCCCGTGTCTTTGATCGCCTCGTTCATATACCTGTTTGCCACGGGCAACTCTCTTAACATAGTCTCGCTCTCGGCATTGTCCATATCCATCGGTATGGTGGTGGACGACGCCATCGTGGTGCTGGAGAATGTCACCACGCATATCGAACGAGGGTCAGACCCGAAGCAGGCGGCCGTGCACGGCACCAACGAGGTGGCCATCTCGGTTATCGCATCTACGCTGACCCTTATCGCGGTGTTCTTCCCGCTCACCATGGTCACCGGCATGACCGGCGTACTGTTCCGTCAGCTCGGTTGGATGGTGACGATCATGATGATTATCTCCACCACCTGCGCCCTTTCGCTCACCCCGATGCTCTGCAGCCAGTGGCTGCGCCTGCGTCCCAAGACCAAAGACGAGAAAAATCCGAAGAAGAACTGGTACATATACATCGAACGCGCGCTTGACAGCTTCGACGCATGGTATGCACGCGTGCTGGGACGCGTGGTTTCGCACCGCGCAGTCACCATCCTGGTCTGCCTCGGCATTTTCATCGGCTCCATATTCCTCATGAAGTTTGTGGGTACGGAGTTCTTCCCCACATCCGACAACTCACGAATCGGCGTCAGCCTCGAGCTGCCCATCGGATCGCGGGTGGAACAGGCCTACGAATCCACCTCGCGCCTCGACTCGCTGTGGCGAGCCAAGTATCCGGAAATCTTGGTGTCCAACTTCACCGTCGGTCCCGCAAGCTCCGACAACACGTTCGCCTCGCTGTCCGACAACGGCCCGCACATCATCTCGATGAACGTGCGCCTCACCAATCCCACCGAGCGTAAGCGCACCATCACCGAGATAGCCGAAGACATGCGTAAGGATATCGAGACGCAATTCCCCGAGTTCAAGAAGGCCCAGGTCAACGTGGGCGGCGGACGTGGCTCGTCCATGGGCGGACAGTCTACGGTAGACTTCGAGATCTACGGCTATGACTTCGAGGAGACCGACTCCGTGGCTCAGCAGCTGAAAGGCGCACTGGCCGGCATCGAAGGTACCGCCGATGTCACCATCTCCCGTTCCGACTATCAGCCGGAATATCAGGTGGACTTCGACCGCGAGAAACTGGCCATGTACGGCATCAACCTGTCGACGGCCGCATACTATCTGCGTAACCGCGTCAACGGCGCCACTTCGACCCAGTTCCGCGAGGACGGCGAGGAATACGACGTCAAGGTGATGTACGCTCCCGAGTTCCGTACCCGCATCGAGGATCTGGAAAACATCATGATATACTCCTCCACCGGTCAGGGTGTCCGTCTCAAGGAGCTTGGAAAGGTAGTGGAACGTTCCACGCCCCCCACCATCGAGCGTAAGGACCGCGAGCGCGTCGTAACCGTCTCGGCCGTAGTGGACGGCCGCCCCCTCGGCGACGTCGTGGCCGACGCACAGGCGGCAATCGACAACATGCACCTGCCGGCCAACATCTCCATCGAGATAGCCGGTTCCTACGAGGACCAGCAGGATTCGTTCTCCGACCTGTTGATGCTCGGCGTGCTGATAATCATCCTGGTGTACATCGTGATGGCAGCTCAGTTCGAGTCGTTCACATACCCGGGCATCATCATGACCTCGCTGCTGTTCGCTTTCTCCGGAGTGTTCCTGATCCTGTGGCTCACCGGACATACACTCAACATCATGTCCATGATCGGCGCCATCATGCTGATCGGTATCGTGGTGAAGAACGGTATCGTGCTCATAGACTACATCACCCTGAACCGCGAACGAGGCATGTCCATCCGCAAGGCCGTGATAGACGGCGGCCGCTCGCGTCTGCGTCCTGTGGTCATGACCACGCTCACCACCATCCTCGGTATGGTGCCTATGGCAATCGGTTCCGGCGAGGGTTCCGAGATGTGGAGGCCTATGGGTACGGCCGTGATCGGCGGTCTGACATTCTCCACGTGTCTTACACTGCTGTTCGTGCCCGTGCTGTACTGCGTATTCGCCGGCAACGGCATCAAGAACCAGCGACGCAAGCACCGCAAGATGCTGGCTAAGAAACAACTTAAACTGGAACAGAAATGAAAGGAGTATTCATAGCATACGATCAGGCACATCACGAGAATGTGATTGAAGTACTGAACCGCACCTCCTGCCGAGGCTTCACGGCCTTCGGCGAGGTGCAGGGACGCGGCTCGAAGACAGGCGACCCGCACTACGGCACACACGCCTGGCCTTCGCTGGCATCGGCCATCATGACGTTCGTGCCCGACGAACAGCTCGACCTCCTCATGGAGCGTCTGCACGAACTGGACGAGACCAAACCCATGCTCGGTCTCCGCGCGTTCGCCTGGAACGTAGAGAAGTCTATCTGATTTTGATTTGATTTATCGGGATTAATCGGGATTATCCTGATTAATCCCGATTTATTCCGATTCAATCCCGATTAATCCTGTTTAATCCCGATTAATCGGGTTTATTCTTGATTAATCCCGATTTTTGTTGTACCTTTGCGTCTGAAAAGGCGCACGTGGCGTAATTGGTAGCCGCGCCAGACTTAGGATCTGGTGTCTTGCGACGTGTAGGTTCGAGTCCTATCGTGCGCACCCGTATATAGCCGTCAGCCCACAGGTTGTCGGCTATATTTATTATCACGGCCTGCAGATTCAATGAATCGGAGAAGCATCAGACTGATGCGCCCTGTACCTAAAAACCTGACATCACGAATGAATTCATCAGCGAGGATTTTCTGCTGCAGACCGAATCCTCACGCCGTCTGTATCATGACTATGCGGAGGGACTGCCCATCATAGACTATCACTGCCACCTGTCGCCGGCATACGTGGCCGAGGACCATGTGTTTCCCAATCTGTCCAGGATATGACTGGAGGGCGACCACTACAAATGGCGCGCGCTCCGCACCAACGGAGTGGAGGAACGCTTCATAACCGGTGACGCCTCCGACTGGGAGAAATTCGGGAAATGGGCCGAGACGGTGCCCTACACCATGCGCAACCCATTATACCATTGGACTCACCTTGAACTGAAAACTGCCTTCGGCGTCACTGATCTTCTGAACCCAGCCACAGCCCGCGACATCTACAACCGCTGCTCGGAGATGTTGCAGCGGCCTGACATGTCGGCGCGCGCCCTGATGCTGCATTATAACGTGGAAGTGGTATGCACCACCGACGACCCGGTCGATTCGCTGGAATACCACATCAGGACCCGCGAGGACGGTTTCAAGGTAAAGATGCTGCCGACATGGCGCCCCGACATGGCCATGGCTGTAGAGAATCCCGGCAAATACCGCGACTACATCAAGCGCCTCGGCGAAGTCGCGAAGCTGAACATCCGCTCGTTAGCCGACCTGATACAGGCCCTGCGAATACGCCACGACTTCTTCGCTTCCGTCGGCTGCCGCCTCTCCGGCAACGGTCTGGAGCCTTCTATGCCGAAGATTATACCGATGCTGAAGTCGAGGCGATTTTCAACAAGATTTACCTGCGCAACGAGGAACTGACGCCCAAAGAGATAGCCGTGTTCAAGACCGCCATGCTATATGTGTTCGGCGTGATCGACCACGATGCCGGCTGGACCCAGCAGTATCATTACGGTGCGTTGCGCAACAACAACACCCGCATGATGCTCGCCATCGGTCCGGACACGGGATTCGACTCCATCGGCGACTATACCGTGGGCGAGACCATGTCGAAGTTCCTCGACATGCTGGCCCGCGACAACAAACTGCCCAAGACCATCATCTATAACCTGAATCCGCGCGACAACGAGCTGGTGGCCACCATGATCGGCAACTTCCAGGCCGGCCAACATATACTCCGTGGCCGGCGATATGTTCCCCAACAGCACCATCGCCACCATCACCGGTATCGGAGGAATGGCCGGCGGACTGGGGTGTTTTCTGATCAACTTCTGTTCAGGCATCCTGTTCGACTACGCCGCGGAAACGAACATGCAGCTTCTCGGCTTCCAGGGCAAGCCCGCCGGCTACTTCATCGTGTTCTGCATCTGCGGCGTCGGCTACCTCGCCGCCTGGTGCCTCATGAAGCTCCTCGTCCCCCGATACAAACTCATCGAACCGTAAACTTCCATCCTCATTTTCTATTTTGGAATTGAGGAAATAAGTATTAACTTTGTACTCCGGGTGTCGCCTCAGAGGCGGTGTCCGGAGTCGGTTTTTGTTGATACCGATATATTTTCAAATACGGAGTTGATTCCAAATGAGCAAAATAGGCAAACTATATTTCAGATACGGCACGATGGGTTCGGCCAAGACGGCGTTGCTGCTCACCACGGCCTATAATTTCGAGGAACGCGGCATGGCATACAAATGTTTCAAGCCTGTGGTCGATACCCGCGAGCAGAAGAACGTGATACGCAGCCGCATAGGCATAGAACGCGAATGCAGCTGGATTTATCCCGACACCAATCTCTACGCCGTCATCCATGACATGCTGGCCACCGGCAACGGCCCGCGGTGGATCCTGGTGGACGAGGCTCAGTTCCTGTCGCCCGAACAGGTGGACCAGCTGGCACGTGCCGTAGACGATTTCGGCATCAACGTGATATGCTACGGCCTGCGCACCGATTTCCGCACCAACCTGTTCGAAGGGTCGCGCCGCCTACTGGAGATAGCCGACACTATCGATGAAATAAAATCCACCTGCACATGCGGCCGCAAGACAATAGTCAACGCCCGCGTCAACAGTGCCGGCGAGATCATAACCGAAGGCGAGGTAGTGGAGATAGGAGGCAATGAACGCTATATCGCCGTGTGCCGCAAATGCTGGCGCAACAAACGCATAGAACAGAGCGAGAAAGGCAAACTTCCCCTCTGAACAGTTGGCAATTGCTAATTACTGAACAGTATAAACCTTAATCCTCAATACGATGGACAAACCGATCAGAGACCAGATCATCGAGCTGATAAAGAGCGAAGTGGTGCCTGCGTGCGGATGCACGGAGCCGGCGGCAGTCTCACTCTGCGTGGCCAAGGCTACAGAACTGCTCGGCACGTTGCCCGACAGCATCACGCTGTTGCTAAGCGGCAACATCATCAAGAACGCAATGGGCGTCGGAATCCCCGGCACCGGCATGATCGGGCTACCCATCGCAGTGGCGCTCGGAGCGATATGCGGCAAATCGGAATACGGCCTTGAAGTCTTGCGCGACGTCAATCCCGACGCACTTAAGGCCGGCAAGCGATATGTGGACGATAACCACATCAAGATCCGGCATAAGGACAACGCCCCTTCCAACCTGTACATCGAAGCGCACGTGGAGGCTGACGCACACTCCGCATGCGCGGTAATCTCCGGAGCACACACCAATTTCGTGTATCTTGAGAAGGATGGCGAAACATCATTGAACAAATCGGCAGGAACTGATACCGCCGGTGAAAGCCATATAAAGCTGGACTACGCGCAGGTATATGAGTTTGCCATGACGGCGCCGTTGGAAGAAATAGAGTTCATGCTCGAGGCCGGAGAGATGAACCTCCGCGCCGCTAAGGAAGGTCTGAACCGGAACTACGGCCATTGCCTCGGTGCGTTGCTGAGCCGGCAGGGCAAACAATTCTTCGGCGACACTCCGCTGATGCACATAGTGTCCATGACTTCGGCCGCCTGCGACGCCCGCATGGGTGGCGCACAGGTGTCGGTGATGTCAAATTCCGGCAGCGGCAACCAGGGAATCACGGCCACGCTGCCTGTATTAACCTATGCACGCGACTGCAATGCATCGCACGAACAGGAAGTGCGTGCCCTGACCCTCAGCAGCCTCACCAGCATATACATCAAGCAGAGTCTGGGCCGGCTCTCAGCCCTGTGTGGCTGCGTGGTGGCCTCGACCGCGGCATCGGCCGGCATAACCTATCTGATGAACGGTGACTACGACCGAGTATGCGCGTCCATCAAGAACATGGTGGCTAACCTGACCGGCATGATATGTGACGGAGCCAAGCCGTCGTGCGCCATGAAGATAGCTTCGGGAGTGTACACCGCCCTGATGTCGGCCGTAATGGCCGTCAACGACCAGTGCGTGTCGAGTGCCGAAGGTATCGTGGACAACGATATCGATAAGACCATACGCAACCTTACGTGCATCGGCCGCGAGGCGATGGACGAAACCGACAGAAAAGTGCTGCAGATCATGGTAGACAAATAAACCGTCTACCCGTTTGCGGCTCTTTTTATAAAACAACCATCCGTTCTATGCGTTTTTATATGGAAACACAATAGGAACGCACAACAACACAAATTTATGAAGAAATTATTCTCGATTTTATTGATTCTCACCGTTGCTGCCTGCTGCGTGACGCCTGATGCGCAGGCACGTCGCATACCCAAGGAAGTTGAAGACACCGTATTATACAACAAGGTGGCCGACGTGCTCGATGCCGTGGACGCTCTTGACGACCTGAACCTCTATGGCCAAGTCAACGTCGACCTGTACCGCACTTACCGTGATTCGGGCGTGGGCTTCTATCTCGGCAAACAGGCATTGCGTTTCGCCGACCCGGTCACCGCACAGAACGTGCTGAACGAGATGCCCGAATCGTGGCGCAACCGCGAGGACATCAAGGTGCTGGAGAAGCGCATCGCCGCCCGCGTGGCCACACGTCCCGGCATGCCTTACGCCAATGTCAAGGGTCAGAACGCGCAGGGACAGCCCACGGACCTCGCCGCGATGGTGAAACCCGGCAAATACACTCTCGTAGATTTCTGGGCCAGCTGGTGCCCCTGGTGCATCAAGGAGATTCCCAACCTGAAGGAACTGCTGAACCGCTACGGCTCCAAGGGCCTTGAGATAGTGGGTGTGGCCGTGCGCGACACCCCGGAGGACACCGCCAAGAGCGTGGCGAAGCAGGGCATAGCATGGCCTGTGCTGTACAACACCGACATGGCCGCATACGATGCCTACGGATTCGCAGGCATCCCCCATCATCTGCTGATTGGGCCCGACGGAAAGATAATCTTCAACGGATGCAACCTCAATCAGATAATTCAATACTTAGACACACATTGACACTAACTGAAACACACTGATACTCTATGACAAACGAAAATAAAGATTCGCTCAACGCTCTCATAGAGCATTCCATCAAAAGCAACTGGAACCTGATGGCCCTGTCCGATATGGGTGGCGTCAATCTGCAATACAAGGACGTGGCGCTGCTCATCGCCAAGATGCACATCCTGTTCGAGGCTGCAGGCGTGCAACGCGGCGACAAGGTGGCCATCTGCGGCAAGAATTCGTCCAACTGGACCGTGGTATTCCTGTCATGCCTCACGGCGGGCGTGGTGGCCGTGCCTATCCTGCACGAGTTCAAGCCCGACACCATCCATCATCTGGTGAATCACTCGGAAGCGAAGCTGTTCTTCGTCGACGCCGGAATCTGGGAGAACCTCGACGAGCGCCTGCTCCCCAACTTAGTGGGCGCAATATACATCAGCGAGTTCGGCATGCCGCTGTCGCGCAGCGAGAAACTGACCGACACCCGAAACAATATCAACGAACGGTTCGGAGCCAAATTCCCGTACAGTTTCGAACAGGACAATGTGAAATACTATGAGGACCACCCCGATGACCTGGCAATGATAAACTATACGTCGGGTTCCACGGGAATGTCTAAGGGCGTGATGGTGCCGTTCCGGAGTCTGTGGAGCAACGTGCGCTTCTGCCTTGACAACCTCACCATGCTCAGGCCCGGAGTCAAGATGGTCAATATGCTGCCCCTGGCACACATGTACGGCATGACTATCGAAATGCTAAATCCCTTCTGTCACGGGTGCCACTGTTATTTCCTGACAAAACTACCGAGTCCGAAAATCATACTTAAGGCCTTCGCCGACGTGCAGCCTGCCCTGATCATCACCGTCCCGCTGATTGTGGAGAAGATAATCCGCAACAAGGTGTTCCCGCTGCTTGAGAAGCCGTTGATGAAGGTGATGCTGAAAGTACCCTATCTCGACGACCGCCTCCTTGCCAAAATCAGGGAGAATCTGCTGCAGGCCTTCGGTGGCAACCTGAAGGAACTTATCATCGGCGGCGCACCGCTTAACGCCGATGTCGAGAAATTCCTGTACAAGATAGGCTTCCCCATCACGGTCGGTTACGGCATGACGGAATGCGGCCCCCTGATCTCATACGCCTCCTCCTCCATTGCAAAGCCCCATACCGTGGGACGTCCCGTGGACCGGATGGAAGTGAAGATCG
This sequence comes from Porphyromonadaceae bacterium UBA3318, assembly GCA_002361235.1. Lineage (GTDB taxonomy): Bacteria > Bacteroidota > Bacteroidia > Bacteroidales > Muribaculaceae > Lepagella. The sequence goes on along the minus strand of DESI01000007.1, from coordinate 56,069 downwards.
ACTCCCCCGATCCACGTAATGTGCCGGGCAACATCATGGTGAAGGGCGTCAACGTGATGCATGGTTACTACAAGAACGACAAGGCCACAGCCGAGGTGTTCAACAAGGAGTCCGGATGGATGAACACCGGCGACATGGGCACCATCGACGAGGATGGCTTCATCACCATCAACGGCCGCAGCAAGACCATGATACTCGGCCCTTCGGGACAGAACATATATCCCGAAGAGATAGAACAGAAGCTCGACAACCTGCCATACGTCAACGAATCGCTTGTAGTCGAGAACGGCACCGACCTCGAGGCTCTGGTTTACCCCGATTTCGACTCCGCGCGCTCGCAGGACATCGACCGCGACGAACTGGAGAAGATCATGGTACAGAACCTGACGGCGCTGAATCAGGAACTCCCCTCCTACAGCAAGGTCAAGACCATCAAGATCATGGAGGAGGAATTCGAGAAGACCCCCAAGCGCAGCATCAAGCGCTTCCTCTACCAGCATTGATTGCACGGAAGCAGAGGACGGCAATACGCCTCTGATCATTTTTATCTGATACACAAAGTGCGCCATGACCACCGGTTCTGGCGCACTTTTTTTACTTTTCAGGAAATTGAATTTTCACATTCCCGGAACAAAAATCAACCAAATTTTGTTATATCATTGAGTTTCAACAAGAATATGTGTCATGAACAAGCCGAACGTTATCTCCATCAATCCGGGACAAAAGACACTCGGCCAGCTTCATCAGGAAGCCGAACGTTACAATCCCGTTGTAAAGCAGTTGGTATCCACCATTTCATCGACAGTGAGGCTCAAGGCCTGCCTGAATTTCTTCACGGGCATCGACACCAAGACCATGAAAGGAGCGTCCGCACGCATTCTGTTACTCCGCCTGTTCACCGCCGGACTTCTGGCATCCTTCGGTTACGCAGTGATTAATCCCTCCGTACTGGCCATATCGGATGCTGTGTTGGTGCCGGCGCTGGATTCCGTGCAAGGTAACATAGCTTTGTCCACGTCCATCTTCGTAATGGCCGCATCCATCCTGTTAGGCTTCATGACACGCATAGTCAGCGTGGCGGCATTCCCGTACTTTATCCCGATGGTGCTGCAGGGCACGCTCCCTATATCCATAGCCTCCGCATTACTGTTTGTGGCGTTAGGATACGTCATCCTCGGCCCCGGCATCTTCAGCGTGGACCAATGCATACGCAAGACCATATTCCGCAACTATAAGCGACGCGCCAGACGCCGTGCCATGCAGGCGCGCGGTCCACGCCGTCTTCGCGGTCACCACGACCTCGATTACCGCAGCTACCTCCGGCTGTAGCCGTGCCGTGGTGTGCCCGAGACCACGAATTTCACCATCACCCCCTTGTGGTCGCTGAACCATTTGTCGGACACGTCAGCGATGCTGTCGCTATCCGTTTCCCTCACCCTGCCGGAACGGCACATCGAGGTGCGCGGCCCTACCACAAACGCATCCACCGGCTCCACGCCCGCGCTGCCGAACAGGAAATCGATCCTGTCGCGGTCATCGGCCTTGGGCGCCCAGCATATCTTATCTGCCGGCAATGACGGCACATCCGACGGATACGTGATGCCGGGATTGCGCACCGGATCCGGATAAACCGTGCGCCACATATCCTTGAATCCGTCGCGTTCCAGCATCGTTGTGACGGGCCACTGCACCGTAAATCCGTTATGCCCGAATTCCGACGACATTTCCGGAGTCCAGTCCCTGAACGACGGCTCGTTGAAATCACCTCCCAGAATCACATGACGTCCTTGTCCCATCTTTTCACGGGCGCTTTCCACAAACCGACTGATAGCCTCTGTTCTTTTTGACTTCAGTCCCAGGTTTACCAGCGTCTGTGCGTCTGCCGGCCTTTCGCATTCCTTCCATGTCGAGCCGTCGTAGCCACGGGCGTTATAACAGGAATAGTGATGCCAGTCAAGATGAGCCGTATACAGTGCCAGCCTGATGCCGTCTATATCCACGTCCGCACAGTATATGCTGCCGCAGTCGTCCTGCAACGGATATACCGTCGAGTAGTCATTGATCGGATACCTGCTTATGATTCCCGAATCATCGCTGCGGCGCGAATAATACCGCAGTCCTTTCTGTTTCAATGATTCGCAGAGCCGCGCCGTAAAATCCACTCCGTTATAGTTCCTGACTTCGCTGAGTGTCACTAAATCGGGCTGCCGGTGTTCTATCTCCGACACCAGCGTCTCGAATCCTCCCGGCACCTTGGTGCATTCCTGCCACACATTGAGCTGCAACGCGCTGAACACCGGCTGCAGTCTGACTGCGAATCCTCCGGCGCGCACCATTTTCAAAGGCAGTTCGGATGCGGATGTCACCCTTTTCCTATATATGGTGTAGGCCTCGGGATTGGTGAATCCGTCGCTGTCACCCGCATCGCAATATACCGTACATTCATATTCCCTCCCTTCAGGCAGAAAGCCGAAGCGCAGGGTATAGTCGCGGGCCTCCTCGTTGGTCACTCCTCCCACATACCAGTCCGGCCCGTTTCTGTCCTTGCGGGCCACTACGATATAATCACCCGGCTCGGCATCCAGATACTCGCTCCGGCTCCAGTCCACCGGAACATCCTTGATAAACTGAAACGCATCGATATGCCGCTCATAATGTTCCGGCAGGTCGCCGGCCATCTGCACCGGAGAATACATGGTGAGATACAGGGCAAGCTGATTGCAGATGGTGGCACGTTTCTTCTTACCCTGATAGCCGGGCGCGAACTCCGTAATATCCATACGGAATATGCCGGGTGTGAAATCCATCGGCCCTCCCTGCAGGCGTGTGAACGGAAGCACCGTGACATGACGCGGCGACATCTCGGCGTACTCCTGACCCAACGCGCTTTCGTTGGCCATGAGGTTCGGCCATGTCCTGCACAGGCCGGTGGGACGCACGGCCTCGTGCGCGTTCACCATGATATGATTCTCCGCTCCCTTTTTGACCGCGTTCAGATAATGCCTCACTATGTCCTGGCTGTAATGATACTCCCCTTTCGGCAGTATGTTGCCCACGTAGCCGCTCTTTACGATGTCATAGCCGTAACGGTTCATCAGGTCGTAGGCGGCGTCCAGATGACGCTCATAATTGGCAATGGAACCTGACGTCTCGTGATGCATCATCAGCTTTATGCCCTTGGAATGCGCGTACTCGTTCAGCGCCGCAATATCGAAATCCGGATATGGCGTTACGAAATCGAACACGAAATCCTTCTCCTTGCCAAACCAGTCCTCCCAACCGATGTTCCATCCCTCCACCAGCAGCTGGTCGAACCCGTGGCGTGACGCGAAATCTATGTATCGACGCACGTTTTCATTGTTCGCGCCGTGTCTTCCGGTAGGTTTGGCCGAGGCATAATCGAACGTAGCGAGGTCTATATCGCCTCCCGAGGTATAGTTCCATCCGCTTTTGCCGGTTATCATTTCCCACCACACGCCCATGAATTTGACGGGATGTATCCAAGACGTATCCTTGATCTGACAGGGATCGTTAAGATTCAGAATCAGATTCGACGCCAGTATGTCGGTCGCCCGGTCGCTTACCGTCACGGTGCGCCACGGCGTCCTGAAGGGAACGTCCGTAATGGCCGCGGTGCCGTCGGGACGCGGTGTAAGATGCGCACGGAACGTATTGCTCGTCTTGTCGAGCCTCAGGTGCATTGCCGGGAAATCGACAAGGGCCGCCTCGTGCAGATTGACATACAGGCCGTCGTCGGTCTTCATCATCAGCGATGTCTGCACGCCCGGTGCGGTTATTTCCGACAGACGGCTTTCCGTGTATTCGAATTCCTGTGAATCGTAATCCTCCTTTATCCACCATGCCGTATGGTCGCCGTTCATGGCAAACGATGTCACCTCATCCTGAATCACCAGCGGCGATACCGGACTTTCCCGAAACACATAACGGAATCCAACTCCCTCGTCAAAGGCCCTGAACTCGATATCTACGCGTGTCTTTGCTTTTGTCAGGCTCACGGTCATGCCGTTATAATGTTCGCGTATGGTTTCATTCTCGCCCCATACGGGCGTCCATACGCTGTCGCATTCCTGACGTGTCACTTCCTTGATTTTGAAGCCCTCTGCCAGCGACGTCCCGTCGGCCAAAGTGAATCCCATACGCGAAGGTCTCACCACGGCCCGGTTCTTATAACTCACCGAGTATTCCGGCTTTCCCGTTCTGTCGAGGTTGAACGTCACCGAGATATTGCCGTCCGGCGACTTGACACTTGTTTTTCCGGCGCACACGGCCGTAAAGCAACAGACGCACATCAGCGCGGCCATTGCCTTCATTTTTGGTATCATTCGGTTTCAGATTTTTTCGATTAGCAATACGCGGCTCGAGAACTCGTTCTTCCGTTCCTTGGCCACATCGTGTCGGTATGGAATGTCAAGTCCGTGATTCATCAGGAACGACCCGGAAAAGCATTTCCCTTCGAATGGCATAGGGCTGTCGTCTATCCGGTTTAATTCCGTGATTCTGTATATGGCGTCACTATCGAGGCCGTCCATTTTCACCACTGGGAGAATCTGCATCACATACACGTCCGTACGGTACCAGAATGCCACGGCGCGGTCCTTGTTTTCGGACACATACATCAGCGAGGCCACGCCTCCCTCGTCGTACGGCGACCGCAGACGGTACAGGTCCCCAAACTGCACTATATCCCTGATCCGCTTATAATCGGATATCGCGTTGCGGCACACTTCATATTCCTCCCGGGTCATGTCCTTGGGCTGAAGTTCCACGCCGAGACGTCCGCTCATCGCCACGTCCGCGCGATATTTTATTGGCATGCTCCGCAGAGTCTGATGGTTGGGCGACGCGCTGATGTGCGAGGCCATGGCCATGGCGGGATAGAAATGCGACGTGCCCCACTGGATGAATATGCGCTCCAGCGCATCCGTGTTGTCGCTGGTCCAGAACTCGTCGAAGTATTTCAGCACGCCCCAGTTTACACGGCCTCCGCCGCCGGCACACGCCTGGACAGTCAGGTCTGGATATTTCTCACGGATTCTTGACAGCACTTCCTCCAGGCCCCTGTGCCACGCTATGTTCAGATGGCTCTGCCTGTCTTTGGGCAGATACTGCGATCCATGCTGATATATTCCGCTGTTGCAGTCCCATTTCACATATTCGATCCATGGGTTTTCCTTCAATATCTTGTCTACCGTGGCCACCACATGGTCGCGCACACGGGGATTTGAGAAATCAAGAACCACCTGCGCCCCTCCGCGACCGGTCACCGGCTCACGTCCCGCGGCCTTTACTATCCAGTCGGGATGCTTTTCATAAATTTCGCTCGATATGTCGGCCATCTCCGGTTCGAGCCATAATCCGAATCCCACGCCGGCTTTACGGGCGCTGTCGGTCAATGCCTTGATGCCTCCGGGGAGTTTGACCCGGTCGCAGACCCAGTCGCCTAACGCCACACTTTCGTTGTCACGCCGATACTTGTCGCCGAACCATCCGTCGTCCATCACGAACAGTTCGCCGCCCAGAGAGGCTATGTCCCTCATCATGGCCGCCATCTTTGACTCGCTGATGTCAAAATAGACCCCTTCCCAGCTGTTCAGCAATATCTTACGCGGTCTGTCGCCATGACACAACGAATGGAGTCTCCCCCATTTGTGAAAATTCCTGCTAACTCCCCCTTTGCCCTCCGTGCTGTATGACAATGCCACCCTGGGGGTCACAAACGTTTCGCCGGGGCTAAGCCGGTAGGCGGCGTTGTCGGGATTGATACCCATCCGCAGACTATGATAGCGACCGCCGTATGTGTCGATGTCGACCACGTAATTGCCGCTGTAACACAGCGCGGCGCCGATGGTGGCACCGTTCCTTTCGTCGGGCTTGCCGTCCAGCGACAGCATCAGCTCCGCACGCGAGGTCTGCGAGTTCCTTACGCCGTCCTTGTTACGGATACGCATGGTTCCGCTGTGCAACGGTTCCTCCACAAGACGCCCTTCCTGGCCCCACGCTCCTCCTTCGTGGCTTACCCAGACATCCCCTATATGTATCGGAAGGCAGGCCGAGTCATAACGGGTCAGGGTAATGTCCCCTTTCTCGCGATGGCTTATCTCAGCCCATGTCTCTATCACGTCACAGTCGGGATAACTCAGGAATCGGATATCAACGTTCACCGGGTATCTGTCATCCCGAGTCCTGACAGTGGTCAATGTCGATTTGTCCGTAGATTCCCGGGTCAAGTCGGTCACCACAAGGCGGCTCGTCATGTTCCCGTCAGCATGGGTGATCCACAGGGGCGTCTCCTCGTCCGGATAGGTCCCGTACGCCCTGTATATTTTGGCGTACGGGATTCCCGCAGTCTTAATCGACTGCATGTCCTCTCCGGTCACGGTGTTGCCATAGTACAGATATTCGGGTTCCGCCCCTTTGTTCACCTCCAGCACAAGCGCCGTATTCGGCGTATTCACACTCACCTGTGCGGCTTCGGCACCCAACACACAACACAGCAGGACGTATGGCAACCTGTGGATCGACTTCTTACTGAGCATCTACAGAAACTTATTTACGTATCTTGACTGCCTTGCCTCCGCGGAGCATTACATATATATTGCCCTTCTGCGGAACGGCCACCTCGGAGCCGCTGAGATCGAAATAACGGGCAGCCGACATATTGTCGCCCATAACGATCGATGTGGCGGAGCTTGTGTCGTTCTTCGTAGTGATCGTCACTTCCTTTCCGGCCACACACTGCACAGTCGCGGCTCCGTCGGTCACCGTGACGTCCTGATCTCCCACCTTTATCGAAACAATCGTGTATCCTTCGTTGGCGTCAACTGTAAATTTGCTGTCCGTTTCGGGCACCTTGACTGTATTCACTCCATTCTGCAGAGTCACGGGCGACGATTCGCCGGCCGGAATTATCTTTACTGCCTCGGCGTCGTCGAGAGTCACTTTCACCAGCAGTTTGCCGTCCACTACGACACCCCAGTCTTCTATGTCGGAACCTATGCCTGCGTTATCGGCTACGGCATTGACACTGAACAGCGACGAGCATAAGAGGAGAGTAATAAAGAATTTTTTCATAATGTTGATTTACGGGTTAATTTCTATGAAGTCGTTAAGAGTATGTCTATAATATATAGGCGACCGAACGCGCAAAAGACACATTCGGTCTCCTTAAAGGATGCTGACGTATCATAGAGGATGCCGACGCATCAGCGATACTCCAGCCATGTGGTCGCCACGCACGGAGTGTCGGTCTTGAACCGTATCCAGCGTGCCTGGAACGAATCCGGGAATTTATATATGAATGAGTCGTCGGGATTCACCTCGAAATCGGCGTAATGCATCCAGTCGCCTTCGCCCGTAGGATCGGCCTCGACGGTGAATTTCACCTTATGGTCGGACTTATGCGACAGATTCAGCGTGCGCCGGTCGTAGAATCCGATCAGATATGGCTCGGAATATTCCCCGGCGGAGACATGACGGTCCACCCAGGGACCGCCATTGCCCGTCGGCTTACCCAATTTCCATAAATCGTCGATCACGCCGGCCCAAAGTGAAAGCTTGCCGTCGTCGGATGTCACGATACGCGGATTGTCCGCATTGTCGGCATTGCATCCCGACATGAGCAGCATTCCACGATATGACGCATAATCGTTTATGCCGAGATTGTGCGACGCTATGGGGCGCACCTTGGCGAATCCGTCGGCATTCTCGGCCGGCAGCTCATAGAACGTACCGTGCAGGTTCAGCAGGTCTCTTTCCGTCGAGACCTCGCGACACACGCGCATTGCGTCCTGTCGTGTCGGCTCCGTAAAGGCCCGCGCTCCCAGCGGCAGATGCCAGCGACGACCCTTGTCGTCCGTGATCAGCACCGACCCGGGGGTGATTTCCATCCCTTCGGAACGGATGGCTACATTCTTACGGATATACGATGCCTTTTCCATGCTGTCACGTCTCTGCAGCATCATGTCGCCGTCCAGATCATAATAGGCGCTGCCGTCGGTCGTGTTGGCGGCCACGCCGAGTTTACGGCGGTTCTGGCTCAGGCACAGCATCAGTCCGTCGGATTCATGCTTCTCCCCTATTTTCGACAGTCCGGCGAATATCGGTGACATTTCCTCGGTTCTCGTCTCTTTCGATGCGAAACTGAACACCACGCTTCCTTTCGTGTCCTTGTCAACGACAACGCGGATCCATTCACCCTTGTCAGTTGCGCTGAATTCCGCGAAACGCGAGTCGGATGCAGGTACGGTGACAGTCTTCAACACTTTGTCTTTGCCGTCGGCGCCCTTGGCCACGAACTGAAACGTCACGGCCTCCTTGCCGTCGTTCCGGATCCATGCGCATCGCTTGGCCCAGGGTCCGAACAGGAAGGGATCGCTCGCCTCTCCGCTCTTTATATCTTCGTTCAGCCATACGGAGCCGGTCGCATTGGTGGGACCGAGTTCCGACACCTGGCCCGGATCAAGGAACCATAGGTTTGAGTTGCTCTGGCCCGGACCGGCTATGTCGCCCTTTATCCTGCGCTTGTTCAGGAATTCCTTTTGCGCGGAGTCGTCGCATCCGAACACCAGACGGTCGTTCCATCGCGTAAAGTCGCCTATCACTTTCAGATATGCCGACAGGGGCATGATTCCCTTATCGTTGTTCTTGCCGAATCTCTGCGGGAATTTCCAGAACATTCCGTGCATGGTCATCAGCATGAATGGATCGCTCTGCGTACCCACCTCGCGGATACGGGGCCATTCGGTGTTCCATCCGTGGGCGCCGTCGTACGAATTGCTGGCCTTGGGCAGACGGTAGAAGCTCCATCCTCCGTTTTCCCTCACTCCGAGCAATACCGACTTGTAGTCCCAGCCCAACGCATATATCGGATCGGTGGCCGGCGACGGATTGCCGTATATTCCGCCGGGACCCGTCACCTCAGTGAACTGGTTGCGGCGTACAACCTTCCAGTTCTTGCCGTCCCATTCGGCAAGACAGCCGGACGGGATGTTGAATTTTTCCAGCGCTTCGGGAATAGCCTCGCCGTTGTTGGAGAACACCAGCACACCCTGACCGCTGTACAGGCCCTTGCCGTGTGCTCCGGGCAACAGATTGTTCTCGGGGTTCACGCCCGTGTCGTTGTGCACCCCCGTATTGGCGTCGGGATACAGCTCCTTATGCTTCAACGTGTTTACATCCACCTCATAGAAGCCTTCCTCCATCGTGGCGATGTACACCTTGTTGGCCGGATCGGTCAGGTGCCGGGCCACTCCAGTGTAACGGCCCTGCGCGTCCCTGTACGACAGCGCCCTGACGTTGCAGTCCTTGTCGATGAAGTACGGGCCGATTATCAGCTGATTGCTTTCCCGGTGGATCATCCTGTCGGCCGGCGTGCCTCCCACGCTTTCGGGACGCACCTTGATGCCGAGGGTGTCATCGATTTCATACAGCTTGTCGCTCGACCCGAACGGGAGGTGCGGGCCGTATGTGATCACCCACAGCTTTCCCTGCCAGGGCACTACGGCCCCTGTGCCGCATTCCCCCTCGTCGTTGTAATAGGCCAGATGAGGATACACGCCGCCGTACATCGGGCGGCCTTCATCCTTCCCCTTGGCCCCGGCTCCTGCAGCACATCCTCCGGTGAAGGTCAGCAATGCAGCCACACAGATGATGTTCCCTATCTTGAATTTCATGATGTCTCAGTTATATCCTTCCGATTGAAAAAACATATTACTGCTCCACCCAGAACTCGATGCTCCAGGGTTTCAGTTTCGCGCTGAACGTTGCGGCACCGCCGTTGGAGCCAACCTCCACATCGCGTCCTTTCTTATCATATCGGAAGCCCTTCATGTTCTTGACTCCGTCCATGGTCACGTCAAACTCGAACCAATCATCCGAACGGTTGGTCAGAGCGAACACCAGCTTGCCCTGCGGCGTTTTCCATGCCATTATGCGGTTGTCGTGACGTTCCTCGTCCTCCTGCACGTTGTAGCGGCGCGAATCCCACGCCATGTATTTCAGGAAGCCGGCCAGCGCGTTGTAGTTCTGCCAGTTGTAGGTCCAGTGTCCGTGAGCCAGGTCGGGATAATCATGACTCTCGTTGGCGTATGTGGGACGCCACACTCCGAGACCGAAACCGTCACGGTCCGTATGGTCGTCTATTCCCTTCAGGGCATGGAGCCAGAACCATTTCGGCGATTCCACGAAGGTCATCCAGTTCATGATGGACTGGGCAGTGTTGACCATGAACCATTCGTAAGTGTGTTCCGACATCTGATTGTTGAAATACTCGAACTCGTTCTGATATACCGGCTTGCCCTGGCTGTTGGCCTTGTAGTTGTCGCGGTTGTCCATCACGGCGTCGGAATCGTCGCCGATGCGGTGGAACACCCATGCGTCCACGTAAGGGAGAAGCTGCGGATTCTCCTGCCAAAGTTTCGGACCATAACTGCCGGCCTGTCCGCTGTTGGTGTCGTAGATTATCTCTATGTCCGAATCAAGAGCCTTGATTTTCGGAGCTACCTTGCCGAACACCTTCACCAACTGGTCCTCGGTATAGTGACAATGGGCATATCCCACGCTCTCGTACTGGCTTTCGTTCTGCAGGCCCCATGACGACACCTTGAATCCCTGGCTTTTCATGTATTTCACATCGTTCACCATCGCGTCGCCGAACTCCTCGAGAAAATCATCCTCGAAACTTTTCAGCGTTCCGTCGTTGAAGCTGCCGTTCGATTTCCAGTATGGAGCGGGCGACCAGTATTCCATCGAAATTCCCTCCACGCCGGCGTCTTTCATCAGCTGCACTAAGGTCTCGGCCTGTCCCTGCTTGCGTTCAGTGAAGTTCTTGCGGTCCGGTGTGAGGCCGCGGAACCATATTCCCATACCCACGCGCATGTAGCGGAAACCCTTGAGCATTTCCTCGGCAAGACGTTTACGCTCCTCGGGCACCAGGTCCATCGGCACTCCGATCGGGCCGTTGTCGTCGTTCACGTCCGGAGCCGCGTTTATATCCGACTGAATCTCGAATCCCAGTCCCTTGATAACCTGGCCGGGCTTGTCGGCCAGCAGCTTGAACGAACCCTTGGGCATGGTCTCGGGCATCGGATCGTCCGGATCTTCAGGTTCGTCCGGCTTTTCCCCGGGTGTGTGATTATAGGTAAGGTATTTCTCGGAGCAGGCTCCGAGGGAGGGCAGCATCAACGCGCCGGCTCCGATTATAATTGATTTTACAGAAAGTCTCATATAGTGTTGTTTCAGTTTGAAATGTTGTGTAGCGATTCCGGAAGGCGCACAGACGCCTTCCTTATCAATAAGTGTCGATCAATAATTGTCGTTCTGACCCAGATAGGGATTCGTTATCACCTCCTGCGACGGGATGGGCCAGAGATAATTCTTCGAAGCGTCGAACTGGCGTTTGGTGATGATCTTGCAGTATCCCTTATCGTAAAGGGGCGAGAAATCGGCCACGCCGTCCTCGTCGATCTGCGGCACCTCGGGCCAGAACCAGAGGTTCTTGGCGATAATCTTCGTCACCAGGGCGTCTTTGTCAAGCAGACCGTAATCCGGGCGGTTCAGCACCTTCTCCGCCAGACGCCAGCGTATCAGGTCCATGTAACGCTGTCCCTCGTACGCAAGTTCCATGCGGCGTTCCACCCTGACGATGCGGCGCAGTTCGTTGCGGTCGGTGGTGGTGACGCGCGGATAGGCCGAGCTGTTGGTGTAATCCGTCTTGTAAGCGCGGGCGCGGACCATGTTGATGGCGTCCAGCACGCTCTTGTCGATCTTGCCGGCCTCTATGCGGGCCTCGGCGTAGGTCAGCAGCACTTCGGCGTAACGGATGAACACATAGTCGTAGGCCACCTTGAAGCTGCCGTTGTTGATCCATGACTCGTCCACGCCCTTCTTTCGCAGCAGGCCGTTGTACGATGCGTACTGGCTTCCTGACTTGCAATCGAGGTTGGTTATGTTCTTGCCCATCACCGAGCTGTACACTTCAGTGGTGTTGGGGTTGGGGTCGTACACCACGCCACAATGCTCTGTGCCGAATTCCACGATGGTCGCGGCGCAGCGGGGGTCACGGTTTTTGAACGGATTGTGCGGATCGAACAGCGGGGACTCGTCGATGGGCAGTCCGTCGGTGCAGAGGAACGACGCGAACAGGTCCCACGACGGATATTCGCTGGCGTAACCGCCGCGGTTGCGGGGCGAGAAACCCTGGATGTTGCCTTCGGAGTCCGTGACCATGTCCAGTTCCAGAGAGTAGGGCCAGGACAGGATATTCTCGCTGGCGTGATGCGTGGTGGCCAGGAACAGTTCCGAGAAATCGGGATAGAGCTGGTTGACGCCGAGGTCCATGCAGTCCTTGGCTGCCTGTGCGGCGATGTCCCAGTCTTCGTTGTACAGCGCGTATCGTGCCTTGAGGGCCAGTGCCGCCGACTTGGTGGCGAATTCCTGCGCCACGCCGTAGGTCAGCGGAAGGCTTTCGGCCGCCTTGTCATAGTCCTCATACACGTGTTCCATTATCTCGCTCTTGTCCGTGCGTCCCATCTTGAACGCCTCCTCGACGGTGATTTCCTTGTCCACCCACACCACGTCGCCGAAGCAGCTTGTCAGCAGTCCGTATTGCGTGGCGCGCACAAACAGCACCTGTGCCCTGTACAGTGCGGCCTTCTCCTCGGAGATACCGATGGCCGCGGGGTCAGTGAGTTTGTCGAGCAGGATGTTGCAGCGCGCTATCGCCTTATAGGCGTTGCGCCAGCGCATGCACACGTCCCACGACTCGCCGTTGAGAGTGGCGGCCGTGAAATCGTTGAGGCGGTCGCGGCTCTGATGGTCGTCGTTCCATTTCACGCCGTCTATCGGGAAAAAGTCGACTCGGTACAGACCGCTGATCGATGCCTTTATCTCCTCCTCGTTCTGATACCAGGAGTCGCTCGAGCCGGTGTCCAGCGGATCAAGGTCAAGGTCGGCGCACGAGCCAAGCAGCAGTGCAGCTGCCACGAATATTGTTGTCTTAAGTATGTTCATGATTGTTTAGAATGTAATGTTAACGCCGCAGATAAACGATTTTGTGATGGGATAGCCCGTGGAGCCGTAGCCTTCGTAATCCCAGCCTCGCGGATAATTGGAGATGCAGAACAGGTCGTTGCCGGCCACGTAGAAGCGCAGTGCCTGCACGAAGAATGTCTTGGTTATTTTCTGCGGCAGCGTATATCCGAGCGATATGTTCTTCAGTCGGCAGTAATGGCTGTTGAACAGCCAGAAATCGGACATCGCGTAGTTGTACGACGCCTGCGTGGCCGTGAGACGCGGATATTCCGCCTTCAGGTTCTGCTCCGGCGTGTTGTAGTTGCTCCAGTAGCGGCCGTCTATCAGCTTGGGGATGTTGCCGAAATTGTCGCGCAGCGGCTGTACCATAGTCGCGGTCTTGCGTTTCAGCTGACGTCCCACGCCCTGGAACGTTATGCTCAGGTCGAAACCGCGCCATGAGCCGTTCAGCGACAGTCCGTACTGGTACCTCGGCTGCGAGTTGCCCAACAGCACGCGGTCCTTGTCGGGCGAGATCGGTGACTTGTCTTCCGGATCAGCCTTCAGATACTTTATGTCACCGGGACGCACGCTGCTGCTCATTACCGGATAATTGTCTATCTCCTCCTGCGTCTGGAACAGTCCGTCGCTGCGGTAGCCGTACCATTCGTTGAAGTAGCTGCCCATCATCTTTATCTGGTCGCCCAGGAACTGATTGCCGCCCAAGTAACCCATCTTCGACTTGAAGTCGCTCAGGTTGGCCGATACCGAGTAGGTGAAATCAGCCACGCGGTCGCTCCACTTCAGCTCGATCTCGAAACCGGTGGTGCGCATCTTGCCCGTGTTCTGCTGCGGATTGTCATAACCCACATAGTCCGGGATGTCGATGTCCAGGATCATGTCCTTCGTTATCTTGTAATAATAGTCGCCGGTTATGTTCAGCCGGTTGTTGAAGAACGCGAGGTCTATGCCCACGCCGAAGGTCTTGGTGGTTTCCCACGAGATGTCACGGATGGCATATTGCCACTGGGCGGCCGTGATGTGCGACACGCCCTTGTCGCCTTCCCAGAAATAGCCGTTTACATAGCTCAGCAACGGAAGATATGGGTAGTTGCCTACGCGGTCGTTACCTAAAAGACCGTACGAAGCCCTGATTTTCAGATAGCTGAGCCAGGGCTGCAGGTTGAAGTTACGGAACCAGGGTTCGTTCGACACCACATAGCCGGCCGAAACCGAGGGGAAATATCCCGCGCGGTGTTTCTTGTCGAAGCGCGACGACATGTCGCAACGCATGTTGGCCTGAATCAGATAGCGTCCGTCGAAATTATACATGGCGCGTCCGAAGAACGACCGGTATGACGTATGGGCTGCATTACCTCCGTTGGTCTGATAGTCCTCGTTGCCACGGTCCAGATACGGGAACTCGGTCAACGCGAATTTATCGCGTGCCGCCCAGATATTGTCGGTCTTGTAGTAGTTGTCCTCGTATCCCAACAATGCGCTGACCGAATGCCTGCCGAACGTATTGTCGTAGTTGGCCAGGAACTGCTTTGTGATGCTGTAGCTTTTTGCGCGCGACTCCGTCAGCTTTGTGGAGGCGAAGCCGTTGATGGCGCCTATCACGTTGTCAGGCGTATCGGGACCTGCGTATTCTATGCGTTTCACGAACGCCTTGCTCTCCTCGTTGTTCCATATCGGAGAGACGATGGCCGACAGCTTCAGTCCCTCGACGGGGGTGATGTACACTGCCGCTTTTCCTCCCACCTGATTGTAATGTCTTTTGGCGGTTCCGCCGTAATTCAGCGCTGCATAGGGGTTGTCGCCCGACTTTCCGTCGGCCACGCGGCCGTCCTGCCATACGGCCGCATATACAGCCGGGAACTGATAGCAGGCGTTCATCGGATCGTAGTTCGGACTGCGCGAGGCGCTCCGCTTCACATTCAGGTCTATCGCGGCCTGGATGTATTTGTTGATTGTGATGTCGTTGTTCATGCGGACTGTGAATCGGTTGTAATCCTTATCCTTATACAGTCCGTCCGACATGTCGTAGCCTATCGAGGCCGTGGTGCGCACCACCTTGGTGCCTCCGGAAATGCGGAAATTGTGCGACTGGCGGTTGGAGTGTCCCTTCAGCAGCATTCCGCGCCAGTCCGTGTCGGGATACCCGTCGGGATTCATGGCGTTCAGTTCGGCGTAATTGTTGATCATCGCCGGAATGTATGTGGGAAAATGGTCCGGGCCGTTGCCGGCGTCGTTCCATCTGAGCTCGTTGGTCATGGCCATAAACCTGGTCACATCCACATAGTCGGGACGGGTCGTAGGAGTCTCGTAGCCGTATTCGTACTGATACTGCATCGACACCTTCCCTTCCGAGGCGCGTTTGGTGGTGATCAGTATCACGCCCGAAGCAGCCCTTGAGCCGTAAATGGCTGCCGATGCCGCGTCTTTCAGCACCGTCAGTTCCTTCACGTCCTGGGGGTTGATGTCGTTGATGTTGTCGGCGGGGACTCCGTCCACTATAATCAGCGGGTTGCTGTCGCCGATGGTGGTGATGCCTCGGATCTTGATGTCGGCTCCTGCACTCGGATCGCTTCCCGACCGTGTCACCGACACGCCCGCGAGGGCTCCCTGCAATGCGCTGGACAGCATCGACACCTTCCTGTCCGTCACAGCGTCGCCGTTTATCGAACTTACGGAGCCCGTCAGGTCCTTCTTCTTCATCGTGCCGTAGCCCACCACAACCACCTCGTTCAGAAGTGTTTCCGATTCGTCAAGCACTACGTCGACCTTGTCGCCGGCCCCGACTTTCACCTCTTTGGGGCTGAATCCTATATAAGTAAAGGCAAGCACGTCGCCTTTCGACGCCTCGATGCTGTAGTCGCCGTCCACGCCGACCACGGCGCGTGCCTTCTTACCCTTCACCGCCACGGTGGCTCCTATCAGCGGCTCTCCGCTGCTGTCCCTCACGAATCCGGTCACTTTCTGAACCACCGTCTTGTCGGTCTTGTTCGGCGCGGACTTGGGACCTGACTTCAATATGATGTATTTGTCGTCGATCTCATAGCTGATGCCACGATTGGCGAACAGCCTGTCGAGAGTGCTTGTGATCGTGGCGTTGGTCACCTTGACGCTTACCTTGTCGCTGGCACTGACTATGTTTTTGTTGTACACGAAATGATAGCCGCTCTGCTTTTCGATCAACTCCAGGGCCTTGGGTATCGAGATGTCGGCCGCGTTCAGCGTTATCCTGACGTTCTTCTGCGCCGTTGCGGATAATGGAACACATAACAGTAGCGTCACCGACAGGAGCGCCCCGATAATCTGCAACATCCGTTTCGTGATGGTGCCGTCCCGTTTGGGATTCTGAATTTTTCGCATTGATTAGTTCTGTATTTAAGGAAACAGTATTGATTAGTTCTGATTTAAGGGAACCGTTTAATTGGTTCTGTATTTAAGCGAACCGTTGTCATACACGCATATTTACGCATACACATTCTTAATTCTGCTAATAAGGCGACTTAATTCCCGCCGCACACATACCGGAAGTGCGATTTTTTAATTTTTGTAAAGATTTATGGATGTTTGTAAAAAATTTTTCTTATATTTATGTGCCTTTCCTCGATCCGGTCGCCTTATTGTAAAAAGTCTATTCATAAAAACTCAATAATTAACCAACATCCTTAAAATCGACTGATGAAAAAGGTACTTTATTACTTATCCTCTTTGTTGGTCCTCACAGGCTGCTCACAGGAAACCGATTTCTTTTCCGACGGCACCGGCGACCAGGCGGGATTCAAGTTCGAGCTGACCACGGCCGGCACCCGCACCACTACCGACGACAATTTCAAGACGACATTCACCGAGGGCGACCAGGTCGGACTGTTCGTAGTGTCACGCACCTCTAATCCCGACGGCACTCTTGCAGCATCGGGCAATTATGCCGACAACCGCAAGCTCACCTACACCGGAGGCGTATGGCAGATAGACCGTGAGGTGGTGTTCCCCGCCGACGGCGAGACTCTCGACTTCTACGCCTATTACCCCTATGTGGAGAATGTGGATCCCTCCGCTATCGCATACGACGCCACGCAGTCGATGTGCGACCTGCTGATGGCACGCACCGGAGGAGTGGACAATTCCACCGAGACTGTGACCCTTACATTCAGCCACCAGCTGTCGCTGGTAGACGCTCAGGTCACTGACGGCGCTGCATCCGCAGCCGTTCTGAGCGGTGTCAAGCCTGCCGCGTCCTTCAATCTCGGAAAGTTCGGCACCGACGAGGTCATGACCGTAACATCCACCGAGGCTGCAGACATCAATATGGAGAAGGTGGCGCCCAAGCACTTCCGCGCATACATCCCCGCACAGGATGGCGCCGATGGCAAAATCACCATCAGCTCCGGCGAAAAGTCGCAGGCTCCCAGCACTTTGGCCAACAGCGCATTCAAAACCGGAACCGCCTATAAGTACAATATCGTCTCCACGCTGATCGCGCTGGCCGACCTCCCCAACTGCTACATCGTCAAGCCGGGCGAGTCAGTCACTTTTCCTGTCCTGAAGGCATACGAGGTATGGCGTACCATCAAGTTCATCAACCAGGGCAATCTCCGCAATGACGGAGAATTAGGCGTAGCACTCGTATGGCAGGACGCCCAGAGCCTGATACCGGCCGACGGTGGCCTGACACTGAACCTGAATGCGGAAAATCCCGAGCAGAGTACCGTGACTGTCAAGACCAATCCCGGCAACGGCGGCAACGCTCTTGTATCCGTCACCATGGGCGGCGACAAGGTATGGTCATGGCATATCTGGATCACTGACTTCGATCCCGATGCGAACACGGCGAATGTGGACAACAACGGCGACGGCGTGACCGACTATGTGTTCATGGACCGCAACCTCGGCGCCTTGACGGCGGATCTTTCCAGCCCGCGCTCCGTAGGCATGTATTATCAGGGAGGCAACAACGAACCCTTCGCAGGATTCACCGACAAGTTCCCCACCGACGGCGCGAAAATATCCGACGTGCCCCTCTACGACATCGACAACAATCCCGTAAACTATGACCGCACCGGCGATATCTGGGGTGCTGATCAGGGTCAGTCCGTAAGACGCATACTGACGGCTCCCGGAACGTTCGTTACGGCTCCCGGCGAACCTTACAGCTGGATCACCAACGACCCCAACGCGACCTTGCTGTACGGTCCCAACTTCTGGACCGAGGAGGCTACAGGCGAGAAGGGTGTGTTCGACCCGTCGCCCGCAGGATGGATGGTACCCGCTTACAAAAACGGACTCTCACCCTGGAACATGTATCTCGACGGCAATACGGTTCTGATCGATCCATTCACAGTCTACCCCAAGGGAGGACGCATCAAGTTCAACGGAACGTTCGGCAACGTGGACAATGTGATGCTGTTCTCGGGCACGATGGACGGCCTGAAGAACAATGCCTTCCAGTGCGGCACCGACTGGGGTCAGATCAATAACTACAGCACTGCGAATGGTCTGAATGTCCGTTGCGTCAAGATTCAGTAACAACGACACAAGTTCTTTATGCGAAAGTTAATTCATATACTGATAGTTATGGCGCTCAGCTCCGTCATGGTGTCCTGCGAGGACATCTACGAGGGCGGAGAGGAGCGCCATACTCCCCTGCCGGTGCAGCTGAAGGCTACGATACAGCCTTATGACCGCGACCTGCCCGAAAACTGGAACGGTGGCGAGGAATTAGGTATGTTCATGTTCGCCAGCGGCGAGGAAAACGCGTTCTCCTCGTCTGCCTGCGTCCGGCTCCGCACCGATGAGAAGGGGGATGTGCAGCCCGTGGACTCGGAAACGATGCCGCTATATCCTGAACTCGCCACCAAGGTGGATTTCATCTGCTTCTCTCCCTACAGTTCCGAAGCGGCATCCTCCCGGACTCTGAGCCTCGACGTATCCACGCCGGAAAAAGCCGCCGCCTCGGATTATCTTTATTCCGACAACGCGCGCAACAAATATCCCTCGTTGTCTCCGGTCAAGGTGCAGATGAAGCATGTGATGTGCATGGTACAGTTCTTCATAACCGCCGATGCGGGCATATCTGACGATGTGCTGAAGGCTCTTAACCCATGCATCGAGGAGGTGCCGTCGAAAGGCGAATTTTCATTGGCGGAAGGTAAACTGACTTCATCCGCTGTCGAATCACATATTGCGATGAAGACCGATGCAGGCATGACCCGGGCCGAGTGCCTGCTCCTGCCCGCGTCATCCGCAGTCACAGTCAGATGTGATGTGGCCGGCGCGTCCTTGCGCAGAAAACTCGGCAACATGAGCTTTGAAAGCGGTAAACTTTATAAATTCGATTTAAATGTAACCGAACCGGGATTCGAAATCACTCTCCGTGAAATCGAAGACTGGAATGTCGAGACATTCGACTGATTCTTTGTTAAACGCAAATAAGTTTAATCATCGTCATTATATTGTTTTGCTGATTGTTACCCCATGAATGAATTGGATTCATCAGGCGACGAGCTGCTTTTGAAAAGGTTGCGTGAAGGCGAACCATACGCCTTCACCGCAATCTTTTCTAAATATTACCGCAGTCTGCTGCTGTACTGCAATTCGTTCATAACGGACCGGAGGGAATGTGAAGATATTGTCATGAATCTCTTCGTGAAGTTGTGGGAGAATCGGGAAACATTGGATATAAGGTCATTGAAAAGCTTTCTGCTGCGCTGCGTGCGTCACGACTGTCTGGATGCCATCAAGCACAGGAAGATAGAAGATTCGTACGCGGCGAGCTTTATGATTGCCAACGATTTAAACGATTCAGCCATCGACAGTTATTTCCTTTACGACGAATTGGAGGAGCTGATCGAGACCGCGTTGCTCTCGCTGGACGCCAAATCGGTAGAGGCGTTCAGGATGAGCCGATGGGATGGCATGAAATATGACGATATAGCCCAAAAGATGAACGTATCGCGACGCACTGTCGAGGTCAGGGTCACCAATGTGATCAAAAAGCTTCGCGAGATTATTAAAAAATCATTTCCCTAATGTTCCTGCTGTATACGGGACAATGTAATTGCATTCCATCAATGAAAGATATTGAAGAGAAAGATATTGAAGACGATCTTATCATAAGGTGTCTGTCGGGAAATGCCGATAACCGGGATATGGACGAGCTGAGGGAGGCCATCGCCGCTTCCCCCGGAACGGCCCGTCGATTCTTTGAACTGAAGAACGTGTGGGACGCGACTCCATCGCCCGATGACGTCAACAGCATCGATACGCTTGAATCATTGTCCAGGACGTTGGACAGGATTTATGCCTCCTCCCGGTCAGGCGACCGGCTGCGCCGCAAAACCATGAACATCATCATGAAGACGGCGGCCGTACTCGCCCTGCCGTTGCTGGTGCTCTCCATCTTTTTGTATTATGCAGGCAGGGATGCCGGCATGAACGCCGGGCCGGCTCTGTGTCAGGAAATCAAGGCCATGCCCGGAAGCATGGTCCATACATTTCTTCCGGACAGCACCGAGATATGGCTGAACGGCGGGAGCCGCCTCACATACAGACAGGAACACGACAGCCCCAGACTGGTCGACATAAGCGGCGAGGCCTTTTTCAGCGTCGCCAAGGATCCGAAGCATCCCTTCCGCGTCCACACTCCTTCAGGACTCGATGTCGAGGCACTGGGAACCGAATTCAACATCTGTTCCTATTCCACCGACACCCTCACCACCGTCACACTTACCGAAGGGAGCGTCAGGGTCAACGACAGTTCTGCCGAATCTTCGCTTTCGCCGGGACAGTCCATCGTTTACAATGCGAACAAGAAGAAGATGTCACTGTATCTGGGCAACACCGACAAAATGATTTCATGGCGCGACGGCGATCTGGTATTCAGCAACGAAATGCTGAAAAACGTCTACAAACGTCTGGGCCAGATCTTCAACGTGAGCTTCGAGGTCGATTCCAGGCTTGACAACGCCATCCTGTACGCCACCTTCGAAGATGCGTCGCTCGACCAGATATTGAGTCTGATCCGGCGCTCCACTCCCCTCGATTACGAGGTGGTGGACGGCTATGAAGAAAACGGCAGGATAACGGGAACCAAAAGAATTAAGGTCACATCGAGATGAAACACATCACAATCATAACAGCCGCGGCACTTGCCGCCGTAATTACAGTAAGTGCCGACAACAATGAATCGCCCCGGTTCGGCACGTCGCCGGTCAGGGACGTGGTCGGGGCCATGACGCGGCAGGAGAAAGCCCGCTTCGTGATCGGAACCGGCATGGAAGGTATCGACAACGGCGACAAGGCCGTGATCGGATCTACAAAACTGATTGTGCCCGGTGCAGCCGGTACCACCTACCCCGTGCCGAGGCTCGGAATACCCGCCATCGTTTTCGCCGACGCGCCGGCGGGTGTCAGGATTGACACGCGCAGAGCCAATGACACGGCCTCATACTTCAGCACTCATTTCACGATGCCCACTCTCATAGGCGCGTCGTGGAACCGGGATGTGGCCCGGCTCACGGGCAAGGCCATCGGCGAGGAGGCACGCGACTACGGCGTGGACATAATGCTGGCACCGGCCCTCAACATACAGCGTCACGCGCTCTGCGGCCGTAACTATGAATATTACTCCGAGGACCCGGTAGTCAGCGGTGAGATGGCCGTGGCATACGTCGACGGAATCCAGCAATGCGGCGTCGGGGCCTGCGTCAAGCATCTTGCGGCCAACAATCAGGAAACCAACCGCAAGGACAATGAGTCGATAGTGTCTCAGCGGGCCTTGCGCGAGATATATCTCAAGGGATTCGAAAAGGTGGTCACACGCTCCGACCCCTGGTGCGTGATGTCGTCGTACAATTATCTGAACGGGCATTACACCTCGGAGAGTGTCGAGCTGCTCGACTCGCTGCTGCGCGGCGAATGGGGCTACAGGGGCGTGGTCGTTTCCGACTGGTTCGGCGGAAGCGATGCGGCTGCCCAGATGAAGGCCCGCAACAATCTGCTGCAGCCGGGATTTCCCGGCGAATACGCCCGCATCATGGAGGCTCTGGAGTCGGGAGAGCTCGACGAGTCTGTTCTGGACCGTAACATAGAGGAAGTCCTGGAACTTATAGCTTCCACGCCCCGTTTCCGTGGACAGCCTCATTCCGACAGGCCCGACCTGAAGGCTCATGCGGCCCTGCTGCGCGAAATCACTCCTGAAGGAATGGTGCTGCTCAAGAATGACGGCCGGACACTCCCCTACCCCGCCGATGTCAGGAAGATAGCCCTGTTCGGCAATTGTTCGTACGACATTATTGCCGGCGGCAGCGGCTCGGGCGACGTCAACAGAGCATACTGCGTGTCGCTCCCCGAGGGACTCGCAAACGCCGGATACCTGTCGGACCCGGACCTGAACGCCCGATATACGGTTCATATCGCAGCCGAGAAGAAACGCATCAAGGAGGTGGACAAGACGTTCCACATGGCGGCCGGCATGAGACCCGATGAATTATCCCTGTCACGCGCCGACATCATGCGGTATGCCGAGTCGAACGATGCCGCCGTAGTGACGGTAGGATTTGCAGCCGGCGAGTTTGCCGACCGCTCCACGCGCAGTTTCTACCTTGACTCCACGTTGAACGTCGTGCTGAAAGACGTATGCGACGCTTTCCATGCCAGGGGCAAGAAAGTGACCGTGCTGCTCAATGTCGGAGGCGTCATCGACACGGGGTCGTGGAAACACCTCCCCGACGCCATCCTGTGCACCTGGCAGTGCGGCCAGGAGGCCGCCAACAGCATCGCCGACGTCCTGTCGGGCAAGTCCTATCCGTCGGGCAAACTCCCCATGACCTTCCCGCTTGATTACCGCGACCAGGCTTCAGACCGCAATTTCCCGCACGACGCCAATACCGGCATCATATTCGGGGCCAACAAGAAGCCCCTGACACGTCTGAACCCGAACATTGACCATACTATCTACGAGGAGGACATATATGTAGGCTATCGCTATTTTGATTCTTTCGACAAAGATGTCTCCTACCCCTTCGGTTACGGACTGGGATACACCGAATTCAAATATTCCAAGCCCCGCGTCACGTTTGACGGGAACCGTTACAAGGTAGACGTAACAGTCACCAATACCGGCCGCGCCAACGGCAAGGAGGCGGTGCAGGTATATGTATCCAAGCCGGCAGAGATCGAGGTACCCGTAAAGGAACTGGTCGGATTCGCCAAGACCCGCGAGCTGAAGCCCGGAGAGTCGCAACGGCTGTCCGTTGACATTGATCCGGAAGACCTTGCAGTGTTCGACGAATCCCGTTCGGCATGGGTCACCGCGCCCGGTCGATATAAGTTTTCGGTCGGCGCGTCGAGCCGCGACATCCGAGGCACAGCCTCTTGCCGCGTCCCCGCAGCCATCCGCCCCGTCAAGAACATCCTCCGCCCCTCTCTCCCCATCCGTCGCCTCTCCCGCCACCAATAACCGCATCTACATCCCCTTCTTTTGCTGCTTCGATTTGGTGGCGGATTTCGATTCGAGTTCCTTCAGGAAGCGGGGATAGGATTTGCAGTAGTCGGAAATGAGACAGCCGTAGCAGTCGGGGGTGCGCGCCTTGCAGACGTAGCGGCCATGCAGTATAAGCCAGTGATGCGCCTTGGGCAACAGCTCGGGCGCTATGTTCTTACAGAGGGTCTTCTCCGTGGATAACGGTGTCTTGGAATTATTGGTCAGTCCGATGCGGTTGCTGACTCGGAACACGTGCGTGTCCACGGGCATCGCGGCTTCGTTCCATAGCACTGCCAGCATCACGTTGGCCGTCTTGCGCCCTACTCCCGGCAATGTCACCAGCGTGTCTATGTCCTTGGGTATCTCGCCGCCGAATTCCTCGACCAGACGCTGCGCGACCTTGACCAGCGACTTGCTTTTGGCGTTGGGATACGTCACCGACCGTATGTAGGGATATACATCCTCCGGCGTGGCGGCCGCAAGGTCATGAACCGTCGGGAAGCGGTTGAACAGGGCCGGCGTGACCATGTTGATACGCTTGTCGGTGCATTGCGCGGACAGTATCACGGCTAACAGCAGCTGATACGGGTTGTCGTAATGCAACTCCGTCTGCGGCTCGGGAATAGTGGCTGCGAACGTCTCCAGCACCCTGGCGTATCTATCCTTTATGGTCATGCGTTTAATGGGTTGAAAGAGTTTATAAAGTTGAAAAAGTTAAGATAACAGTGCAGATTTTTAAACGTCTGCACATTCATCTTAACTTTCTAAACTTTTTTGACTTTGTAAACTACACTTTAGTGTGCCGATTCGAATTCCTTGAGGAAACGGACGTCGTTTTCGGAGAACAGGCGCAGGTCCTTCACCTTGTATTTCAGGTTGGCGATACGCTCCACACCCATGCCGAATGCGTAGCCGCTGTAAACCTCGGGATCTATGCCGCAGTTCTTAAGCACGTTCGGGTCTACCATGCCGCAGCCGAGAATCTCGACCCATCCCGTACCCTTGCAGAGAGCACAACCCTTGCCACCGCAGATGTGGCAGCTGATGTCCATCTCGGCACTCGGCTCGGTGAAGGGGAAATAGCTGGGACGCAGACGTATGCGCGTGTCGGGACCGAACATGCGGCGTGCGAATCCCAACAGCACCTGCTCCAGGTCGGCCATCGACACGTTCCTGTCGATATACAGGCCCTCAACCTGATGGAAGAAGCAGTGGGCGCGCGCCGAGATTGCCTCGTTGCGGTAAACGCGTCCGGGACATACTATGCGGATGGGTGGTTGCGTATGCTCCATGGTGCGGGTCTGTACCGACGAGGTGTGCGTGCGCAGCAGCACGTCGGCCTTGTCCCTGTCGATAAAGAAGGTGTCCTGCATGTCGCGGGCAGGATGATCGGGCGGGAAGTTCAGGCTCTCGAACACATGCCAGTCGTCCTCTATCTCCGGACCCTCGGCGATGGTGAAGCCCATGGAGCCGAAAATGGATATGATTTCGTTGCGTACCAGCGTGAGCGGATGGCGTGAGCCGCACGACACGGGCGTACCGGTGCGCGTCAGGTCCAGATCCACGTCTATGTCGCCGTCGCTGCTTTCGAAACTTTCCTTCAGTGCGTTGATGCGTTCCTGAGCCTCGTTCTTCAGCTCGTTGATTTTCTGACCGATCTCACGCTTCAGTTCGGCCGGCACCGTACGGAAATCAGCCATCAGGGCCGGTATCAAACCTTTCTTGCTCAGGTACTTTATGCGCAATTCCTCGACCGCCTCCTTCGTTGCGGCCGTTTCGTTGGCAAGCTGCTGACGCAGCGTTTCTATCCTCTCTAACATCTCTTTATCGTTTTGCACCGCAAATTTAATCATTTTTCTTCAATTCTGAGCATATTCTGCCCCCTGAAGTTGTTTAATTATAAATTAAACTTTATTTTAGATTCCATATCTTAATACAAACTTAATCATCGAAAACACATAAACTATGGAACAGGAAAAAGGAAACAGGAGAATCTTTTTCGGCTGGGTGCCCGCCCTGCTGATATGCGTGGGTCTGATGCTGTTGGGAATATTCATCAGCGGCGGTATCCGCAGCATCTCCAATAATTCGCGCGTGGTGACCGTGCGCGGTCTCAGCGAGCGCGAGGTAATGGCCAACAAGGTGACATGGCCCATCGTGAGCAAAGCCGTAGGCAACGACCTGACGGCCCTGTATCAGCAGGTGCAGGCCACCGACTCGGCCATCGTGAAGTTCCTGCGCGCCAACGGCATCAGCGAGAAGGAATACAATGTCAACGCGCCGAAAGTACAGGATATGCAGGCCGACAACTACGGCGGCAACCCGGCTCCCTTCCGCTATAACGTCACCACCGTGGTGGTAGTGACTTCGGACCAGGTAGAGAAGGTGAACAAGCTGATGAACAAGCTGACCGAACTGATGTCGCAGGGCATAGCCATCGTGGCCGGCGATTACAATTACCAGACGCTGTACGAGTTTACGGGGCTGAACGAGATCAAGCCCGACATGGTGGCCGACGCCACCAAGAACGCCCGCAAGGCCGCCCGGAAGTTCGCCCAGGACTCCAAGTCGAAGCTGGGCAAAATCAAATCGGCCTCCCAGGGCCAGTTCAGCATCGACGACCGCGATCAGTACACCCCCTACATCAAGAATGTGCGCGTAGTCTCCACCATCGAGTACTACCTGAAGGACTGATAAGGCTGTGGGGACCTTAGAGTCTTTAAAGGCCTTAAAGGCCTTTAAGTCAAGATAAAGAAATTCCGCGCCGGCTCCCGGCGCGGAATTTCTTTATTTATTCGCTATCAGCGTATTCAGTCGCTGTCAGCAATCAGTTCTTGCGGAGTGCCTCCTCCTCGGGTGTCAGCTCGGGATCCTTGCCCCAGTTCTGGGCGGCCAGACGCTTGTAGTTGTTGTAACGCCACTGAGCGTTGTCCTTACAAGCCTGGAACAGCTCCTCGGCCTGCTGCGGATACATCTTTACAAGCGATGCGAAACGAACCTCGCCCTTCAGGAAGTCTACGAACTTATCCCAGTCAGGCTCCTTGCTGTCGAGCGAGAAGGGATTCTGTCCTGCGGCCTCGGCCTCGGGGTTGTAACGCCACAGATGCCAGTAACCGCATTCTACGGCCAGTCTCTCTTCCTCCTGGCTCAGACCCATACCCTTCTTGATACCGTGGTTGATACAGGGAGCGTATGCGATCACCAGCGACGGACCGTCGTAAGCCTCGGCCTCGCGCAGTGCCTTCAGAGTCTGTGCGTTGTCGGCGCCCATGGCCACCTGTGCAACGTAAACGTAACCGTAGGTGGTTGCGATCAGACCGAGGTCCTTCTTGCGGATGCGCTTGCCGGCAGCGGCAAACTTGGCGATGGCGCCAATAGGCGTGGACTTCGAACTCTGACCGCCGGTGTTGGAGTAAACCTCGGTGTCGAGCACCAGGATGTTCACGTTCTTGCCCGATGCGATCACGTGGTCCAGACCGCCGAAGCCGATGTCGTAGCTTGCGCCGTCACCGCCGATGATCCACTGGCTGCGCTTGGTCAGGTAGTTGGCCATGCTGTCCAGCGTCTTGCACAGTTCGCAACCTGCTGCAGCGCCCTTGGCTGCCTCTGCCTTCAGGGCCTCGCCCTTGATCTGCGACAGCTTCAGGTCGTCCTTGTTGTCCAGCCAGTCCTGAGCGGCGGCCTTCAGAGCCTCGGGTGCGTCTGCCTTGGCGACGATCTCCTCTGCCACTGCCTCTGCGCGCTTGCGAAGCTTCTCGTATGCGATGTACATACCCAGGCCGTACTCACAGAAGTCCTCGAACAGCGAGTTGGCCCATGCGGGACCGTGACCGTTCTCGTCGGTGGTGTAAGGCGTGGAGGGTGCGGAACCGGAGTAGATTGACGAGCAACCCGTAGCGTTGGCCACGATCTCGTTGGCACCGAACAGCTGAGTGATCAGCTTGACGTACGGAGTCTCGCCGCAACCCGAGCAAGCGCCCGAGAACTCGAACAGAGGCTGTGCGAACTGGCTGTTCTTGGCGTTCAGCTTCACGTCTACCAGGTCGGCCTTGCTCTTTACGTTCTTGACAAGCCACTCCCAGTTTACATCCTGAGCCTCCTGGGTCTCGAAGGGCCTCATGCTCAGAGCCTTGTTGCCCTTCTTGCCGGGACATACGTTGACGCAGTTGCCGCAACCGAGGCAGTCCATCACGTCAACCTGCTGGCGGAAGCGCATTCCGGTGAATGTCTTGCCGATAGCCGGGATGGTTGCATCCTCGCCAAACGGCGCTGCCTTCATCTCCTCAGCGTCCAGGACGAACGGACGGATGGCAGCGTGAGGACACACGTACGAACACTTGTTACACTGTATACAGTTCTCGGAATCCCATTCGGGAACGAATGCAGCCACACCGCGCTTCTCGTAGGCTGCGGTGCCCTGCTCCCATGTGCCGTCGGGGTTGTCGACAAACTTGCTGACGGGCAGCAGGTCGCCGTCCTGTGCGTTCATGGGGCGAACCACAGTCTCGATGAACTCGGGAGCCGGAGCAGCCGTGGGAGCGTCATCGGCCAGCGTAGCCCATGCGGGATCCACATCCAGCTTCTTGTACTCGCCGCCGCGGTCTACGGCCGCATAGTTCATGTTCACGATGTTCTCGCCCTTCTTGCCGTAGGACTTCACGATGAATTTCTTCATCTGCTCTATGGCCAGGTCAACGGGGATAACCTCGGTGATGCGGAAGAACGCCGACTGCAGGATGGTGTTGGTGCGGTTGCCCAGACCTATCTCCTGTGCAATCTTGGTGGCGTTGATGTAATATACGGTGATGTCGTTCTGTGCGAAGAAACGCTTAACCTTGTTGGGCAGGTTCTTGGCCAGTTCCTCGCCCTCCCAGATGGTGTTGAGCAGGAACGTGCCGCCCTTCTGCAGGCCGCGTGTCACATCGTACATGTGCAGGTAGGCCTGAACGTGGCATGCCACGAAGTTAGGCGTGTTCACCAGATATGTGGAGCGGATGGGCTCGTCGCCGAAGCGGAGGTGCGAGCAGGTGAAACCGCCCGACTTCTTCGAGTCGTATGCGAAGTATGCCTGGCAATACTTGTCGGTATTGTCACCGATAATCTTCACGGAGTTCTTGTTGGCGCCTACGGTACCGTCGGCACCTAAGCCGAAGAACTTGGCCTGGAACATACCCTTGTTGCCGGTGTTGATCTCGGCGGTGACGGGGAGCGACAGGTTTGTCACGTCATCCTCGATGCCGATGGTGAAGCCGTTGCGGGGAGCGTCGGCCTTCAGGTTCTCGTAAACCTGCACGAGCTGTGCGGGCGTGGTGTCCTTGGACGACAGACCGTAGCGGCCGCCTACGATAACCGGGGCGTTCTCCTTGCCGTAGAACACATCCTTGACGTCGAGGTAGAGGGGCTCGCCGTTCGCTCCGGGCTCCTTGGTGCGGTCCAGCACGGCGATTTTCTTGGCCGTTGCGGGCACGGCTGCCAGAAAATGCTTGGCGCTGAAGGGACGATACAGGTGCACGCTCACCAGACCCACCTTCTCGCCCTTGGCGCGGAGATAGTCAACGGTTTCCTGAGCGGCCTGGGTAACCGAACCCATGGCGATGATGACACGCTCGGCCTCGGGATCGCCATAGTAGTCGAACAGTCCGTAGTTGCGGCCTGTCAGCTTGTTCATCTCCTTGATGTATTCCTCTACGATCTCGGGGATGGCGTCGTAATATTTGTTGCTTGCCTCGCGGTGCTGGAAGAAGATATCGCCGTTCTCGGCCATACCGCGTGCCACGGGCTTATCGGGATTCAGCGCGCGCTCGCGGAACTCGGCCAGGGCCTTCTGATCCACCAGCGGGGCCAGGTCTTCCTCGCTCAGCGCCTCGATCTTCTGGATCTCGTGGCTGGTGCGGAAGCCGTCGAAGAAGTTGACGAAGGGAACGCGGCCCTTGATGGCCGACAGATGTGCAACGGCTGCCAGATCCATCACCTCCTGTACGGAACCCTCGCAGAACATTGCGAAGCCGGTCTGACGGGTGGCGTAGATATCCTGGTGGTCGCCGAAGATGCTCAGCGCATGGCTGGCCAGCGTACGTGCCGATACATGGAACACGCAGGGCAGCAGCTCGCCTGCTATCTTATACATGTTCGGAATCATCAGCAGGAGACCCTGCGATGCGGTGTAGGTGGTGGTCAGCGCGCCTGCCTGCAGCGAGCCGTGCACGGCACCGGCGGCGCCTGCCTCGCTCTGCATCTCCTGTACCATCACCGTCTCGCCGAAGATGTTTTTACGGCCGGCTGCCGACCAGTCGTCCACATACTCCGCCATCGTCGACGACGGAGTGATGGGATAGATGGCGGCTACTTCGCTGAACATGTAGCTGATGTGCGCTGCGGCCTGGTTGCCGTCGCACGTCAGAAATTTCTTTTCCTTGCTCATCGTGTTTGTTATGATATACTGTATTACTAATTTTCTTCAATACCAATGTACGGGTATCAATCATTATGACCTTACGACCATATAATTCTGCAAAATTAAAAAAAAATTCTCAAAAACTCGCCTTTTGTGCCATTTTTAATCTTGTTTTGCAGTCTTATTAACGGTTATTTAACGGCTATGCCACACGGACATTACCCACTTTTTATTACGGATTTCGGTCCCGCGTCACTTAATGACCGACACCTGACGCCGCTCCCCCTTGATCTTGGCGCCCTTCATCTTCTGCAGCAGTTCGCCGATACGGTCAGTCCTCACCGCAGCCAGCGCGAAATGGTCCTTCACGTCTATAACGCCGATCTGATCGGGCTGCAGTCCGCATTCCTTCACCAAGAAGCCGAGGATGTCGCCCTTCGACAGCTTCTCCTTCCTGCCGGCGCCGAAATACAGCGTCTCCTGCATGGGTCGCTCGGGCAGCTTCACCTCCGGGTCAAGCCATCGGGTGTCGTCGAAGTCAATGTATTCCTTCACCGACTCGTCGGGCCCCACAAGCACATAGATGTCGCCTTCGGCCTGCACGCGGGCGGTACGTCCGTTGCGGTGGGTGTAAGTCTCGGCGCTGAGCGGCTGATGATAATGTATTATCGACTTCACGCCCTCTATGTCGAGGCCTCGTGCGGCGAGGTCGGTCGATACCATCACGGGACGCACGCCGCTGTTGAACTGCGCCAGTGCCGTCTCGCGGTCACGCTGGTCCAGCGCGCCGTGATACAGCACGCACGGCACATTCTCCCGACGCAGGTATTCATATACACGCTCGGCGCTCTCGCGATGGTTCACGAATATTATGCTGCGCGAATACTCTCCGTCGGGCATGGTGATGTTGGCTATCAGGGTGCGGAGGGTCTGCAACTTGTCCTTGCCGTCGGAATCGACACGATGCACGCGCGTGCGGCTGCGCACATCCTCGTTGCCGCCTAAAAAGTCGAGGGTCAACGGATTCTCAAGGTTCAGGAACGCCGGCAGGTCCACGGCGCGTGTGGCCGATGTAAGTATGGTGTGGCTCACGTTCTTCAGACGGTTCACTATCTTCTTCATCTCGGTCTCGAAACCGAGTTCCAGCGATTTGTCGAACTCGTCCAGCACCAGTATCCTGGTCGGCAGCACGTCGATGGTGCGGCGGTTTATGTGGTCCAACAGACGTCCGGGCGTTGCCACCACGATGTCCGTTCCGGCCTTCAGCGAGTTCTCCTCGTCCTCGAACTTATGGCCGCCGTACAGCGGCGTGGTCTTCATGCCGGCGCCTATCTTCTGAAGCACACCGGCTATCTGCATCACCAGCTCGCGGCTCGGCGCAATCACCACCGCCTGGATGCGCCCCGTGGCCGGACGCAGTATCTTCAGCATCGGCAGTATGAACGCCAGTGTCTTGCCCGTTCCCGTGGGCGACAGCAATATGATGTCCTTGGCCTGTCCGGCCGTGGCCATCATCCGTTTCTGCATATCGTTAAGTTCGGCTATGCCGAGTCGTTCCGCTATCTGCGGCAGGAATTCTTTTTCTCTCATGATATCTGTGACCAATCGTACTCCTTCTGAAATCTATAACACAATTCCCCCCTCAAAATATTTTCCGATTCAGTCGAAATTTGCAATGATTCGTTCTGCAGCGGCTTGTCGGGATTTCCGCTGTTGTCGGCCACAAGAGCCGGGCAGCCGTTCAGCACCATGTCGGCGGCCTGCCGCGCTATGTTGAGTATCTGGCCGTCGGTGGCGAGGTTGGCCACGTTCAGATGCCAGGCGATGCCGCTCTGCTGCGTGCCCTCCATGTCGCCGGGACCGCGCATCTTCATGTCAGCCTCCGACACGAGGAAGCCATCGGTGGTGCTTGTCATCACCTCCAGCCGCTTGCGCGTGTCGCTCCCTATCTCGCGCTTGGTCATCAGCACGCAGTAGCTGTGGTCGGCTCCGCGTCCCACACGCCCGCGCAACTGATGAAGCTGCGACAGTCCGAACCGCTCGGCGTTCTCTATCAGCATCACCGAGGCGTTGGGCACGTTCACACCCACCTCTATCACGGTGGTGGCAACGAGAATCTGCGTCTCGCGGCTGACGAACATATCCATCTGCGCGTCCTTGGCCTCGGCCTTCATCTGACCGTGTATCATCCCCACCTTCCAGTCCTTGAATATACCGACAAGGCGGTTGTAACCCTCCTCCACGCTCTTAAGGTCGAGTTTCTGGTTTTCCTTAACCAACGGATACACCACATACACCTGTCGGCCGGCACGCAATTCATGCTCCAGCAGGCGGTACACCTCCATGCGGTTGTCCTCGTACCTGAGGCGTGTGTCTATCGGCTTGCGGCCCGGCGGAAGCTCATCTATCACCGACACGTCGAGGTCGCCGTACACGGTCATGGCCAATGTGCGCGGTATCGGTGTGGCGGTCATCACCAGTACATGCGGCGCTATCGGGCCTTTGCCCCACATCCGGGCGCGCTGCGCCACACCGAAGCGGTGCTGCTCGTCAATCACCGCCACGCCGAGGCGCTTGAATTTCACGGCATCTTCTATCAGGGCGTGAGTTCCTATCAGTATGTCGATGTCGCCGTTCTCCAACGCCTCGTGCAGTTCGCGGCGTTTCTTGGCCCGGGTGCTTCCGGTCAGCAGCTCCACACGGATGCCTACCTGTTCGCCCCATCCTCTCAATGTCTCGTAATGCTGCGTGGCAAGTATCTCGGTGGGAGCCATCAGCGCGCCCTGGCAACCGTTGTCTATGGCCATCAGCAGGGTCATGAACGCCACCATGGTCTTGCCGGATCCTACATCGCCCTGCAGCAGACGATTCATCTGCCGTCCGGTGCGCATGTCGTCGCGAATCTCGTGCAGCACGCGCTTCTGCGCCCCGGTCAGCTCGAACGGGATGCACTTGCGGTAATAGTCGTTGAACACGGGTCCGATCTTCAGGAACGGTATGCCGGCTATGCGCTTGCTGCGCTCGCGGGAATAGCGCAATATATTGAGTTGCAGATAGAACAGTTCCTCGAACTTCATCCGCTCGCGTGCCTTGCGCAGCATATCGGGCGAGGACGGGAAATGCAGTTCGCGCAGTGTGTCGTGCAGCGGCATCAGATGAAACATCTGCCGCACCTCCTCGGGCAACGTATCCTTCACCTCCTGCATACGTGGATGCTGCAACAGAGTGCTGACCAGAGTATTGAACGACTTGGACGAAAAGCCGCCCTTACGCGCCGAGTCCGTGAGATTATACACTCCACAGAAGCCCGTGGGAGGTTTGGCGGGATCGTATACGGTCACTTCGGGGTGCGAGATAGACCATACGCTGCGGTATTCCTGAGGCTTGCCGAAGATGATGTATTCCTTGCCGACCCGGTAGTAGTCTTTCATCGCCTTGGCTTTGGAAAACCATACGCATTCCATCAGCCTGTCGCCGTCGGTGAATACGCCGCGGAGTCGCATCCGCGCGCCTTCGCCCTCAAGTTCGAGTTGCAGGAACCGTCCGCGTATCTGCACGGCGGGCATCTCCCCTTCCAGTTCCTGTATCTTATAGAACCGGCTCTTGTCGAGATAGCGGAACGGGAAATAGTACAACAGTTCGCGCATCATGCCGATGCCGAACTCCTTCTTCAGCGTGTTGGCCCGGAACGGCCCCACACCCTTCAGATACACTATGTCTGTTTCCCAAAACGCGCTCATTTCCCGTTTTCTTTTCCCGCCTGTTTCTCCTTACTCAGCTCCGTTTCTTATCTGTCTGATACCGCATTATCGCCTCGGCCACGACGAAGTCCATCGGATTCGTCACCTTGATGTTGTCCGGGATTCCGGGTGCTACGGTTATATCGTAACCGGCCTGCTGCACCAGGCTGGCGTCGTCGGTAAACTTCGCTTCCGGATTGCGATTCACGTACGCCTCGTGCAGAATGTCGGCGCGGAACACCTGCGGGGTCTGCACCACCATGTAATCGGCACGGTCCACGGGACGTGTGCCGCCGTCATCCTTTACCCGGAGCGAGTTCACTTCCTCCACACACGGCACTGCCGAGCCTTTATCCTCCGCCGTTTTCCAAAGCTCGGCAACCATTTTCTTGGTTATCAGAGGCCGGGCGGCATCGTGTACGGCTATCAGTGTGTCGGCGTCGTGCGGGAGGTCCATTATACCGTTCCATACCGATTCGGTACGGCTGCGGCCGCCGCAAAACAGCTGCAACGGGATTCGCCGGTCCGCCTCCGGCAGTTCGTTGTAGATAATATCCCAGTCGTCCCAGAACGAGGGATTCATCACTATCACGATATGTGTGTCGGGGTCGGCGGCATGGAACGCCCGGACCGACCACCATAATATGGGAATGCCCAACAGTTCGACGAACTGTTTGGGCATTTCACCACCGGCGCGACTTCCGTTGCCGCCGGCTAATATCACGGCATATTTATGCGGATGCATAATGCATGATTACATGTTCATGCCGCCGTCCACCTGGATAACCTGACCGGTGACATATCCCGACATATCGGATGCCAGGAACGTTGCCACGTTGGCGATATCCTCCACCTTGCCGCCGCGACGCAACGGAATCTTCTTGCACCATTCCTCGCGTACCTCGTCGGGCAGAGCGGCGGTCATTGCGGTCTCGATGAAACCGGGGGCGATGGCGTTGGCGCGGATGCCGCGGCTGCCCACCTCCTGCGCGATGCTCTTGGCCAGGGCGATCAGACCGGCCTTCGATGCGGCGTAGTTGCTCTGTCCTGCGTTACCGTGAACGCCGACAACGGATGCCATGTTGATGATGGAACCGTTGCGCTGACGCATCATGATGGGCAGTACGGCGTGTATGTAGTTGAATGCGGATTTCAGGTTCACTGCAATCACGGCGTCCCACTGCTGCTCGGTCATGCGCAACATCAGGCCGTCCTTGGTGATGCCGGCGTTGTTCACCAGGATGTCGATGCGGCCGAAATCGTTCTTGATCTCGTTCACGACTGCCTCGGTGGCGGCGAAGTCGGCGGCGTTCGAGGCATAGCCCTTGCACTTAACGCCGTAGGCTGCTATCTCCTCCTCGGTCTTCTTGCCGTTCTCGTCTATCACCAGGTCGGTGAAGGCGATGTTACATCCCTCGGATGCATATTTCAGTGCGATTTCCTTGCCGATGCCGCGGGCGGCGCCGGTGATTACTGCTGTCTTTCCTTCAAGTAATTTCATCAGTTATCTTTATTTATCGTTTTATTCCGTTAAGTATCAGGCCGGTCACCATCTCCACGATCTTCTCCTTGCCTATGCCGTATTCCGACAGGGTGTTGCGGATATAAGGCACATCCATGCCGTGGATGCAGTTCGTGACGATGATCGCCGTTTCCTTGATGTCGTTTATCCTGAACACGCCGTCGTGAACACCCTCCTCCAGGATGCTCATCAGCAGCGTTATCTCTTTCTTTGAAATGATGGAGCGCGCACGGTCCACCTTGCGCACGTCGCGGAAGAAGCCTGCCCGCAACGAACCGTTTCTGAGCACTATCTCGCTCATTTTCTCCAGCCGCACGGACACGAACTCACGCAGTTTTTTCTCCGGAGTGTTGGGAAGCGTCACTATCAGACGCATGGAGCGTATCAGGTCCTCGGTCTCGCTGTCTATGACGGCGTTGAATATCTCGCGCTTCGATTTGAAGTATGTGTAGATGGTACGGCGACCCTTGTCGGACGCCGTCGCTATGTCGTTCATAGTGGTGTTCTCCACGCCCTGACGTGCAAACAGACTGCGGGCCACCTCTATGAATTTATCGCGTGTTTTCTTTACCATTTTTTACACATACGGATATATTATGTGCAAATTTACAAAAAAATTTATAAAATTGGCTCCTCACCCCATTATTTTCTGCATTTCAGACGTGGGAGCAAGCTCCAATTGTATCTTTTCCTTGCTGACGGGATGTATGAATTCGATGGAATGCGACTGCAGCGAAATGCCGCCGTCGGGGTTGGAACGCCTGGCGCCATATTTCAGGTCTCCCTTGATGGGACACCCTATGTTTGCAAGCTGCGCGCGAATCTGGTGCTTGCGTCCGGTGAGCAGTTTCACTTCCAGCAGGGTGTACCGGTCGCCCCGGGCTATGGTGCGGTATTCAAGGCGCGACAGTTTTGCATCGCGGGCTCCTTCCCCGGCCACGAACGTCTTGTTGATGCGGCCGTCCGAAACAAGCCAGTCCTCAAGCAATGCCTCCGGCTGTTGGGGTTGTCCCTGCACGAGCGCCCAGTACGTCTTGTGCACCTCACCGTCGCGAAACATCCGGTTCATCCGTTCCAGCGCCTTGGACGTACGGGCCATGACCACAAGGCCCGACACCGGACGGTCCAGACGATGCACCACGCCGCAGAACACATTGCCCGGCTTGGCGTATTTTTCCTTGATATATTCCTTTACGATTTCCGACAGCGGTTTGTCGCCGGTCTTGTCCCCCTGCACTATCTCCCCCACCGCCTTATTGACTATGACCAGATGATTGTCCTCGTATACTACCTCCATTCTCCCTGATTTTAATATGGATAGATGTCATTCAGACGATTCACAAAGTTGCAATACTTCCTGTTTCAACAACGGTAAATGTCTGATTACAATAGCCCAGATAATATCTTCTCTCAAACTATCGTAGCCATGAATCAGATAATTACGAGTATCAACTATTCTTCGCGCAGAGGTAATTGGAATATTCGGATTGATTTTTAATATTCTGTTCATGGCTTCTCCTATTATGGCTATTTCCCATTGAACAGCACTTCTAAAGCATCTATCTTCACAAAAGACCTGATACTCTTTTGGCCTGGAAGAACAGAATAATTCTATATTAGATATACCGTTTAATATATCCTTAAGCAATTTTTGAATTTGTTCATCCATAAATCAATCGTTTAGTGTTATTCAGTTCTTTCCTGAAAATATCATTCTTTATGGCTGTCTCATCCACCAGATCAACTTCACGGCCGAGCAGATGACGCAATTCATCGATAAAATCGAAGAATGTCAAAAAAAGGTCCGGTATTTGATCGTAATGGAAAACCACAGAAAAATCAACATCGCTCTTGTCGTTGAAACGTGAAGTAAGAATTGATCCGAAAACCCATAGTTTTGCCACCTTGTACTTTCGGCACAAAGCTGCAATCTGATCCAAATGCAGTTCTATCAGTTTCATACTTGCAAATTTACCTATTTATTATGATATAACAAAAAACGAATCTTGAATTACTCCAAGATTCGCTTCCTTTGGTGGCGAGGGCAGGACTCGAACCTGCGACCTTTGGGTTATGAGCCCAACGAGCTACCACTGCTCCACCTCGCGATATTTCCTTTTTGCGACTGCAAAATTACAACATTTTTTTCATCCCGCCAAATTCCGACCCGATTTTTCTCCGTTTTTAACACAATTTAAGAGTGTGTTTACTTTTAACTTTCTTTCATTCAAAGGGGATTTTTGAGGGATTATCGCAAGTCGAGAAGGGAGCATAGCGGGCTATGTGACCGACGAGACTTGGCGATAATCACCAAAAAGACCTTTGAAGGAAAGAAAAGTAATCAAAAATATAAATTCGTGTTAAAAGTAAACACACACTAATAACCCGCAGTCAAGATTTATGACGTATAAAGGCGCATATTATAGGAATTTAATAAATTATTCGTATCTTTACGCATTCTTTTCAGAACAGTTAACCAATATTATTCATAAAAGACTTATCGATTAATGGATCAATCAGAACTGCGCCGGGAGTGGCGATTATCTTCTTCCTTGATTTTTTGGGGCGTCGTCGTCCTGACGGTATTCGGATGCGCTGCCTCTGTGTTCGAGTTTTTCTTCGGCATCGTCAATGCCGTCGACAGCTATTTAGGCAGCATCCTCGACACGGCCTCGTCGTTCGGTTTTGATTCCCGCTCAGCGGGCTTGTCTAAATTCTCAGCCCTGCACGACAGGATGTCATTATGCACCCGCCTGTTCGAAGTGCTGACCGTAGCCGGCTGGATAGTATATGTGGTCGGGCTGTCCCGCTTCCGTACCGCCCAATATACCGAACGCGGTCGCTGGCTCACAGGCAGCCTGTACACCGCCTGCTGGCTCGGTCTTATAGGTATGGCCTGCACTTTCCTGGGAAGCTTTCTCGGCATGTTCGGACTGCTGTTCACATTCGCAGGCTGGGTGCTGAATCTCATTTCACTGTTCAAATTCCGATCGGCATTCAATCAGTTGTACATCGAAGAGAGTTGGTCGGATATTGCGCGACAAGGTGCCAGGACGTTGCGCAACTCCTACACGTTCGGAATCATCATGGCCTTCTTCCCTCTCATCGTTTTCTTAGCCATGTTGCTTATCT
This sequence comes from Porphyromonadaceae bacterium UBA3318, assembly GCA_002361235.1. Classification (GTDB taxonomy): domain Bacteria; phylum Bacteroidota; class Bacteroidia; order Bacteroidales; family Muribaculaceae; genus Lepagella. Next base: position 17,757 of record DESI01000007.1, on the reverse strand, counting down.
CCATTGGCTCCATCAGTAGCCTTGGCGGAATGATGCGTGGATTCTCCGATGATGCGGCAGGCACGATAATGTCACTCTTAGGCAGCTCGATAGCCTTTATGATTCTGTTAGCCTTGACCGGAGCCGTACTGTGGGTTCTGCAAACCTGCTATCTTATATCCGGATGGTGCAAGATCAACGACGGCGCCCCGACCGATGACCCTGAAATGGACGAATATCCGTCCGACCACAGCACTCTCGCCATAATCTGCTCCATATCGGGTGCCATCGCCGTGATGATTCTCGGAGCATGGCTCTGTCTCTCGCCCCTTACGCATGACGGTTCAAAACGTGTAGAATCCGCTCACGAATCGGAAACTACGGAATCAGTAACGGAAGCAACGGATTCCGACAACGACAGCGAGGAGCTGACCGCCATTGTGGAAAGCCTGCGTGAATCCGGTCTGAGCAAAACTAAGCAGGAAGAATCCGAGCATGAGGGCGACATATACACGCATCATTACAAAGGATCCATCAACAACAAATACGCCATCGAAATGACGCTCACCACCGATGGAGGCGCATACTACACAGGCGAGTATATGTACGTCAAGAACAAGCGTCCCATACAGCTCAGCGGACAGCTTGTGGACGACGGCGACCGTCTTGTTCTTGAAGAATATGTAGGCGACAACATGACCGGGCGTTTCGACGGCATTTTAGGCCGTAGCGTTTACAGCGGCACCTGGACCAGTGCCGACGGCAGCCGCAGCTACCCCTTCTCCGTCCGCCCGAACTGACCGGGATGGCGGTGTCCCGCCACCCACCTACAGGCTATCGTATTTTACTTATAATTCATATTTGTGTACACGTTTTTGTACACAGATTTGTTTTAATAATAAAAAGCTGTTATATTTGCATCAGATTAATAATAGCATTATTGCTTTACGTATTTAAGTCATTATCAATATGGAAGCTCTATCAGTAAGAGAATACAGAAATAACTTGGCGGAATCATTTGACAGAGCGTCTGCGGGTGAACGTGTATTAATTCGTCGTAAAAACTCTCTCTATGCTCTTGTAAGCATAGGGAATGAAGATGTGACTCTATCCCCGGCTCAACAACAAAAAGTTGATACCATGACCCAGAGCATCAAACGCAGTTTAAAACAGGTCAGACAGATGGAAGCCGGTGAAATCCCGGCCAAATCCGCATTAGCTTTCCTCGATGAGCTTTGAAGTTTTAACCACTCCCGAATTCGAGAGTCAATCCAAGGCCCTTCAAAAGCGGCACAGATCTTTCAAAAATGATCTGAAGGCACTTGTCCTTTCCCTTATGGAGAATCCTTTTCAAGGAACCGAACTCAGTCCGGGCATCCGTAAAATTCGCATGGCTATTACGTACAAAGGGAGAGGTAAATCCGGAGGTGCCCGAATTATAACCTACACAATCATTACCGCAGAATCGGAAGGGCGCGTATATCTGATGAATGCCTACGACAAATCGGTTTTTTCCTCCGTGGAATTGTCCATTATAAAGAATATGATTCGGGACTTAAAGTAACCGCCATAGTAATATCTTCACTTGTATCATTCCAATTTAAACCTACCGAATTCGAGGGGTTTACAAATTTGTTAGGCTTAGATTGTTATAATTGATTAATTTTGCAGTATGGGGAACTTGATAGCAAGCAAAGAGCAACTTGAAAGGACGGCGCTTCGTTTCGGAATGCTCCCTTTCTTTGCAAACAAAATACCGGGATTCTCCGTACAGGAGATGGCGGCACCCGGCATGCTGTTCGGCGAGACGCGCGACGATTACGGATGCTGGGAGTGGAAGGGTCCCGTGATTCAGGAACAGACCACTGCTTACGGCAAATTCTTCAATCGCAAGGCCGGCTTCGTGTCATTGAATCTGTTGCCAGACTTCCTGAATTACCGGAGAGCGGCTTATCCCGTCAATCCGGACTCAACCGAACGTATGATACTTGACATAATCCGCGAAAACGAAGGATTGTCATCGACCGAACTCAAACGTATCATTTTCGGCACCCCCTCGCGCAAACGAAAACCCGAAGATCTTGTAGAGGCGATGGAATATGTCAGACCAAAACGCCACAGCATCGAAGGTCCCCTGCAACGGCTGCAAATGGGCGGATGGCTGTTGATAGCCGATTTCGAATACAAACTGACGGCACGAGGAGACCGCTACGGCTGGGGCGTCGCCGTTTATTCCACGCCAGAGATATGGTTTGAGCGCTCATTCCGTGAGACAGACCGAACGCCCTCCGAATCATTTGAATTCCTTGTCGACACCCTGTCCGCCAAGCTCCCTGACGCAACCCGCAACCTGCTAACCGCCCTCCTCAAATAAGAAATAAGGTTACAAGAAATAGTTACAACAACGCAATCACATTGCTAATGTGCCGTTAATCCATCGTGTCCTAAATTTTAGGACGTTTTCAGTCATTTCCGTCCCAAAATTCAGGACACTTCCCTATAATTCCTTCTATTTTACACGTAACGCTATAATATTGAATAGCAAAAATATATTGTATATGTTTTTGTGTTCAGATTTTCACTATACTATCTTTAACATATACAAATATACCAATCAAATAATTACAGCAATTGTACCATACGCCAACCACTGCACTTTGGACTTATAATCTTTATAATCTTTATTTTGTTCAATCCGACGAAAACAATTATCTTTGCCAAGAAGCTGAATCGGCTGTGTAATTAAACATTTCGTCACCAAACCTATGGCTAAATTAGTTGTAAAAGACTCCACAATCAGAACATTTGCAAAAGATGGTATAGATTATATCTGTATCACTGATATCGCCCGCCAAAAGAATCCTGAAGAACCAAAAGATGTTGTTAAAAATTGGATGAGATCAAAAAACACGCTTGAATATCTTGGTTTGTGGGAGTCCCTGAATAATCCTGACTTTAAGAGCTTGTTTAAAAATAAATGTTAATGGCAGGGCTGTCAGACATCAGGCAGATTTTCGTTTGCGATGAGGGAGTTATGGGGTTCCATAACGACCGAAGAGCAGACGGAAAGATGCCGATGTCTGACAGGTCTTGGTAATATTATCCATCTTTTCACGATTGTTTACACCTCGAAATGAAATATTCATTGTCATATAAAATTATTGAAGTTACCTCAGCCTCGCATGTCTTGGCTGCTTTTCGTCCTGTTACTCAGTCGTGTACGTCCAGTACACTCCTTCGTCACAGAACGAAAATCAGCTCAAGACATGCGACCCTGCCGTCAACATTTATTATTAAACAAGCTCTAAAGGGGTCGAATTCGACCCCATTTTGAGGGAAGCCGGATCTAATGCCTTTACAATGAGTCCAAGCCGTTGGGTTGAACTTACAGGAGCAATCGGCATAATGAATAAGTTAGGCAGAGATGGAGGCACCTATGCCCAAAGGGATATAGCTTTTAAGTTCGCAAGTTGGGTCTCTGTAGAGTTTGAACTATATCTTGTCAAAGAGTTCCAACGACTTAAGGAAGTGGAACAACGACAGCTCGGTTGGTCGGCCAAACGCGAGCTTTCGAAAATAAACTATCGAATCCACACGGATGCCATCAAACATAACCTGATCCCCGCCGAAGTTACCAAGGCGCAGGCAAACATCATCTATGCTAATGAGGCCGACGTGCTGAATGTGGCGATGTTCGGCATGACAGCCAAACAATGGCGCGATGCAAATCCATCTCTCAAAGGGAATATACGTGACTATGCCACAATAAACGAGCTTATTTGCCTGTCGAATATGGAGAATCTTAATGCCGTATTCATTGAACAAGGAATATCACAACCTGAACGGTTGCTAAAACTAAATCAGATTGCCATCCACCAGATGAGCGTATTGGGAAACGAAACCTCAGACAGAAAATTCATAAAGTAAGACTGCAAAAAGATTAGCACTCTATAATAATCTATACAGGGTGTATCCGGCTGAGCCGGACACACCCTGTATAATTCAGTGAGATAAGTTCTGTTTACTTGCTGAGGAAGGCGCGGATCCTGGCGAGGACGGCGGGAACGGTGTAGCCGAACTTCTCCTCCAGTACCTTGGCGGGGGCGGAGGCGCCGAAACGCTCCATGCCGACTACGTCGAACTTGCCGTGCAGCACGGGCCACAAGGTGATGGGCAGTCCGCTGGTGAGTCCGAACTGAGGCACGCCCTCGGGAATCACACTGTCGCGGTACGATTTGTCCTGATCCAGGAACAGACCGATCGAAGGTACGGATACCACCTGTGCCTTCACGCCGTCATTGGCCAGTTCTTCGGCTGCGTGTACCAGCAGGGCCACGTCGCTGCCGTTGGCAACCAGCGTAACGTCGGGCTTGCCGTCCACTCCCTTAACGACATATCCGCCGTGTGCGGCCTTCTTGGCCTCGTCGCGGCGGTTCTCGCCGGGCAGGTCCTCCAGATTCTGACGCGAGAAAATCAGTACTGACGGACGGTCCTTGGTCTCCATAGCCAGCTTGTAGCTCTCTACGGTCTCGGCTGAGTCACAGGGGCGGAGCACCAGTACCGAACGCTTGCCGGCAAAGTTGTGAACCAGCTCCATCAGACGGATCTGAGCCTCCTGCTCGATGGGCTCGTGCGTCGGACCATCCTCGCCTACACGGAACGAGTCGTGAGTGTAGATGAACTTGACGGGGAGCTTCATCAGCGCAGCCATACGGATGGCGGGCTTCATATAGTCGCTGAACACGAAGAATGTGCCGCAGGCAGCGAAGATGCCGCCGTGCAGGGCGATACCGTTCATGATGCAGGCCATGGTCAGCTCCGACACGCCGCTCTGCAGGAACGCGCCGCTGAAATCACCCTTGGCAAAGGCGTGCGTCTTCTTCAGGAAGCCGTCGGTCTTGTCGCTGTTGGCCAGGTCGGCGCTCGACACTATCATGTTGCCTACATGCTCTGCCAGGAAGCTGAGAACCGTGGCCGATGCGGCACGCGACGCCATGTTGGGCTTGAACTCGATGGAATCCCAGTCCAGAGCGGGCAGTTCCAGAGCCTTGTAGTCTTCCAGAGTCTTGGCCAGTTCGGGATTGGCCTTGGCCCATTCGTTGTATTCCTCGCGGCGTGCGGCCACGATCTTCTTCAGTTCTTCGGCACGCTTTGCGTACAGCTCCTTTACTTCCTCGCGGATCACCCAGGGATTCTCGGGATCGCCGCCGTAGTTTCTTACAGTTGCGGCCACATCTGCGCCGGCAGCCGAGATGGGCTGTCCGTGAGTGTTGATGGCGCCTTCCAGCGATTCGCCGTCACCCTTCACAACGCCCTTGGCCATCGTGGTATGACCGATGATGATGGTGGGACGCACCTTCTCCTCCTGAGCCTTGGTCAGTACCTCTGCCATCGCCACGGGGTCGCTGCCGTCCACCTCAAGCACGTTCCAGTTCCATGCGCGATACTTGGCGGCCACATCCTCCTGGTCCACATCCTTCACCAGAGTGGACAGCTGAACCTTGTTCGAATCGTAGAACATGATGAGGTTGTGCAGTCCCAACGTGCCGGCTATGCGGCCCGCGCCCTGCGAGATTTCCTCCTGCACGCCGCCGTCGGAAATGAAGGCGTATGTCTTGTGGGCCACCACCTTGCCGAAACGGGCCTCGAGGAACTGCTCGGCGATGGCGCTGCCGACAGCCATGACATGACCCTGGCCCAACGGGCCCGACGTGTTCTCTACGCCACGGGCCACATCCACCTCAGGATGGCCGGGAGTCTCGCTGCCCCACTGACGGAACTGCTGCAGGTCTTCCATCGAATACTTGCCGGTCAGGGCCAGGATGCTGTACAACATCGGCGACATGTGGCCCGGATCGAGGAAGAACCGGTCGCGGGCGAACCATGACGGATCCTCGGGATCGTATACCAGGAACGACGAATAAAGCACGTTCACGAAATCGGCCGCGCCCAGAGCGCCTCCGGGATGGCCCGACTTCGATTTCTCTACCATCTCTGCAATCAGCACGCGCAGGTTGTTGCCGGCCGACCGCATCACTTTCTCATCCATATATTTCTTTGTATTAATTTCAATAATTTATTACGAAAAAATCCGGGCAAATCCCCAAGGGGCTCCCGGATTTTTTGTTATGTCGCGTTATCAGAGGTTGCGTGCGTCAAAGGGCTCCTCGCTTACGGGAATGTCCTTGTTCACGTTCTTGGAACCGATCAGCGAGTAGAACAGGATGTAAGCCAGCATGGCTATTACCAGCCAGTAACTGTTTACATAACCGACTCCGCTGCGGGCAATCATATCCTGGATGTAAGGCATGACGCCACCGCCGACAACCATCATCATGAACAGACCGGATGCCTTGGCCGTGTACTTGCCCAGACCCTCGGTGGCGAGGTTGAAGATACCGCCCCACATCACCGACGTGCAGAGACCGCACAGGAAAAGGAACAGGCACTTGATGGGCACTTCGCCGCTGGTGATGTTCAGGGCCTTGATCTCAGGCGACTTGAAAGTAACCGATTCGGGGATGAAGATAGCCAGCAGTATCAGGATGATAGCCACGGTTGACACGGTCACCATCTGGGTACGTGTCGATACCTTGCCGCTGATGATTGAGCTGAGGAAACGTCCGATAAGCATCATAAGCCAGTAGAGTGCGGCCAGCGAACCGGCTACTGCGGCAGCGCCTTCGAAGTTCTCGCGGCTGATCCATGCGTTCATTTCGCCCGGGATACCGATCTCGATACCCACATAGAAGAAGATGGCGATGATGCCGAGGGTGCAATGACGGAAAGCCAGGGGACTGTGCTCATACTTCACCTTGCTCAGATTCTGCTGAGGCTCGGGTATCTTGACGAACGAGATAACGAGGAACGAAAGCGCGAAGATAACGATACCGGTGATTACCAGCGGAGCAACAGACGCCATGGTGGTCTGCTTCGTGAGCGTACCTACCAGCATACCGACCAACAGGGGGGTCAGCGTGCCGGACAGCGAGTTCAGTGTGCCGCCGGTCTGAATCAGCTGGTTACCCTTGTTGCCGCCGCCGCCCAACAGGTTAAGCATCGGGTTTACCACGGTGTTCAGCATACATACGCAGAAACCGCAGACCAGGGCGCCGAGCAGATAGATGAACAGGTTAAGGTAAGTGGGGTTCTCACCGCCTATCACAACGACATTGCCGCCCACCACACTCGAGAGGAGCTGGATGCCCAGACCGATGGCGCCCACTGCCAGCGCGATCAGCGCGGTTTTCTTGTAGCCGTACTTGATCAGCATGTTACCCGCCGGGATACCCATAAACAGGTAGGCGGTGAAGTTCATAAGGTTACCTGCCATTCCGGCCCATTCGTACTTGAAACTCCAGATGTTTCCGAACGGAGCCGCCATATTGGTCACGAAAGAGATCATCGCGAACATAAAGAACATCGTGATGATCGCCACGGTGCGGCCATTAGATTTAGGTGCGGCCGCTGCTGCTTTTGTTGAGTTCATGTTATTTGTTATTGTTGTTTATTAAATTTCAGGTTAACACATCAGGGCGTCAATACCGATTCGGGGTTACATACATTCCGGTCAGTATTCCCGTTCACCGAATATTGCCGTTCCGATTCTTACCATATTGCTTCCCTGCGCCACGGCAAGCTGCCGGTCGCCGCTCATGCCCATCGACAAGGTGTCGAATCCGCGCAGATCGGGACATAGCTCAATGATGTCCTTATAAACCCTGGCTATGGCCGCGAAATCCTCGCTGACCCTCCGCTCGTCGTCGGTGTTGGATGCCATCCCCATCACGCCGCAAATATGCGTGTTGGTCAGGTTCTCGAACTTGCGTGCGCGGAAATAGTCAAGCAGTTCCTCGGGCCAGAATCCGAACTTGGTTTCCTCGCGGGCCACATGCACCTGCATCAGAACGCGGGTCGTCACTCCGGCCTTGCGCGATTCCTGATCCACTATATCCAGAAGTCGCTCGGAATCTATGCTTTCTATCAGCGACGCTTTGCCCACCAGCTGTTTCACCTTATTGGTCTGCAGGTGTCCGATGAAGTGCCACTCCACGTCAGCCGGCATCTGCGGCTCCTTGGCCAGAAGTTCCTGCACGCGGCTCTCGCCGAAACGGCGCTGGCCGGCTTCGTAAGCCGCCATCAGCTTCTCCACCGGGTGGAACTTCGATACGGCCACAAGCCGTACACCTGCGGGTATCTCACTCAGCACACGATTTATGTTCGCTTGGACATCAACCATCGCTACGTGATTATTCGGCTGTCTTGGCGCCTAAGTTGGCGGGATATACGTCCATTATGAGGGTCTCGGCCACGGAACCGATCTCGTAATCGGCCATCGTACCCTGCATTCCCTCCTTGAAATTGCTTACGGCACTGTCGAAATCCGATGCCTGCACCAGTATCTGGCTTGTGGTCTTCTTCTCAACACCGGTCTTCTCGTCGAGAGTGATGAAATTCACTTTCACCAGATACCAGCGGTCGCCACCCTCCTTGAAAAACACTTCCGAAATCTTGGTCTTCTTTTCCGACGCCAGCGAGTATTCGCCGCTGATAAAGGGGGTCATCTCCTCGATGATGCGGGCCTCGGCCTCCGTAAATGTCAATGCGTCTACAAGATACGGCTCGTTCACCTTCTTCACCTGGCCGTTTTCCGTCATCTTGTCATATCTTACCTTGCATTCAAACCACAATGCCATTGTATTATTATCCTTTCCTTAAGTTTATACCTTAAAAATTCGGGCTTCATGCGGCTTGCGGGTGTTATCCCCGCACCGCAATACGCCCTCGCATTGCAAAATTAATCATTTATTTCCACTTCACAAACCATTATTCAAAAAACAATCCGGTTCATGTTGGGTATTTCTCTAAATAATTGTTAACTTTGCTCTGTTTATATACTGAACGCAAACCCGAAACATAACCAAAACGGAAAAAAAATAACCTCTAAACACCATACACCACTATGGAAGACCTTAGCACTCTTGTTGACTGGTCGCGACTGCAGTTCGCACTGACAGCCATCTATCACTGGCTGTTCGTGCCGCTGACACTCGGTCTGTCGGTCATCGTGGCCATCATGGAATCGGCCTATCTGAAAACCAAGAACGAAAAGTGGCTGCCGATCACTAAGTTCTGGATGACCCTGTTCGGCATCAACTTCGCCATCGGCGTTGCCACCGGCCTGATTCTGGAATTTGAATTCGGCACCAACTGGAGCAACTACTCATGGTTCGTGGGCGACATATTCGGCGCTCCCCTCGCCATCGAGGGTCTGCTTGCGTTCTTCCTTGAGGCCACTTTCGGTGCCGTCATGTTCTTCGGCTGGAACAAGGTCAGCCCTAAGTTCCACCTCGCTTCCACCTGGCTTACGGCCATCGGTGCCTCCATTTCCGCTCTCTGGATCCTCGTGGCCAACGCCTGGATGCAGTATCCCGTCGGCATGGAGTTCGACCCCGACCAGATGCGCAACGTCATGACCGATTTCTGGGCGCTGTTCTCAGGCATAGCGGTCAACAAGTTCTTCCACGCGGTGTTCAGCGGCTGGGCCCTGGCAGGTGTGTTCGTAATCGCCGTAAGCTGCTTCCTGCTCCTTAAGAAACACAACCGCGAGTTCGCCATCCTTTCCATCAAGGTGGGCGGCTGGGTCGGATTGGCCGGTCTGCTGCTTACCATGTACACGGGCGACGGCTCCGCGGTGCAGGTAGCCAAACATCAGCCCATGAAACTGGCCGCGATGGAGGGTCTGTATCACGGCTCCGAGGGCCAGGGACTCACCCTTATCGGCATCGTGAACCCCGACAAGACTTGGGACAACGACGAGCCTGAGTACTTGGGTCATATCGCCATGCCGCACGCCCTCTCCGTGCTGGCCACCCACACGTGGAACGCCTTCGTGCCCGGCATCTCCGACATCATCAAGGGATACACCATCAATGAAAACGGCGACACCGTCAACACCGTTTCCTATCAGGAACGCATAGCGCGCGGACTTGCTGCCCGTCAGGCCCTGGCCGACTACGACGCCGCCCGCAAGGCCAACGACAGGCAGGCCATGGCGCTTGCCAAAGCCGAGCTTGACAAGAACTATGAGTTCTTCGGTTATTCATACTTCAAGAGCGTGGACGAGGCCATTCCGCCCGTAGGACTTACGTTCACCATGTTCCGCGTCATGGTCTATCTCGGATCGTTCTTCCTGCTGTTCTATGTAGTGGCTCTGTTCCTGGTCTACCGCAAGAACCTGATGGACCGTGCCAAGTGGTTCTGGTGGGTGGCTATGATCTCAACCCCGTTCATGTGGCTGTGCTCGGAGGCCGGATGGTGCGTGGCCGAAGTGGGACGCCAGCCCTGGACCATCCAGGACCTGCTGCCTACCGTAGCGGCTATCTCCGACATCCCCGCCTCATCGGTTGTCGTCACGTTCTGGGCGTTCGCAGCCGTCTTCACCCTGCTGCTCGTGGCCGAAGTCAGCATCATGGTGAAGTATGTGGGGAAGAAATCCGCAGTCAATATTCTTTCCGACAATCAAAAATAATCACCCTCTAATACATCTACAATTATGACACTGGAATATCTTCAGAATTATTGGTGGGTGCTTATCTCCGTACTCGGCGGCATCCTCGTGTTCCTCCTGTTCGTACAGGGCGGACAATCCATGATATATACCTTCGGACGCAAGCCCGAACAGCGCGACGTCCTGCTGCAGGGAATGGGTTCGAAGTGGGAACTTACATATACCACACTTGTAGTGTTCGGCGGCGCGTTCTTCGCCAGCTTCCCCCTGTTCTACTCCACATGCTTCGGCGGCGCGTACTGGCTCTGGATCCTGATCCTGTTCAGCTTCGTGCTTCAGGCCGTCAGCTACGAATACCGCAAAAAGAAAGGGAATGTCTACGGCCACAACACCTACGACGCCTTCCTGTTCGTCAATGGTCTGGTCGGCTGCGTGCTGTTAGGCGTGGCCGTCTCGATGTTCTTCTTCGGCGGCGACTTCACGGTGCGCCGGGGCAACCTGCTCACCACGTGCGCTCCTGTAATCTCGCAATGGGGCAATGCTCACGGTTTCGAGGCGATATTCAACGCCCGCAACCTCGTGCTCGGAGTGGCAGTGTTCTTCCTGGCCCGCATGCAGGCTTCATTCTATATGATAAACCGTCTGAAGGACGACACCCGCTATGACGCGCAGCTGCGCAGGGCCGCTTTCATCAACGGCGGCATCTTCCTGGTGTTCTTCGTGCTGTTCGTCACGTTGGTTTGCCTCGCGACGGGCTACACCATCACCGAGACAGACGGCCTGACCACCGACATCCAGGAAGTGCCTTACAAGTATTTCCACAACTTCATCGAGGACTGGTGGATCGGTCTGACGCTCGTAGCGGGCGCGGTGTTGGTGATCTACGGCTGGTTCCGCGGATGTTTCGACAATAAATTCCGCGGCGCGGTATGGTTCACCGGCATCGGCACGTTCTTAGCAGTCGTGGCCCTGTTCTGGTGCGCCGGATTCAACAGCACCCCCTTCCTCCCCTCGCTGGCAGACCCGGCAAGCTCGCTGACCATCCGCAACGCATCGTCTTCGGAATATACGCTGAAGGCCATGAGCTACGTATCCATCGTAATTCCTTTCGTACTGGCATACATTGCCTACGTCTGGCGAAAGATGGACAAATGACAACCATTCATGGGGATTCCGTAATGGAATCCCCGTTTTAATTTGTATGTACTGGACACTCTTTATAACCTTCTTTAAGATCGGCGCCTTCACCTTCGGGGGAGGCTGGGCCATGATCTCCATCATAGAGCGCGAGATCGTGGACCGACACCATTGGATAGAACGTGACGAATTCCTGGATCTGCTGGCCGTGGCCCAGTCGCTTACGGGAATTCTTGCCGTCAACATCGCCGTGGCGGTGGGCGACAAGATACTGCGCACCCGTGGCTCGATCGTAGCGGCGTTGGGCACGATACTGCCGTCGTTCATCATCATCCTGTGCTTCGCCATATTCCTGACGCCTGAGACTATCAAGAACAACCGTGTAATCTCGGCCATCTTCATGGGCATACGCCCGTGTGTGGTGGCTCTGATCATCGCGCCGGTGCTGTCGTCGGCCAAAGCCGCCAAACTGAAATGGAATACGGTGTGGATTCCCTGCGTCGTGGCGCTGATGATTTCGCTTGACCTCGGCGCGGTCTCCTCCCCTATCCTGTACATCGTGCTCGGAGGCCTGTTCGGCTTCCTCATCTGGTGGTATCCCCACCGCAAACAGCTTAAGAAGTCATGAGCATATACTGGAAACTGATATGGGCCTACATCAAGATAGGCATATTCGGCTTCGGCGGCGGTTACGCCATGCTGTCGCTGGTGGAACAGTCTGTGGTTAATCCCGGATGGATTTCGGAGCAGATGTTCACCGACATTGTGGCAATATCGCAGATGACGCCCGGACCCATCGGCATCAATTCCGCCACGTACATAGGTTATATCGCGCCCGGCACGGTCAATCCGGAGCTGACCGGCTTTATGTGGGGCATACTCGGGTCGGTGCTGTGTACGCTGGCCGTGACGCTTCCATCCTATTTCCTCGTGCTGTATGCCGAACACTTCATCCGCAGGCATCAGGAATCGGGGGCCGTCAAGGCGGTGTTCTCGGGTCTGCGTCCTGTCGTGGTCGGGCTGATTGCTTCGGCGGCTATCATGCTGATGAATGCCCCGAACTTCAATCCCAACGGCATCGACTGGCAGCTATGGGTCAACATAGCCATCTGTGCCGGGGCATTCTGCCTCGCGTGGTTCCCCATTCCCTGGAAAGGAAAGAAAATCAAAATACACCCGATACTTATCATAATTCTGGCCGGAATCCTCGGTCTGATTCTATATTATTGATTCAAATTCCATATTATTGACTCAAGAGGATTCACAGGTCTATATTAATCAGATATGAGCTACGAAGAAAAACTTGACTGGCTGTTCCGGCAGCTGCCCATGTTTTCACGTGTAGGACAGGCCGCCTACAAGCCCGGACTGGATCGCTCCTGGGCGCTGGCACGTCATTTCGGCAATCCGCAGGACAAATGGCCGTCGATTCACATAGCCGGCACCAACGGCAAAGGTTCGGTATCGCACCTTATCGCATCCACGCTTCAGAGCCAGGGATATAAGGTCGGACTCTACACCTCCCCTCATCTGGTGGATTTCCGCGAGCGTATGCGCGTCAACGGCGCCATGATTCCCAAGGAGGCGGTGGAACGTTTCATCGACCGGTGGCGCGCCATGGCCGACGAATATCCCGACAAACCATCGTTTTTCGAACTGACCATGATGATGGCCTTCACATGGTTTGCCGACGAACAGGTGGACTATGCTGTGATCGAGACCGGGATGGGCGGCCGTCTCGACTCCACCAACATCATCACGCCCCTGCTGAGCGTCATCACCAACATATCGTGGGACCACGCTCAATTTTTAGGCGATACGCTGCCGAAAATCGCCGGAGAGAAAGCCGGAATCATGAAGCCGGGCATACCGGTTGTCATCGGTGAGGCCGAGGGCGACGTGCAGCAGGTGTTCCGCACACATGCCGCCGAAACCGGCTCTCCCCTCATCGAAGCATACAATCAGGCAGACATGCAAGCCAACGCCGAGTCAGAGGGCGTATGCCCGCTGCATGGCGACTATCAGCACAAGAACATCAACACGGCACGGGTAGCCTTGCGGGAGCTGCGCAATCGCGGCGTGGAGATCTCGGACTGCAGCATCCTTGACGGTTTTGCCCGCGTCATGTCTCAGACCGGACTGCGGGGCCGCTGGGAAGTCATTTCAGAATCGCCACTCACCATCTGCGACACGGGGCACAACGAGGCAGGCATACGCAGCAACGCGGCCCAGCTGCAACGCCTGTTGTCAGAGCGTACACGGAAAGGCGGCAGCACTCCCTGCCTGCGCATCGTCATGGGTTTCGTAGCCGACAAGGACCTGGACCACATTCTGCCGCTGTTCCCCGACGACGCGACATATTATCTGACACAGGCGCAGATACCCCGCGCCCTTGATTACCGGGAACTGCACAAGCGCGTTACGGAACTGGGCTACAACGCCACCGCATGGCCCACTGTCAGCGAGGCATACGAAGCTGCACTTGCCGATGCCGCTCCCGACGACATCCTGTTCATCGGAGGCTCCACCTTCGTCGTGGCGGATTTCATTGTAACTTACAATAGCTAAAATAGCTAAGATAGCTAAGCTAACCGTTAGAAAAAAGGGCGGGCAGACTGAATCTGCTCGCCCATTGTCTTACTCCGGTTGCTGTGTGGGGGTCGATGGTTCTATAACCATAAGTCCCGTTTCCTTCACAGCCTTCTTTTCTTCATTATCTTTTTTGGGTTGTGGTTTCCGGCGCGGCTTGGGCGCCGGCTTGGGTTTCTGTTCCTGCTGAGGTGTCGGCTCGCCGTCAGTCTCAGGCTTTGCCTCCTGCTGAACGTCCGTCTCCTGCTTTGGCTTCTGTTTCGGCTCGGGTTTCGGCTTCGGTGCCTCCTTCGGCTTGGGTTCCTGCTTGGGCTGAGGCTGCTGCTGAGGCTGCTGCTGAGTCTGCTTCTGCTTGTTCTTCTTGGCCTTGTTCTTGGCAGGCTGGGCTTCCGGGGTCTCCTCCGCGGTGTTCACGTCGTTGCGCGTGTTCACTTTCTGGCCGTTCTTGGTCTGGCTCGAATTCATGTCGCTTTCTTCCTGCAGGTCTATCTCGACCTTGTTCTGGTCCAGTACCTTGTACTGCAGGAAAGCCAATGATTCGTCGGCCACCACCTTCACTCCGCGTCCGTAGCGGCGACGCCACCTGGAATAGAGCGAGAACAGTCCCTTCTTGATGTACGATTCAACGTAAGGATGAACGTACATTATGAATTTCTTCACCTTAAGGTGCTCGGTGAGGTATTCTATCTTCTCCTCGAGTTTGTCGGTGAACAGCAGCGAGCTCTGCACATAGCCCTTTCCGAAGCACGAGGGGCAGGTTTCGGCGGTGGCTATGTCCAGGGCCGGACGCACGCGCTGGCGCGTGATCTGCATCAGGCCGAACTTGGACAGCGGCAGGATGTTGTGGCGCGCACGGTCGTTGGCCATGATCTCGCGCATGTGGTCGTACAGTTCCTGGCGGTGTTCCTGCTTGGCCATATCGATGAAATCCACCACTATGATTCCGCCCATGTCGCGCAGTCGCAACTGGCGCGCTATCTCGTCGGCTGCCTTAAGGTTAACATCCAGGGCGTTCGATTCCTGGTCGGGCGTCGACTTGCTGCGGTTGCCTGAGTTCACGTCTATGACGTGCAGTGCCTCCGTGTGCTCTATGATCAGGTATGCCCCGCTGCGGAACGATACAGTCTTGCCGAAGCTGCTCTTGATCTGACGGGTGATGTTGTAATGGTCGAAGATAGGCTCGTCGCTGTCATACAGCTGCACGATGTTATCCTTTTCCGGTGCGATCAACGACACATATTTGCGGATCTGCTCGTACGATTCACTGTCGTTGACGTGGATATTCTCGAAAGTGGGTGCGAACAGGTCGCGGATCATGCTCAGCGTACGCGAGTCTTCCTGATACACGAGCGCCGGGGCCTTGGCCCGCTGCATCTTGGCTATGGAGTCCTCCCAGCTCTTGAGCAGCGTACGCATCTCGTTGTTAAGCTCCGCGACGCGCTTGTTTTCGGCCGACGTGCGCACTATCACGCTGAATCCCTTGGGCTTGATGCTGCCTATCAGCTGGCGCAGGCGTATCTTCTCCTCCGTGCTTTTGATTTTCTGCGATATGGAGATCTTGTCGCCGAACGGCATCAGCACCATGAACCGTCCCGTAAAGGATATTTCGGTGGTGAGTCGGGGTCCCTTGGTCGAGATCGGCTCCTTGGCCACCTGCACCAGCAGCTGGTCGCCGGGCTTCAGCACGTCCTGTATGGTGCCCTGTTTCGGAATGTCCTGGTCGAATTTCAGTTTCGACACACTGGGGACCTTTCGCTTGTCGTCCAACGCCTCGCGCACATAGCGTATGTAGGTGTTGAACTGGGGTCCCAAATCAAGATAATGAAGAAAAGCGTCCTTTTCGTAGCCGACATCGACAAATGCGGCGTTCAGTCCCGGCATCAGCTTCTTGACCTTGGCCAGATAGAGGTCGCCCACGGCATACGCTATGTTGCGGCTCTCCTTCTGAAGCGACACCAGACGCGAATCCTCGAGAAGCGCTATCGACACTTCCTCGCGGCTTACATCTACTACTAATTCGCTTTTCATTTCTACATTAAATTGCGCAATATGGTACGCGCTTAAATAAAAAAGAACAAAACGAAGCCCCATCCCGAGGGGCGGGGTCCCGTTTGTCCTTTATTTCGCAAGATTGTCGTATGCGAAGAGCCCTTGCGGGTCTCAGGTCCTTGCGGAACCTGATTACTTCTTCTTATGACGATTCTTTCTCAGTCTCTTCTTGCGCTTGTGAGTAGCCATCTTGTGGCCTTTTCTCTTCTTTCCGCTTGGCATCGTTGTTTGGTTTTAGTATTACTAATATTTTCAGGATTCCGTCCGGAATCCGTATCTCTCCTGACTTGTCCGATTAGTGGATCTCCTCCAGGAACACCTTCGAGGGCTTGAAGGTCGGAACCTTGTGCTCCGGAATCTTGATTGCCGTGTTCTTCGAGATGTTGCGTGCGGTCTTCTCCTTGCGGGTCTTCACCACGAAGCTGCCGAAGCCTCTCAGGTATACGTTATTGCCGGCGCCCATGCTCTCCTTTACTGTAGTCATGAACTCTTCAACAACGGTCAGCACTGCTGCCTTCTCCAGACCGGTCTTGCGCGAGATCTCTGTTACTATATCTGCTTTTGTCATTGTGTATGAGTTATTATATTTCGTTATGAAATTTCTATTCTCTGCTTTTGACTCTCACATTTACGCACAATTGAGTGTCCGTCAAACACCCAATTGCCTGAACAACACCGCTTTGGACCGTATTTTGTCCTCAATTCAGGGGTGCTCATTTTTTTCGCACTGCAAATATCGTAATTTTTTTTCATTCGGCAATCATTTAAAGCGTTTTTTCTTAGATTTTTACGCTTTTTTCTCAAATATGCCGTTATTCGAGAATCCTGCACTCGTCCGCGCTTCCCAGCCGTCCGCGCAGTTCACTTTCCATATCCAGCGGGAATTCTATCTCCAGTCCGCACTGGTTGTCGAATGTCTGATTCACTATTCTTATATCAGGCTGTTTCACTATCCTCATCACCCCCTCGGCCTTGGCGTACGGCACCTCAAGACGCAGCCTCACCATCTGCCGCATCTCCTTGACGCCGGCATCCTCCAACGCCTCGCGCGCAGCCTCGCGGTAGGCCTGTATCAGCCCCGACGTCCCCAGCTTGATGCCGCCGAAATAACGCACCACCAACACCAGCACGTCCGTTAGTTCCATGCTGTTGATCTGGCCCAATATCGGCTTGCCCGCCGTGCCCGACGGCTCGCCGTTGTCCGACAGCTGCCATTCCTTACGCTCCGGACCCAGCATATACGCCCAGCACACATGACGCGCGTCGTGGTATCTGTTCTGATATTCCTTGATCAGTTCCTTGCATTCCTCGGCCGTATACGCCGGCAACGCAAACGAAAGGAACCGGCTCATCTTCTCCTTGTATTGCGACGAGCCGGCTATCTGTATCGTATAGTATCTGTCCATTCAGTGTATTAGAGTGTGTTTACTTTTAAATCAAATTAAGATTGAGAGGATTTTTTGAGATGATTTTGCAAGCCAAGGAGGGAGCGG
>DESI01000063.1 GCA_002361235.1 Porphyromonadaceae bacterium UBA3318 | reverse complement strand
CTATTTTGACACAGCCTCTTCGTGTCCTTAATGTCCTTCGTGTCCTTAGTGTCCCTGATTTTTCATGCTCTGGGCGAATTTGCCGGGGGTCATGCCGTCGTTGCAATAGGCAAATGCTTTGTGAAACGCCTGCACAGTCGAGTATCCGCATTGCTGCGCCACTTCCGATATGGAGATTCCCGGTTTCTGACGCAACAGTTCCTTGGCATATTCTATCCTGTAGTCCCTCACCACAAGTATGAAGCTCTGTCCGAAACCTTCGTTGAATATCCGTGAGGCATACGTGCGGTTCAGCTTGAACCGGTTTATCACTTCCTGCAGGCTGAAATCGGCGTTAAGATATGGGCGGTCGGTATCCAGCCATTCCTCTATATTACGTTTATAGATGTCAAACTGACTGTTGAAATCCTCACCTTTGATTTCCACATCGTCCGCAGCCGGGCCGTCGTGACCGGCAGGATCCGAACCACCGGAGTCCTTTCGGAATCTGCGCGTCCCCAGTTTCGGCGCCAGCCATGCCAGCAACATGCATGCCACTCCCCACGACATCAATACACCCGCCAGCCATCCGTAACGGTCGGTTCCATCACCTTCGCATATCAACAGGATTGCACCCCACAAGCATACTGTGGATGACACGCATAGTGATATTCGTAGGATGGCCTGTAACATTGTTAATGTATATGGTTATCTAACCATGATGTAGTTGGACCTCGGGTTCACCTTCTCGGTCCATTTCATGTCCAAAGTTACAAAAAAATTGGATTACACACCATATCCGGCACGTTTTTAGCACATATTCCATAGGACGCCGTATCTTACTGTCCATCTGTATTATTTACTTATTGATAATATCCGTTTTACGTTTTGATAACTCAATGTGCAGTCTGTTGTGCAGCTTTTTTACGCAAAGCTAATCCGAATTACTCACCAATGTAAATATTAATGCAGGCAAAACCCTAATTTTGCACTCTCAAAACATAGGGGACTTAATCTCACAGTCCATAGCCAACGGTTACCCTGACAGTATCCAATCCTTAAAATTCAACTTACACAAAAAACTCAACTTACACACACGACTCCAAGGTTAAACGACATAATAAATTTCATTATAAACAATCAAGATTATGCGAAATTATCTAAAACTGCTATTTGCGGGTTTGCCGCTGGCGCTTCTTGCGTCCTGTTCGGCTGATGCGCCCGACTCCGACGACCGGGGCGTGGCCGACAAGTCCGAGACCCGTTACCTCAAGGTGAACTTAGTCAACGCAGGTGGTGGCGACGGCACACGCGCCATGGGCGACACGCCGGACACCGACTACGCCAACGGCACCGACGCCGAGAACAAGATCCGCACCGTCGACTTCTATCTGTACGACGCGGACAAGAACTATCACAGCCACGTGCCCATGGGATTGACCGCAGCCGTGGATCCGACCACCCCCTCCGACGCCCAGCAGACCGCAAAGCCCTCGGTGCGCGGATTCTACGAAGCCAACGTGCCCGTCAATCTGGTGCAGGGCGAGAAAATGCCCCAGTATGTGATATGTATCATCAACGCGGTGCATACCGAAAACTTCTACGAGGGTCTGAGCATGGAACAGGCGCAGGCCGAGCTGCTGAATTCGTTCTACAGCCACGAAGGGGGCGGCAATACGTATTTCGCCATGAACAACTCGGTGTACTACGGCCGCGACGAAGTGACAGGTCTGAACAACCAGCTGATCATGGCCACGCCGTTCGACACCAATAAGCTCCTGACCATGACCGAGCTGGAGAAACTGCCGGCCGACCAGATCGAGGACGTGGTGGTGGACATCTATGTAGAGCGTTATGCCGCCAAGGTAAACTTCAGCATCAACGAAGACGCCGTCAAGAAATTCACCGCTGCCAACAACATCGAACTCGAGTTCACACCCATGAACTGGGGCGTAAACGCCTACGAGAAAAAATTCTTCTTCCTCAAGTCGTTCCGCCAGGCCAACGGCGCCGGACTCGACTTCATGCCTTACGACCAGCTGAATACCATCCTGTTCCCGGGCTGGAACCGTCCCGACCATTTCCGCTCGTTCTGGGCCCGCACCCCGGGATACTACGAGAACGATTATCCCCTGGTGGCCGACGACATTCTTGACGAAACCGAGTATCCCTACACAGTATACTATCAGTCGGTCAACACGGCAAAGAACACCATCGGCCAGCCTCAGTATGTCATAGAGAGCACCCTGAAAGGCTCGCGCCTCACCGGTGCCGACATGCCCGACCACTACCTGCCCCTCACCTCCATTCCTTCGGTAGTGCTGGTGGGTCAGTACAAGATCGGCGGCGAAGCCAAGTCGTTCTATACATATCAGAAGAACGCCGAGGGTCTGCCTGAGATCTACGCGGCCAACGACGGCGACATTGCCGGCGTCAAGACCATCCGCGACCGCCTGCTGGAGACGCAGACCGTGATTCTGAAGCGTAGCGGCACCGGCTACACTCCTGTCCGCAAGGAGGACCTGACCCCCGGCGCCAACACATTCGTAGTGGAGCATCCCAAGAAAGATGCGCGCACCGGCCTGAAAGTAGGCGGCGACCTCGTCACGCTGCAGGTGAACGGCGCCAACAGCGGATTCTTCTATTACGATTCCGATACCAAGACATATACGGAAATCAATTCCACGGAGTCCATCAACAAGGCCAACCGTCTGCTGTACCAGAACTTGGGCGGCGCACACGCATATATCGACGGTATGGCGTTCTTCAGCGCTCCGATCCAGCACTGGGGATGGCACCGCGAGGACAACGTGAACAAGAACAAGGCTATGGCCGACTGGGACTGGGAGAAGATGAAGACCGGCGACTTCGGTATTGTCCGCAATCACATCTACACCATCAATATCGAGAAAATAGCCGGACTCGGCACGGGTATCATCAGCACCGACGATCCGCTGCTGCCTCCCACCGACAAGGTAAGCTACGCCGTCAAGTTCCGCGTCAACATCCAGAAGTGGGCCACTCTCCCCACCCAGTCCTGGGAGTGGTAAATAAGGCTCCGTTCCTTAAATTCTCAGCATAATTCATAATAATATGAAAACAAGACACCTTGCTCATATCCGCGCCCGTATCTGCGGCATCATCTGCTTATCGTCAATCGTATCGGCCATGACTACAGGCTGCATCAGGGAGGACTTTGCCGAATGCAAGGACACGTACGATCTTCAACTGGTGTTCGACCGCAACATGCTGTATGCCGACGCCTTTGCGAGTCAGGTACGGTCCGTGGATGTCAAGGTGTTCGATTCCTCTACGGGCAGGGAGGTATATTCGTTTGCCGACAGCGGCGCCGCACTTGAGTCCGCCGACTATCGCGTGGCGTTGCCCATACCTCCCGGCACCTACGATATTCTCTGCTGGGCAGAGGCTGTGTCGTAATTAAGGT
>DESI01000026.1 GCA_002361235.1 Porphyromonadaceae bacterium UBA3318 | reverse complement strand
CCTGAAACAGTTACGCAAATATTCCACTAAAAGTAGCGAGAGGATTCGTAACGCTAAATGCTACCCCATAGATGTATCGCTTATGAACGCCAGAAAGGACGCCTTTGCAAAAGACAATTTTGGATGGCGGCTTGAGTCTTTGGTATATCTGGAGTTATGCAGGAAATATGGAACAGGTTACGATATCTATTACCACAAAACAGATTCTTATGAAGTGGATTTCGTAGTTTGTCATCGGGCAACAGTTGTTGAACTTGTGCAGGTTTCATATGATATTTCTTCTGAAAAAACTCTTAATCGGGAAACTTCTGCTTTAGCGAAAGCCGGAACATCGCTCAAATGTAACAAATTAACTTTGGTCACTGCGTATGAGGAGCGTAAGTTGGATGTTCATGGACAAGTCATTAATGTCTGTGCCGCTTATAAATGGCTTCTGATATAACCACATCACCCGAAATAACCTCATCGCGACGTTCGGACGCATTTAGGACGCATTTAGGACCCCAAATGAGAGGTATATCAAAAGAAAAGTCGCTGAAATTCAGCGACTTTAAATTGATATCGGTGGTCCCACTGAGACAGTGGAACCGAAATTAAGTCTCGTGATTATCAGACATTTAATCCGAGGGGTATCAGCAACCATTCCCGATTTCTACTCCTATAGATTTTAATGTTCTTCCGCCATGTGGTACATGAATGGGAGCAAAATTACTAAATTTTCGCTATTTACACGACATCTCGGATGTTAAATCGATAAGAATATTGTTAAAAATTCCTTGGATTAGATTCCTTCTTTCACAACCCACTCGCCGGCTTTGGTTGAGCCTTTACGGGAGAGGGTTCCAGTTTGTTGCAGTCGATTTGTAATCTTTTGGACTCCTCTTTTGGTCATGTTAAGGAAGCCGGCAATCCTATCCAGCGTTAATCTTGGGTCTGATTTCAGCAACATTAATACCTTTTGATCTGATGAACTTCTGGTGAACTCTGGTGAGCTCAATAGTGAGGTCAGCATATCTTCCAGTGAACCTTTATTGGATTTCTGATGAACTGAATCGTGTTCTCCTTCACTTTCCGGTGAATTTTTCAGGCCATCCCCCATTTTTCTCTTACTTTCTTGGGTATCGCTTACCTCAATAAGGTCTTCTGGATTTCCATAAAGCAATTTCATTGCCTCAATGTCGGGCTGGTGTCCCTCAAAACCAAGAGTGAGCGTTGTACGGTCAACGACACCTGAGGTTATCACTTCTAACTTGGGTTCGCAGTGATATACACTCTGCCAAGTCTTGATTGACCCCTAAAAATTATTTTAGATTGACCCCTTTGAAGTCCTGGCCGACGAGGTCATTTCAATATGAACTGCACCCCAAAAGTTTTTGTCTAACTTTTGGGGTGCAGTTCAAGGGCACACCCAATTTTGTCCTTATTGTCTAATTTCAGAGTAACGAGCGGTAGATATTTGCCACTTCGTCGTGTGTTACAGGTCGGGGATTTCCGGGAGTGCAAACGTCTTCGAGAGCCTGCTGCGTCAAAGCCGGGATGTTTTCTTCGGTAATACCCAGTTCAGTCAGTGTCGCGGGAATACCGACATTTTGCGATAATTGTTTTACGGCATTGCAGGCGGCTTGGGCGGCCTCGTCATCGTTCATTGATGATGTGTCAATGCCCATAGCTTCGGCAATGTGACGGTATTTGGTAGTACAATACGGCATATTGAACTCCATGACAGTGGGTAACAGCACAGCATTTGCGACACCATGAGGAATGTCGAATAATGCACCTAACGGATGTGCCATACCGTGAACCAGTCCCAGACCGACGTTGGAGAAAGCCATGCCTGCCACATATTGAGCGACGGCCATTCCGTTACGCCCTTCAGGATTCTTCGGGTCTGAAACAGCCATAGGAAGATAGCGGCTAATCATTCTGATAGCTTCAATCTCGAACATATCAGACAGTTCCCATGCACCTTTTGTAATATAGCCTTCGATAGAATGGGTAAGGGCATCCATTCCTGTTGCCGCTGTCAGACCTTTTGGCAGTGAATACATCAGTTCTGCGTCGATTATGGCAACGGCGGGGATGTCGTTAGGATCGACACATACCATCTTCTTCTGCTTTTCTTCGTCAATTATTACATAGTTGATGGTCGTTTCGGCTGCGGTTCCTGCTGTTGTCGGCAATGCAATTATGGGTACGCTTTTGTTTTTGGTAGGCGCACACCCTTCAAGGGAGATTATATCGCTGAATTCGGGATTTGCCATAACTATGCCGATAGCTTTTGCAGTGTCAATCGACGAACCTCCACCGATGGCGACAAGTATATCTGCCTGAGCCCTTTTGAAAGCGTCGATACCGGCCTTTACATTGCTGACAGTGGGATTAGGCTTGACTTCACTGAAAATTTTATAAGAGATTCCGGCTTCATCAAGCACATCCGTCACCATCTTTGCCACGCCGAATTGTAGCAGTCCCTTGTCAGTGACGACCAACACTTTTGACTTGCCGAGACCTCTGATGGCTCCGGGCAATTCTTTTCGGGCTCCCGGTCCGAAAAATGATGTTTCGTTGAGAATGAAACGATGAACCATAAGCAAATTATTTAGGGAGGTGGAATACATCGGTGATTTCCTGCATCTGGGCCGGAGTCATACCGTCGGGAATGAAGCCCATTGAGCGGGCGCACATATAGATATTGGCACTCTTATTGAGTACGTCAACCTGATCGAATGCCGACATAATATCCTCCTCTACAGCGAAGACGCCATGCTTTTCCCACATCACCACGTCGTAGTTATCGTCGATTGCCCTGATTGTGGCGTCGGCAAGTTCGTTGGACGAGGGAAGCATATATGGAACGATGCCAAGACCACGCGGAGCGAAGGCTTTGGTTTCGGGAATCATGCTCCACAGCAGACTGGTCAGCACATCCTTTCTGAGAAACTCCGGATTGTGGCTCATAGCCACCAGTTCGATGGGATGTGTATGGAGCGAAGCCTTATAGGTCGAGCCTTTACCGATTAGGTAATTATGTACGGCAAGATGCGACGGCAGTTCTGATGTAGGCGTTACAGGGTTGTCGGCCACAATCTCATAGTGGGCGCAGTCATCGGTAATACGGATAACGGATCCGTTCTCCATCGGACGGCGGGCAAGATCACGCATACGTTTCTGCGTGCCTTTGCAGAAGAACCAGCATCCTTTGAGGTTAGGCAATGTCAGTCCGATAGCAATCGGCTCACTTATTGCCGGAAGGGTTTTCATCGCGTCGTCGACATGCTCCGTGATATTGACGGTTATGTTGCCGCCGTTGCGTTCGGCCCAACCTTTCTGCCATAGATAGCCGGCCGTTTCGGCGACTTTTTCAACCTCGGCCGTCAGTGCCGGGCGGTTTTCCAATATAGATGTCATATTATTTGCGGTAGGAATGATGAAACGATTAAAACGATAAGGCCTGCGACAAGGACAGTTTTGGTCTTTGCGGTTGTTCCCTGCCACTCTTTCAGTATTATGCCCCATACGTTGGAGAATGTGACATTAAGCGACATGAGTATGCACCACGAGAATGTCAGCAGTGTAGCGGAACCTGCAAGGAAGCCTTTGCCCAGTGCCAAGCCGAAAAACTGGCTGTACCACAGCAGTCCTGCCAGGGCACAGAACAGGATATTGTTCAGGTAAAGCGAAGTCTTGCCGTAGTCTCCGAATGTCTTGTTTTTTCCATTCTGCCAGAGGCAATATACGACATTCGTAAAGAATCCACCGAGCGTCACAAGGAAAGTCGCCGGCAAGGTGCGATAGATTTCGGGGGTATCCTCAAAACAAAGCGATGAGCCGAAACCGAGACCGATACTGAAACAAGCACTCATAAGTCCGGCAATCAGTGCAACGGTTATACCTTTGCCGAAGTTGAATTCCTTGACAGTCTCTCCGGCTGTTTTTGCCCTCATGCTCCCGGCCACACCGATAATGGCAATGCCAATCAATGTAACAACCACACCGACAATTACCGGGCCGGTGAGTTCTCCCGGTTTCCCCATAAACAGGGGCGTAAGTATGGTGCCGAGTCCTGCACAGGTGCCGAGTGAGATTGACTGCCCGAGAGCTACGCCAAGATAGCGCATCGACAGCCCGAAAGTGAGACCACCGACGCCCCATAGCACACCGAAAAGAACCGCAAGGAGTGCGTCAGTCGGATTTTCGCTGTAAGCCTCCATTAAGGTATGGCCGGAAGGAATAGCTAACATTGCCCCCGACAACGGAAACACGAGCCATGCGAAAACACCCTGAACGAGCCAGAAGCTCTCCCAGCTCCAGTCGCGTACCTTCTTGATAGGCACATAAGAACTGGACTGGCAGAAACTTCCGGCTGCGATTATCAGTAGTCCGATAATTATTTCCATCAGCGTTTTGATGTTACATCCGCCTCATATTTCTCTACCTCCGCGATGAATGATTCACCCACAGGTACATTGTTCATAAGGCAGAACATATCATAGACGGCGTTCCACGGGAGGTTCTTACACTCTTCAAGAAGGGCGAGCCGCTGGAACTTCTTGTCGGCGAGTTCATACTCGCGCAGAGTAGTCAGAGGTTCGAGGAGGGCGCGGAGCATACATTTCTGGGCCGCACGGCTGCCGATGACGTATGCGCCGATACGGTTGAGGGTTCCGTCGAAGTAGTCAAGACCGTAATGCACACGGTTCAAGGCTCCGGCCCGTACTATCTCACTGAACAGATCCATTGTCGGGTCGTCCATGATGGTGACATGGTCTGAATCCCATCGGATAGGACGCGAAACGTGCAACATCAGCTCCGGCACAAACAGGAGCATGGCGGAAACCTTGTCGGCGACACTCTCGGTTGGGTGAAAATGACCGGTATCGAGAGTTATCATCATGTCGCGCCTGGAGGCGTAGGCGGTGTAGAAGTCGTTGCTGCCGACGGTGTAGCTCTCCAGACCGATGCCGAACACCTTGCTCTCTACCGAATCCTTCATCCAGTCGTAGCGATGCTCGAAAACTTGGTCGAGTGAGTCCTTCAGCAGCTCACGGTACATATAGCGGTTCACGGTTATATCCTTGCTGCCGTCGTGTATCCATGTGTTCATGATGCATGGATCCTGCTGTGCTTCGCCTATGACATTGGAGATTTCGCGACAGCGCTTCGAATGTTCAATCCAGAAATCACGGATGGATTTGTCCGGATTTGAGAGACTGAGGTCTCCGCTCTTGGCGTGGGAGAAGGATGTGGAGTTGAAGTCGAGCTTTATGTCATGCTCCTTTGCCCACTGAATCCAGCTATGGAAATATTCGGGGGTCACCTCGTCGCGGTCGACGGTCTTGCCCTGGAAGTCGCCGTATATTTCATGGAGATTGAGGCGGTGCTTCCCGGGGATGAGCGACATGGCATAGAGAATGTCGTCGCGGAGTTCCTTGATATTGCGGGCTTTGCCGGGATAGTTGCCGTTGACCTGTATGCCGCCGGTAAGTCCCCCTTCGCGAGCCTCGAAACCGGTTACATCGTCTGCCTGCCAGCAGTGCATAGAGAGGTGGAAGTCCTGCATCTGTGCAATCACCTTCTCGGTATCGACACCGATGGCCGAATAGCGGTCGCGGGCCAGATTGTATGCCTGCTTGATCTGTTCTTCTTTCATGGTTTATATTTTATTGTTTTAGTTGAATTGATTGCGATTTGTCTGATGTTTTGCAGATCCTCGTCCAATATCTGTACCAGGATGTTGCCTAACGCAGTGCTTTCCGCCGGGCCGGCGATCACCGGCAGACCGGTTGCCGTGGCCAGCATCTGCATCAGGCTTTCGTTGCGCGAGCCACCCCCAATCACATGAAGTCGTGTGATTTCCACGGGCGACAGCTCACGCAGCCGCTCCAGCTGCAGGGCCACACGCGCAGCGAGGCTACGGTATGTCACGCGGATATAATCGGCAAGGGACTCCGGGGCCTCGATGCAATGCTCCACACAGTAACGCGCTATGGCTTTACGCATCGACTCCGGGTTGGCAAACGCCGCGTCATCGGGATTTATAATCGTGTCGCATTCCGACTCCTTCCACATCGCGGCCAGCTTGCCGACATCCTCATTGTCCATCCCGAATTCGTGGCGCACCCTCTCGAAGATCCATAAGCCGCAGATATTCTTCAGCAGACGCGTGGTGCCGGCTATGCCTCCCTCATTGGTGAAATTGTACCGGAACGCCCTCTCCCCGGAATTGGGCACCGGCGACTCCACGCCGAGGAGCGACCATGTGCCGCAGCTCAGATAGGCGAAATTCCTGTCGGGAGAAGGGATGCCAATCACAGCCGAGGCCGTGTCGTGTCCGGCTATAGCCTTCACCAACACCTCCCGGTAATAGCCTATGGCAGTGCCCGGACACACCATCGGGCCGAACTGTTCGCGCCGTAGCCCAAGGATATCCAAAATGTCGCTGTCCGGCTCACCTGTGGCAAGGTTGAGCATCTGCGACGTGGACGCCACCGTGTACTCCGTCACGGCATTGCCCGTCAGCATATACGCCAAGGCGTCTGGAATCCACAGAATCCTGTCCGCTTCAGGGCGTATCTTGTCCAGCTGGAAGATGGTATTGAAATCCATGAACTGTATGCCTGTGCGCCGGTACAGCTCGACGGCAGGCATCTTCTTGCCGAATTCGGCGGCTGCCCCGGCGGTATGCGTGTCGCGATAGCAATAGGGCAACCCCGCAAGCGTTCCGTCGGCGTTGAAATACGCCACGTCGCAGCCCCACGAGTCGATGCCGATGGAGCTGAGCCGCAGACCCTCCGTTCCGAGTTTTTCAATAACCGTGTCGATGGCGCTTTTCGCCTCCTGGTATATCTGGGGTAGATTCCAGAAAAGATGTCCCGCGATGGGCAACATCGGATAATGGAACCGCGACACTTCCTCCATCTCCACGCGCGCGCCGTCGAAGCGCCCCAATATGGCCCGGCCGCTCGTCGCGCCCAAGTCTATCGCCAAATGATAACTTTCCTTCATGTCAACATTACGTTCCTATAGCACAATTCACGTATATGCCTGTGCTAATCCTTACTTCCTGACCAGTTTCATCGCGAAGCCGCCTCCGGGGGCAAGATGGATGTTTTTATTGGTCTTGTTGTTTATCGTCTCGCTACTGCGGCGATAGTCGGTGGCCAGGCGATGGGCGTTCACTCCGTCGCTGAATATCTCCGCCTCATAAGTTCCTTCGGAAAGAAAATCAAACGACATCTCTATGTCGCGCGGCGTCCAGTCGCTCAGGCCGCCGACGTACCAAACGTCGCCTTTCCGTCTTGCCGTCACTATGTATTCGCCCATGTCGCCCTGCAACACTTTCGTCTCGTCCCACGTCGTAGGAACACCGGCGATGAAGCGCGTACACTCCGGCTCACGGTCATAATTCGACGGGGAGTCGCACAACATGTTGAGCGGCGAGTCCAGCACCATGTAAAGGGCCAGCTGATGGCAGCGCGTACCCTGACTCACAGGCTCGGAGATGTTGACGTACTGACGCCCCCTGATGGAGTTATGCATGGCGCCCTGCGTGTAATCCATCGGACCGGCTGCCTGACGTACGAAGGGAATTGTGGCGTCGTAACGCACCAAGTCGAAATTATTATTGAACTTCACCTGCTCCAGGCCATGCACGCCCTCAATGTTCAGGACATTGGGCCATCGGCGATTCATGCCGCCGGGCATGTGCGTGCCGTGAAGGTCCAGCACAAGATGATACTTTGCGGCGGTGGCGGCGGCACGTTCCTCGAAATCAGTCATCAGCTGGTCGTTGCGGTCCAGGAAATCAACCTTGAAACCCTTGATGCCCATCTCGGAATATCTGCGGCAAACCTCCTCCATATCTTTGGCGAACGGCAGATAACCGGCCCAGAGAATCAGCCCCACTCCCCGCTCCTTGCCATAGGCCACAAGCTCCGGCAAATCAATCTCCTTCACCACAGTGAAAAGGTCGCCGGATTCCTTGCTGCTCCATCCGTCGTCAAGAATTACATACTCTATTCCGTTGCGTGAGGCAAAATCGATATAAGCCTTGTAGGTGTCATTGTTCACACCCGTGACGAAGTCAGCGCCCTGCAGATTCCAGTCGTTCCACCAGTCCCAGGCCACCTTACCCGGCTTGATCCACGACGTGTCGGAGATTTTGCTCTCCCCTCCCAGCAGATAACCCAGCTGACTCTGTGCCAAGCCGGCGTCGTCCGGCGATACGACAGCCACGCGCCACGGCAGCGAACGCGGCCCGTCAATCCTGGCGGCATAGCCCTCACGTTCATCCACAAGCATCTGTGCGTTCAGATAGCCTCCCGGATGCATTTTCTTGGGACGGTTGGCAAAAACGCCCGTAAGGGTCAGCCCGTCGCCCCGGTTCAGGAACATGCCGGGATAGTCCGCGACATCGCTTTCAGTCAGCAGCACCTTCAGATTCTCCGCCGGCTCAACCACCAGCGGCAAGAACGCCAGCCGGCGGCTGTCAGTCTGCGACAGGGGCACCTCCGTGTATAAGTTCTCGAAGGAATTAAAGAACTGCGACTCGAAATCCTTGATGTTGTCCGTCCTCACATACGGCAAGGTTGTCTTCCCGTCCATCGGGAACGTATATTCCACATTCTCCGTAATTTCCTGCGGCTTATGGCCGGAATAGCTCCAGCGCCATGCCATGCCGTCGTCAAAGACACGGAACTCTATGCCCCAGCCATCCGACGCCTTGAGCGACAAGGCGTTGTACCGCTCGTTGACGCCCTTGCATCTATAGAACGGGGTCTCCACATACTTGTCCACCGAACTGCGACGCGGCGACTTGACCTTGTCGATCTCCTTGCCAGACATCAGCTGCAGGCCGGTCTTCCCGTCGAACGCCGTCGAACCGTCGCGGGCAACCTTGATGTTCAGCTTATCGTCAACCGTCACCGCGACCTTACCGTCTGGCGAGCTAACATTCCACTCGGCGGCACTTGCCGTGAATTGCGATTCTCCATTCCATATCGAAACGCCTCCGGCAAGGAGTGTCATCATAACCGCTGCCGCGCGCATACGCCCATATTTATTGTCTCTCTCCATTCTAAGTAGCTGATAAAAATTAATGATTATATGTAGCTGAAGAAACCGAAACATGAAAACTTGTTCTTTTCTGCTGTTTTCTTCCTGTCGCTCAGTCACTATGTGGTAATAGCTCCTTTGCTCCAGATCGAAAACATCTAAAAAATAACTTCGTTTTCATGTTCATTAATTTTTATCAGCTACTTATTAATTTGCAATTGTCACAGAAATCAGAACTCATTGACGCACTCCTTACCGTCAAGCCATGCTATCATATTGAGCACCAAAAGATTCCAGTTAGTAAATCCAAGATTCAGCACAGGCTCGCCGGAGAAGGGGTCATAATATTCGTGCAGATTACCGAACCGCTCGAAATCACGCCCCAACAGAACCACTGTCTTCTCCGCCAGCTCCCTGGCATCATCAAGATATCCATAATTCACCAATCCTCTCCACACAAACCAGTTGGCGCATATCCATATCGGGCCTTGCCAGCTCGACGGATTCCCGGAAGGGCGGACGTTGAACATCTTTTCCTGGGGCGACAGGGTATAGACGCCCCACGGCGAGTTGAACAGATCCTTGTTCCTGTAGTTTCGCGTCACCATTTCCTCGGCCTGCTCGGGGCTTGCCATCCCGGCCCACATCGGCAGGAATCCGCTCCATACGCTGAACCGCTGCAGCAGACAGTCATAATTCCTGGGCGAACCCTGGTGCAATGTAAATCCCGAGTGCGACGGTTTGGAAACCGGCAGCAGATTCAGGTCGCAGCTGTAATAAAAGCCGTCCCTCGGATCCCAGCAATGCCGGTCGATGCACGCCTTCAACTCGTCGGCATCCTTCTCGTAGGACTTCGCAGCATCCTCCATCTTCAATTGCCGGCATATATAGGCCATGGCCTGCAATTCCTTGTACATCATCACATTCAGGAATATTGAGGCGGAACTGTTACGCGGACGATAAAATGTGGACGGGTCGTTGTCCACACCAATCATGGTGTCGTCGTTCCAGAACATCAGACCGGTACTCTTATCCCGCTTATACTGCATGTAATGATTTATGAAGAATGACAACTTCAGCAAATCGTTACGGATCCACTCGGCATCGCCGCCGTTATTCCTGATGATAAACGCCACATGCTGGGCCAGACAAGGCTTATGAATGTTCTGTTCATAGATGTTGCCGGCCTGCAGCAACTCCTGCCGCGAAGGGTGGTTCGGCGTAATGGTGATCGGAACAAATCCCTCCGAGCCGCAATAGTCCAGCCAGTTGGAGATGCACCCCTTCTCATGCTCCATACAGACCTGCTTCTCCTGTTCGCTGCCGCTGTCAAGCAATATCTGACGCAACGCGATATCCGACAACCAGGAATCCCAATCCCACAGACTTTCAAGATATGACTCGCTGCCCGGCACTATGAAGGGATACTTCAGCCGGCCACGCGGCTCGCGGTACATCTGATTCTTGACTTTCTGTATGTTCTCCCGGCAAATCTGCTTATATTTCTCGACATCCTTTTCGCCATACGCACGTCGGGTGGCCGCCTTGTTCTTCCGGTCAAGGAAAGCCGAATACACTCCCGCCGTCCATCCCATGAAATCGCCCGGCATCTTATATTCGTCGGTCACGTTTACCGACCCTTCCTCAGCATTGTATTTCTCCCAAAGCTGGCCGGTCTCGTCATAAATTTTCTCTATGGAGCGCATGTATTTATCGGCAAGTCTGTCGGCATCAGCCGTATATCCATATCGGTCGAGCGCCTGCACCGCCGTGAGCGCGCACGCGCTCCATCCGTTAGGGGCATCCCATTGATAAGGCAAATCCCTCGGTCCCGGCTCACAGGGGAAAAGTCCGTTTGCGGACTCCAGCCTTCCGAGGTTTTCGGCCATCACCTTGGCCTGTGCCTCATCGGCCATCCCCACCCACATTGGCATAAAGGAGGCCGCGCTGAATATCGGCGACAGATGACGGTTCACGTAATCATAGTCGCGAAGCACCCCCTGCTTGTCCCGCATGAGTTTGTTCATGAGATTCTTGCGTTTTACGGCTCGCTCGTTCCATTTTCCGGCGGCAACGGTATTGCCATCCATCCGGTTATATTCTTCCATCAGGGACTCGTACAGATAGAGCAACGAATTCAGATCAACCGGGTTATAGTCCATGCAACGACGTTCAAAACGGGCGTTGAAATCCCATCCCGATTCGGCCTCGGCCAACAGGTGCCCGCTCATCTCAAGCCGCTGAGCCTCGGAATATGGTCCCGAAGGATCCACACCCACCCTGGGCGCGACATCGCGGAAGAATGTCAGCATATATCCCTTGTCGGCATTATGTCCATACCGGTTAAGGCCGTTAGGCGCCACACGTTCATTCATCCAGAACTGATACTCGCGCTCAATCACGGGCATCATCTTCCTTACGAAGGCCGTGTCGCCGGTGGCTCGGAAATAATCGTTCACCATGGGGGCGAAATAGGGAGGCTGCGAACGCTGCGCCATGTCGACGCGACTTGCGTTGGGCATGAATCCAAGCCGCCGAATCATCGCCGCTATACACTCGATATTGTTACGCGCCTGTTCCAGGTTGTTGTCGGCAATCAATCCGGCGTTGGTGAAATAGGTATCCCAGTAGAACAAATCCTGAAATATCCCTTGCACACACGGCACGCTGTATGGCTTTGGCAATGCGAAATGCCCGAGGGTGTCTCGCTCCGCCACCCGCACGGATTGGGGCATGGTCCGCAAAATGAAGTCATGCACCGTCCCCGTGCCGGATGCACCGGCAACTGTAGCCGTCAGCAGCATGAATATAGAAACCGTCATTGCTTTCATATGATATCCATCTCATTATTTACCGTTAAGGCAGTTGACTATGCGCCTGTTGATTCGGCGAATCCTCGGTTCGTCAAATTTCACCACCTTGCGGTCATAAGTCATCAGGCCGTTGATTTCGTTCTCCACATCGGTGGTCTGCGTATAGACTCCGGCAGTGATGCCCTGCGGCACGAGCCTCAGCAGGTTCTCCGCCTGCACCTCGTACTCATCGCAAAGCGCATCTGCATCCGGGAAACCGGCATATTGAAAAACATCGCCATTGTTCCAGCGGTGTCCCAGCACCACCAGACCGAGACCTCCATACTCGCCCACCACATTGGCACGTTCCGGATCACGCGCAAACATCGCCGGATCCGGATAATGATGCCAGTCAAGGATATCGCCTGTGGGGAAATTATTGCCGCCGCTCGCCGGATTGACAAGCCTTGTCGGGTCATAAGCCTTTGTCCATTCGGCGGTTTTGACCGTGTCGAACTGCCCCCATGCCTCGTTGAACGGGACATAGACGCCAACCGACGGCGAGTTGTACACAAAATCTATTATCTCGGCCCATTCCTTGTAATAATTCTGCTTCTCCCAGTCGGAATATTCCATTTCCGGGCCTATCTTATATCGCGGCATATCCCAGACACCGGCCGGCGGATACCCGTCGATGCTCGGCATGTCCTGCCATACTATCAGTCCCAGGCTGTCGCAATGCGCGTACCATCTGGCCGGCTCGACCTTGATATGCTTGCGCACCATATTGAATCCCAAATCCTTGGTCTTCTCAAGATCATAACGGAGAGCCTCGTCGGAAGGGGCCGTATATAATCCGTCAGGCCACCATCCCTGATCCAGCGGACCGAAATGAAACAGAGGTTTGTCGTTAAGCATCAACCGCACGTTCCCGTTATCGCACTGACCTATGGAGAACTTGCGGAACGCCGTATATGAGTCCACCTTGTCGACCGTCTTGCCGTTCGACAGCAACCTGACCTCCAACGGATAAAGCTGCGGGGTGTCGGGCGACCAAAGCACAGCATCCCGGGGCATCGGAAGCTCGAACGGCATGTTGGCGTAACCCTTGGCCGAAATCCTGTGTCCGTTTCCATCGGCCAGCGTGGCCTCGACCAACGCATCCGGGGCATCGGAGGCGATGGCCTCCACCGTCAGGATTCTCCGGTCGATGTCCGGTGTGAGCTTGAGTCTTGCGATATGCGCCGCCGACACCGGCTCCAGCCATACCGTCTGCCATATGCCGCTCTGATTGGTGTACCATATCGTCTCGGCCACATCGTGCTGCTTGCCTATGGGATGCTTCACCGTCTGTCCCGGATCCCAAGCCTTCACAGTCAGCGTGTTGTCGCCATTATTAAGAGCCGGGGTGATGTCGAGCGAGAAGGGTGTGTAGCCACCGGTATGCGTTCCGGCCTTGACGCCGTTGACCCATACCTCCGTCTTCCAGTCGACGGCTCCGAAATTCAGCATCACCCTTTTCCCCTTCCAGTCTCGGGGAACACGGAACGAGCGGCGGTACCAGATAGCATCGTCGGCGGTGACGTCGCGTCCCACTCCCGAAAGCGCCGACTGCGGCGCAAACGGCACCAGGATCTCGCCGTCGAACTTCTTCGGCTCCGCATTGTTCCTGGGAGCGATTGCATACTCCCACAGGCCGTTAAGATTCTGCCACTCGCCGCGCTTCATCTGCGGCCGCGGATACTCCTGATGCACTGCGGCGGGATTCAGGTTCTCGCCCCACGTGGTGAGCATCCGGTCACCGGCCGGTTTCCACGCCAGCATGTCTGCTGCGATACCGAGCGAAATCAGTAAGATGATATGTCGTTTCATGATATTAGTCAAGGAAGTTTTAATTCTACATGATGCGAGCCGGCCTTGTATTTAACAGGCGCCGAAGAACCGGGAAGCGTTACGTCGGCCGTACAACCCTGAGGTACCGTGAAATCCCAATTCCA
This sequence comes from Porphyromonadaceae bacterium UBA3318, assembly GCA_002361235.1. Classification (GTDB taxonomy): domain Bacteria; phylum Bacteroidota; class Bacteroidia; order Bacteroidales; family Muribaculaceae; genus Lepagella. The sequence continues at coordinate 16,922 of DESI01000026.1, read as the reverse complement.
CAGGTCGCCGTCATATTTCCACGCGCTCTTCACCACGCCGTGAGCCGTGGGATATTCGGCGGTCACGAAACCAATCCGGCGGTCCGGCACCGGTTTCATCACGATGTTGCGGAATCCTGGTTGCTTCGTGTCGGCGCTGATACCGGCCATCGTTTTCCACATCCAGCCGCACACCGCGCCGTAGGCATAATGATTGAAACTGTTCATGGCCTGCGGCCCCATACCATTCTCTTTGGTATACGAATTCCATCGCTCCCACATGGTGGTTGCGCCGTTGTCGATGGAATAGAACCAGCTGGGATGATTATGCTGCAGCAGCAGCTCGTAGGCGATATCGGCCATGCCGTTGTCAGTAAGCGTAGACATAAGGATGGACGTCCCGAGGAAGCCGGTCTGCAAAGTGTTGCCGTGCTCGGCGAAGTTGTTGCGCAGCCTCTCAATCATATTCTCCCTGGCCTTACCCTCCACAAGTCCGTTATACAGAGCGAACAGAGCCGGAGTCTGCATGGTGTTGAGCACCGGAGTGATGAACCGGCCGTTCTCGTCGATGAAATTGTCGGCTATGCGACGTCGTGCCCGCTGTTCCATCTCCTCGTACTTGGCGGCGTCGCGACCCGTGGCACGTGCCATGTCGGCCATCATACGCGAATCCATCACCCAATAGCATGCGCACAGATAGTTCCAGTAATCAATCGCCTCAGGCAACACATACCTGTTGCCATTGCAGTCTATGCCGGTGTGCTTGAAGCTGAAGCTCTCCAGAGGCTCGTAGCTAAGCCAGTCGCCCCATTCATAATTGGCGTTCTCCGGTGCCAGACGGCAGTGGTCGTATTCGTTTGCCGCGATATGGTCCATGTATTTCTCCATCGACGCCCAGTGCTCGTCGACGATGCTTTTGTCATCGAACTGTTTCCATACCACCCAGGGCACGATTATACCGGCGTCGGACCATCCCAGGCGCATGATCTCGTCGCTGCCGTACTGTGCCTCGGGGGCCACGCCGGCATACGCGCCGCTGGCTCGCTGCGTGTCGCGCACGTCGCGAAGCCATTTGTGGAAGAAGCGCGACGTGTTGGCGAAGTATGTCCCGGTCTCGGCGAACACCTGCGTATCGGCCATCCAGCCGAGCCGCTCATCACGCTGCGGACAGTCGGTGGGTACCGACAGATAATTCGACAGCATACCCCAATATGAGTTGGAAATAAGCCGGTTCACCATCTCGTGACCGGTGGTAATCTTACCGGTTTCATGACCTTGCGCAATAGATGAAACGGGCACCGATTCAAGTGCGCTTATCTCCACATCACCGTCGGCAGTGACCGACACGTAGCGGTAGCCGTAGAATGTACATTCCGGCATATAGACCACAGGCTTGGAATCGGCGAAGGTGTATCTCATTCGGATACCGAGTTGGCGTTCGCGCAGGTTGGACCTGTGCACGCTTCCTTCGGGACCGTCCATGCCTCGGGACAGTGCGCCGTTGCCATCGTTCAGTATCTCGCCGGGAAGGCACTCCAGCGTCACTCCCTTCGAGGCCTTGAAGTCGAACAACGGCACGGCAGCGGCATTCTGACCGAAATCCACCACTAACGTCTCTCCCTTGCGCAGCTTCATCTTCTTGCCCGGCGCATAGCGGCGTAGCACCTTCACCGACCCGTGATGCAGGGAATCGGCACCGGCGATACCTTTCCACACGTATGCCTCCTTCGGCTGCATGACAAGGTCTCGGCGATAATAAACCTCGGCGCCATCCGTGGGGAGAATCACGCCTTGGAATTCGGTGTTGATTTCAGGTGTGCCGAGGGCCGTCACATTCGTTGGCATCGGCACTCGGGCATCGTAATCCTCGCCGTCAAAGATGGCGGCATGTCTCACCGGGCCCCCTACCCCGGTCTTCCAGCCCGAGGTGCCGGTGCCGAAGTATTCCTTCGTGCCGTCGTCGTAGACAAGTTCAAGCACTCCGCGGAACGCCGGCTTCTTGCCCCGCATTCCCACCGCGCCGGCGGGCGAAACTATCTTGTCGGCCCACCACCCGGGAGTGACCTGCGCGGCGAGGTGATTCTCCGCTCCGGCTGCCTTGTCCAGCACGACTGTCAGGTCGTATGTGAACGATCGTTTCGTTTTCTGCCAATGCGTAAAGCCCGGCTTCAAGGCTTCGGTACCGACGGGCACTCCGTTCACGAACAGATGATACACGCCGAGTCCCGATGTCATCCATTTGGCCGACACCACTTTCCGCGTGTTCCTGACATCGGAAAGAAACCAGCTCGCGCCATCCGCGGCGCGTTCATGGATGCCCTCTATGCGGTCCGTAACCACGGCGGCGTCCGGAGCAGAAATCCATTCTGATTTCTGCCACAGGCTGTCGTCCAATGGCTCTGTGAGAAAACCGGCGGACTTCCCCGGACCGGTGAATCCGCATAATGTCATAACGGCCAGCGGCGCCATGGCCACCATTAATTTCAGTTTCATATGCTACAAATGCTACAAACAATTAAAATTCAAGTTATTTCACAGGTTTGATGGAGATTGCAAACCCTCCTCCGGGCGCTATCGACATCTTAAGCGATGTCTTGGAATTCACCTTCCTTCTGGTGATTCGGTATGCCTGCGGATTGGTGAGATAGTGCGCGTCCGGGGCATCGGCGTAAATCGTTGCCTCATAAGTGCGGCCCGGATCAAGGAAATCGAGTTTGACATCGGTTTTTCTCCCCTCATAACCGGTGATTCCACCCACGTACCATTCATCCTTGCCCTTGGCCTTGCGGGCCGCCGTGATGTAACGCGCTGGTTCAGCCTCGAGATATATGCTCTTGTCCCAGTCAACCGCCACATCCTTTATGAACTGAAACGCATCCATGTATCGGTCGTAGACCTCGGGGACGTCAGCCGCCATCTGCAAGGGGCTGTACATGGTGACATAAAGCGCCAGCTGACGGCAGATGGTGGTGTTGACGTGGCTATGGTTGTTTGGATTGTTCTTGCTAAGGTCGTTCTCGAAGATGCCCGGCGTGTAATCCATCGGGCCGCCCTGCAGCCGGGTGAAGGGGAGCACGCAGGTATGCGTAGGCGTGTTGCCGCCAAAGGCCTCGAATTCCGTGCCACGCGCACTCTCGTTGCCTATCATATTGGGATAGGTGCGGCACAGGCCGGTGGGTCGTACCGCCTCATGGGCATTGACCATAATCTTATGTTTGGCTGCTTCAGTCACGGCATACAGATAGTGGTTGTTCATCCACTGTCCGAAATGATGTTCCCCGGCGGGTATGATGTTGGCCACATATCCGCTCTTCACGGCATTGTAGCCATATTTGTCCATAAGATCGTAAGCGGCCTGCATGTGCCGCTCGTAATTGCGCACCGAGGAGGACGTCTCGTGATGCATCATCAGGCGCACACCCTTGGACCGGGCGTAATCGCTGAGCATTGCGATATCGAAATCGGGATAGGGAGTCACGAAATCGAACATATAGTCCTTCTTTACGCCGGTGCAGTCCTCCCAGCCGATGTTCCAGCCCTCCACCAGCACCTGGTCGAAGCCATGTTCGGCTGCGAAGTCGATGTACCGCATCACATTCGCATTGTTGGCGGGATGCAGTCCGTTGGGTTTTACCTTAGTGTAGTCGGTACGGTCCAGGTCCACCGACGGGACGTCGAACGTATAGGCCCACGGCTTGCCGTGACCTATCATTTCCCACCATACGCCCACATACTTCACCGGTTGTATCCACGATGTGTCGGCGTACTTGCATGGTTCGTTAAGATTAAGGATAAGATTTGAGGCCAGCATGTCGCGGGCATCGTCGCTGACCATCACGGTGCGCCACGGGGACTTGCATGGTGTCTGCAGATATCCTTTGTTCCCGTCGGCATCGGGCGTGAGCCATGACGTGAACACAAAGTTATTGTCGTCGAGATTAAGGTGCATGCACGAATAGTTGACCAATGCGGCTTCGTGCAGATTTATATAGATGCCGTCGTCCGTCTTCATCTGCAGGGATGTCTGTACCCCCGTGGGCGAGAAGGGATGCTTCTGATTAAGATTCACTGCCACGGCCTTGGGGTAGATCTCCCTGATTTGAGACAGGCGGCTTTCATTATATTCATATTCCTGTGTGTCGTAGTCGCCCGGTATCCACCAGGCCGTCAGGTCGCCGGGCATGGCGAACTCCGTGCGTTCATCCTTCAATATGAAGAAATTGAACGGCTCTTCCTGCGGAAACTCGTATCGGAACCCCACCCCGTCGTCGTACACGCGGAAACGGACGTCCATCCTCCGTCCGGTTTTATCCTGACGGAGCTTTGCCACGAATTCATTGTAATTGTTGCAAATGTCACTGTTTTCTCCCCACACCGGATGCCACGTCTCGCTGAACGAACAGGAATCCACGCCTATCACGCTGAACCCATCCGTAAGGTCGTCGGTTGCCGCAAGCTGAAAACCCATCCGGGACGGGAGAATAACCTTGCTTCCCTTATAATCGACGGAATACGTGGGCACTCCGTTCTCCAAATTAAACGAGGCAACCACCGCGCCGTTGGGCGACGCCGTCCGGTATGCGTATGCCGACGTGGCGAGCATGGGCAACGCCAATAATATTCCTAATCCTGTCTTTGTCATTTTAGTGTGAATTTTTCATTCGTTGCGATTCGCTGTCCTGTCATCCAATCCGGTTGCCCGAATGGATGAAAAGAAGTCGGCCGGTCATTGCCCTGAATTCCCGGCCGACATTCTATACTTACCTATTCAATTATCTGAGTTATCTACGCTTTACTCCGCAGGGGTGTAATATCCCACGGCATATACGATATTGCGGTTGTAGTCAACACGTATGGTGTAGGTACCGGCCTTGAATTCCGAACCGGGCAAAAAGTCTCCATACTCATTCTTGGTGAACATGTTCGACGGCTGCGGAGTCAGTATATCGGTAGATGCCTGCTGATTCCAGTCGCGAGCCTTGTAGAACTTGGCGCAGAAATTGGCGGGGAAATAAACAGTCGTTTCATAAACACCATCCTCCACTTTCTTCATCTGAAGGCATGTGTTATATGAGAAGTCCCATCCAGTGGATGTAACTACAGGAGCAGCGCCAGGATGACCCCAGCAATTGCCATTAAGCCATACTGCTGTGCCGTCTGTTGCATTCATATCGTACGATATAGTATAGATTACTCCGTATATAGTATCGTAATACATATCGTATTTGCCCGTGGGGCCGGTGAACTTGGCGCTGTTGTCATCAATCACCTCCCAGAAATCGGGCTGCAGAACTTGTGCCAGATTGCGGAAATTCCTGAACGTCACGATCTGATCTTTCGCAAGATTATCAATGATGGTATGATAGACCGCACCCTCGTCGGCCATTCCTACTTCGTTGACGAAATAACTTGGACGCGGTTTCTCCGGAACTTCCAGTTTCTCGGCCGCTATAGTCAACGCACTCAGGTCGACAGTAATCATATATACTCCGGGAGTGAAGTTGGTGCCGGGAATGAAATCGCCCCATGTAGCATCTACTCCCAAAATCTCGGGGGTCGTAGACGTGATGCCGTCCTTGCCACTATACTGGTTCGCATCCATCAGGTGATTGCATCCGAACTTGAAAGTGAAGCCGTTGGCCAGATACATGGCGCACTGCCATTTGTCACCCTCAACGTTGTTAAGGTTCATCATACCTTTCATTTCAAGATTATGCCATTCAGGTGCAGTGACATAACCGGCTCCGGGATGGCCCCAGTTTTTACCGCCTACATATAGCATGTCGGGATATGCAACCCATCCGTGGAGCTCTGTGAAGAGCAATCCTTGTCCATTGTCCCATATCAGGTCGTAGGAACCATCTTTGCCCTTGAACGTGGCCTCCGTGTTGGAAGTAACGTCCCAGAAATGAGACTGCAATGCACTTGTAAGGTCCGGCACACCCTGGAAAGTCACTGTCTGCCCATTGGTTAATTCTACAACCACACCGTCGTACTGGAATTCATATCCCCAAAATGGTCCGACAGCCTGTCCGTTGATAGAAATACCTGTAGGGGCATGATATTTGGATATGCTACCGACCAGATTCTCACTATCGAAGACCAAACCATAGTTGCCGGTATAGCCGTTGAATACAGCGTACTCCCCGTCAGCGGAAGGCGTGAAGAAGTTGCGCAGGTTCTTGTTCAAGACTTCACCGGCACGGCCGATGCCGTCGAAATATACCTTCTCCCCATTGGTAAGCGTCACTGCCGCACCGTAATTTTGTGAATCCTGCTCATTCTTCAGCTCCACACCGTTTACTCTCGGGGCTGCGTCGGAATGGCGGTACTCTGCCTCTGTGGACGTTCCCAAATCCAATGCGTTACCATTGACGGCCACCTTGTTGACACCCTCCGTCACATCGGCTGTGGCATCGAAATTCATCGTCTCTCCGGGATACAGAGTGACGGTTTTATCTCCGACGGTGATTTTCAGCTGCGGAACGGTAGCGAACACCGTCAGGGCGCCTGCTACGGCTGCCCCTAATATCAATGTGTGTTTCTTAGTCATTTCAGTGAAATTTTAATTGTTGTCTTATTCACATTAACGATGTAGATACCGGCCTGGAAATCCTCCAGGCTCAGGACTGCGTCACCGGATGCGTCGAGCGTTCTGACAATACGGCCATCAACGGTGTAAACCGCGATGTGGCTGCCGGCAGGAAGATTATTAAAATACACTGTTCTTCCGGCAACAACGGGCTTGTTCTTGCTCTCAAAACTATTCACAACGCTTGATAAATCATTGCGAAAACGTACTCCCTTGATTTTTGCGGCTTCAACCGTATAGGAGTTTGTGCCAGCGTTGAAGATGACATTTTCACCTTGGATTTCACCCTTGACGGTCTTCGACAGGGGAATTGCCACGACTGTCTCATCCGACAATGTGAATGTCAGGTTCTTGTACACTTCGGCATGCAGACCGAACAGTGTAACGACTGCCAGTAGCAACAGAATCGTTCGTAATGGAGTTTTCATTGTTTTTTGATTTTTTGTTTTTATGCCTTCTAAGAAAGCGGTTTTTATGATGTCATCCCGCCGGGACACCGCTGGGCCGACGCCCCGGCGAAACGACAATATCAACTCTCGTAATTCATATCATATTGACAGTACCCGTCCGGTCACTCCTTGGGCGTGTAGTGCCCCACGGCGTAGACTATATTACGATTGTAATCAACACGTACGGTATAGGTTCCTGCCTTGAAATCCGGACCGGCCACAAGGTCGCCGGTGGCACGCGGTCCCGTCACCGGATCATTATATACTCCGGCGGCAAACATGCTTTCGGGCAGCGGGGTGACAACCGTGGTGGATGCCTCTTCGTTCCAATCGCGCGCCTTGAAGAACTTGATGCAGAAATCGGCCGGGAGATAAAGGGTGACTTCGAACACGCCCTTTTCCACCTTGCGCATCTGCATGCAGTTGTTGGGTGCAGAAAGATCCCATCCGGTAGCAGTGATACGAGGCGCACTTCCGGGATGTCCCCAGTTGACGCCGGCAACCCATGCGGCATTGCCTTTCTGCACGCTCATCACAGTACACATCGTATAGACCACCATGTAATTCGGGTCAAGGTAAATGTCATAGATGCCTGTCTCGCCCTTGAATATAGCCTTGCCTCCCATATCATCCACGATTTCCCAGAAGTCAGGCTGCAGCGCACTCTCGATACCTCCGAAATTGCCGAAGGTAACCTCGTCGCCCTTCTGCAAGCGGATGGAATAATACTGGTACGATCCGTTGGAAGTCATCGCCTCGCCGTTGACATAGAATGTCTCCGGCTCTATAATCATGTTAGTACCTACCTCCAGCGTATTGTCGTTAAGATCCACTGTAAGGTTGAACACACCCGGTTGGAAACCCGACCCGGGGATGAAGTCGCCATAATTGTTACCGCCGATAATCTCCGGCTGGAGAATCGAGAGGTCAACGGACTGGATCTCATACTCGCGCATTCCCATCATATGATCCTTGCAGAACTTGAACGTGAATCCCGAGGCAAGATACACCGATCCTTCGAAGACACCGGGCGAGACACGGCGCAGGCTCATCATGTCGGTGGGCCGTTCCCAGCTCCATCCGTGAGTGGTGATCTTATAGGCGCCCTGATGGCCCCAGCCGGTGCCGCAGAGGAACAACTCATCGGGGAACGCCTTCTCCAGCGGCTCCGTGAAGAGACAGGAACTCTCGTTGTCCCAGATTATGTCGTATGTCCCGTCAAAGCCGAGGAACTTGGCCTCCGTCTCAGACAGCACTTCCCAGTAATGCGACTGCAGCACCGTGCGGAGCTTGCTGAGGCCGGAGAAAGTCACTGTCTGCCCCTGCGTCAGATCCATTTCGATTCCCTTGTATGTCTCGTAGAACATCTGATCAAGACTCGCACCATTTATCGCGACATTGGCCGGAGCAGGCCACTCAGGCCAGACATCCACCTTGTCGATACTTTTCTGACATGAGCACATCGTGCCCAAAGCCAGGAAAATCGTGACTAATTTATATATGCGTTTCATATCTGTTTAGTTTTTATAAGTGGAGGTAATGGCCTGATATTCCGCTTCCGAAACGCGCACCACGCATCCATGGCGTGCCTTGGGGCCTTCAAACGGCTCCATAGCCCAGTCAGTGCTTTCGATTGAATTGGAGGTGTAAAGCTCGTAGTAGTAGGGATAGCGTTCGCAATAGATCCAGAACTTCGCATCATCGGCGCTCATCACCAGTGTGGGAGCCTCGCGCAGCGGAGGAGTCAGCGCCGGACCCGGGTTCTCGTACGGACCGAGTGCTCCACCCGTGGAGCGGGCGATCCGCACCGTCTTCGCGGTCTCCGGATACTCGTCATCCCATCGCTCATCCTTGAGGATGGCATAATAGACGCCGTCGATCTTACGTATAATCACGTCGATGGTCGCAAGGTTCTCGTCGTAGCCTGTGAACTTGAAGAGGAACTTCGGGGCGGTAAAAGTCTTGAAATCCTTAGTCTCGATATAGAACGTACGTTTCGACGCCCATTCCTCGCGCGTCTCGCCGTTGCCCATGTTGCCGGCGTGCCAGGTAATGATATAGTTGTCCTGATCCTTATCATAGAACAGTTTGGGCGCTCCGAACCAGTCCTCTTCGTTCTCATATCCATAAAGAGGTTTGATCTTATTGAAGATGCTCTTGGAAAGCTTCGTTCCTTTCCAGCTCACCAGATCCTCGGAACGCCACAGCATGGGAATGCCGGTGCCGCGCTTCACTCCAATCATATAGTAGGCATCGCGGCCCTTCATGATATCCGGGTGTCCGGCATAGGCGGGCAGCACGGAGTTGCCGTTGTTCAGTGTTTCCCAATGATAACCGTCGCGCGACACGCTGTAGAACAACGATCCGTAGTTCTCATTCGTCATGTGGGCGAACAGGTAACCACCCTCCTTGCACTCGGGATGCTTGACCGGCGACCAGTCGCCCCCGTTATCGGAACAGGCGCTGAACATCGTCGTGACCATCAACCCGAGAATTATATTTTTTAATGTTTTCATTTTAGGTAGCTCTTTGTTTCTGTGTTTGTATTCGCGAATAGCGGCAACGAAAATCAAATGCCGCCTTCGACGCTGCTGCGGTCCTCGTTCCATCCGTCACGCTGGAAAGTCTGCTCCAGCACCACGCCGTTCTCCTCGCACGCGCGCACTGCGTAGTCCGGCAACGGCATATACTGATGCGTCGGAATGGTCTTCTTGACCTCGTAGACCTTGCGCGCATACTTGTTGTGGCGGATCAGGTCGATCTTGCGGCAGCCCTCGTAATAGAGTTCGTGGCCTCGCTCGGTCAGAATGGCGTCGAGGAAAGCTTCCTTGCCCGATGTCTGCGCCGCGGTCAGGTCGCCGAGTCCGGCACGCCGGCGCACCTGGTTGACGGCGTCGATTGCCTCTGTGGTGACGTTGCCGCTCTCACGGACGGTAAGCTCGGCGAACTGCAGCAGCGCGTCGGACCAACGGGCTATGGTCATGTCGGAACCCTGGTAGGACGACTCGGTCTCGATGGGATATTTCAGGCTGATGTAGCCGTCCCAGCGTGTGCCGAGGTCGGCGCCGGTGATATGCTTGCCGTCGGTGGTCCAGTAATCGGTGACGATACACTCCTTGCGCTTGTCGTTAGCCTCGAAGCTGTCATAGAAATCCTTGGCTACGTTGTAGAAGGCGTTATAACCGCCGCCCTGGGGCCAGAGCGCCGTGGGATTGCCGTCCGGATCATAGGCCGAAGCCTCCGACGGCACTACCAGACGCGAGTACATGTTGATGTTGCCGTGCTTCTCGTTACCATTGGCGCCCGCGTCGCAGCTGACGGCCATGATGATTTCGCTGTTCCACTCGTTGGCGACCTTGAACAGTTCCTTGTAAGGATTGTCGCCCTGGGTGAAAAGCGAGTACTTGCCTTTCAGCTCGCTGAACATCTCGAGACCTTTCTTATAATACCCCGCCATGTGGCCGCCCTCGTTGAGGCAGTGGCGCATCAGGCAGAAACGTCCGTAGTCACGGGTGTAGCGTCCGCGCTCCGTCTGCGTCTCGGGGGCGTTTTGTGCCGCGAAGAGCAGGTCGTCGTAAATATACGTACACATCTGATCGAGCGTGGGACGCACCGTGGTGCGCTGTGCCTCGTCGTCGAACACCTTCTCGTAATCCACAATCACGGGCACCGGTCCGTACATGTGCATCAGATAATACATCATCATGCCGCGGCACAGACGGGCCTCGCCGAGAAGACCGTCGCGGGTCTTGGCCGGAAGAACATTCTCCGGAGCCACCTCAAGAGTATGGATAATCTCGGTGAATCGCGTCACCTCGGCCGTCTGCGGGAAGTGGTTGGGGCTCTCCTGGTCGTTGGGCCATCCGCGGTAATAGTAGCGGCACTGATTGAAGTTGGCCTGCGTGAGATGCAGCCATTCGCCACCGGCCTTGGTAGCCGTGGGGGCCATGATGTCCGACGTGCTGTCGAAGAAGCGCACGTCGCCTCCGGCGCCGATATAGAAACTGTACTGTCCCGTCTCGTTGAAGGAGTAAGCGAAATTACCGGCGAACGGCACGTAACAGGTCATCATGTATGAAACATAATCTTCGGCGGTGTTGGGGAACTCCCCCTCCTGCAGGCTTCCATAGATCTTGGCGTCAAAATTGTTCTCGCAGCCGCCCAGCAGCAACGCGACCGACGCCAAAATGGGCATATATATTCTCTTTTTCATGTTGTTCCGGAATTAGAATGTGATTTTTACACCGATGGTGTAGGCCCGCAACTGAGGATAGTGGGCGTTCGTAAGATTGCCGAAGTTGGTGGGCACCTCAGGGTCGTTGTCGGAATATCTCGTGATGGTGAACGGATTCATGATGTCGGCGTAGAGACGGATGTTCTTCACGTAGCCGTGCAGGAACTTCCATTTCAGGGCGTCGAAGGTATATCCCAGCGTGATGTTGCGCACGCGCAGGAAGCTTGCCTCCTCGAACATCACCTTGTATCCGACGTTGCCGGGCAGCGTGACATTCCTGTTGGCTATGCCGGGAAGGTCGCCGTTGGGGTTGGTCTGAGAGTTCCATGTTCGGTAGATCTGGTCGTTCTTGTTGGAGGCGAGCGTGTTGATCATATCGCCCGGCGAGCTGTCAACCGCCATCGCGACGTTGTTTTTCTCCACGCCAAGCTGTCCGTACATGTAGATGTCCAGATCCCAGTTCTTCCATACGAAGGAGTTGCCGAAACCGTAATACACCTTAGGAAGCATATCCTTCATGTAGATATCGCTCTCGTCGATCTTTCCATCCTTGTTCTTGTCGACGATGATGGGGAAACCGGGTTTCTGAGCCTCTTCGGAAAGTGTGGTCTGCGACTTGGGCATGTTGCTGCGGTCCATGTTGATCAGGCCGTCGGTGTCGTAGTAATACATCGCACTGATAGGCTCGTTCTTGCGTTTCTGATAAGGCTTGAAATCCGTGTTAGGCATGTGCTCCACCCAATTCTGCCTCAGATGGGACAGCGACAGGCTGGTGGTCCATGTGAAGTTAGGCAATTTGATGTTCACTGAATTCAGAGTGACCTCCACACCGGTGCGCTTGAAATGTCCGCCGTTCACCGGGGCGGTGTTGAAGATGCTCAGCATCGAGGCGGGAACCCATCCCAACAAATCGGTCACATCGTTGCGGAACACATCGACACTACCCCACAGGCGGTTGTTCAGCACGTAGAAGTCGAGTCCGATGTTCTTCATCTCGGTCTTCTCCCATGTGATGTGGGGATAGTAACCGCTGCGGATCAGGTAAGGCACATAGGAAGTGGTGCCGTCGTTGAACTTCACGTCCTCGCGGCTCACACCGATGGTGGCGTAGAGCGTCGAACCGAGGTTGTCGTTACCGGTCTTGCCATAACTGGCGCGGAGCTTCAGAAGGTTCAGCCATTTCACATCGCGGAGCCAGGGCTCGCTGGAAAGTTTCCATGCCAGCGACACGGAGGGGAACCATGCATATTTCTTACCCTTGAAGAACTTATCCGTACCGTCACGACGCAGAGTCAGAGCCAGAATGTAGCGGTCCAGCAGCGACACGTTGGCACGCGCGAACTGCGAGCGCTTCTCGTTCATAGCCTTATCCGATGCGGGATTAAAAGGTCCGTCGGCCGACCCCAGGTTGGCGTCGTTGATGATATCCTTGGCGTTCACATAGTTCTCAGTCAGGCTGTTGGTTTTCTCAACGTAACGACCCATGCCGACAACGGCGTTCAGGTCAACCCAATCGCCCCAACGCTTGTTGAAGGTGATCATGCCCTCCATCGTCTCATACTGACGCTGCGCATAGCTAAGAGAGCCGCGCGACTGCTTGACCATCGAGAAAAACACATCCGATGGAATATATGATGAACGACGGGTATTGTCCTTGTTGACACCGTACACCAGACGTACGGCAAGCATATCCTTGAGAATGTCGATGTCAAGGGCCGCATTCGCGTAGAAGCCGTTCTGACGCGATTTGTCGGTTATCGCCATGGTGGCAACCGGGTTGGGAATCATTCCCATCACCGTATATTCACCACGCTCGTCCTTGACGGGCCAGTTCGGAGGAAAAATGAATGCCGTAGTGAGCGAGCCGGCCGCGTTGATACCTTTGTTGGCGGTGTCGGCGCCCACAAGGGCGTTGTTGTAGCTGTTGTCGTTCAGGTTGACTATCGCCGAAAGCTTCAGGAAGGGAAAAAGCTGCGCGGTGATATTGCTCCGGAATGTATATCGGCGCATGCCCGAGTTCCTTACGATACCTTGCTCGTCGTAGTAGTTGAAACCGAGGTAGTACTTTATCATCTTGTAACCACCGGTGACCGAGAAGTTATGGGCGTTGACATTACCTGTGCGCAGCACCTTGCCCACCCAGTCGGTGGTGGTGGCGTTGTCGATCTCGTCCTGCGTGAACTGAGGTGTCCAGCCGCCGTCGTAGGCGATGTTGCCGTAAGGATACTGGTTGTTGTTGTACAGGTACATCTCCTTGCTGAACACGTTCACGAAATTCATGTATTCTTGGCTGTTCAGTCGGTTCACACCATAATTATACCGCTTCTGAAAGGAGTGGCTGTAATCATAGGTGATGGTGGGTCGGCCTTCAGCACCCTTCTTGGTGGTGATGAGCACTACGCCGTTGGCCGCGCCGATACCGTAGATTGCCGCGGACGCGTCCTTCAGGACCTCCACGGACTCAATATCGGAAGGGTTTAGGCCCACCAGCCCTCCACGCTGGACATTGGCCGGTAGGTTGAGCTCGGCATTGCTTGTCTCAAGCGATGCCGTGGGCATGACCACACCATCCACAACGTACAACGGGTCCCCGCCGCCACGGATGGAGATATTGATGGCGCCGCCCGGCTGAGTACTTTGAACATTGGACTGTACGCCGGCGGCATGACCCAACAGAAGTCCCTGTACCGTAGGGCTTGACGATTTGGACACCTTGTCGGCCTTGACCGTGGCGATAGAGGTGGTAAGGTTCTTGCGCGAGGTGGCGCCGTAACCTACCACCACTACCTCGTCAAGCGTACTGTCAAGCGATTGCAGCACTATTCGCTTCTGCGCCACCGCATCCGAAACCTTGATATTGCGCGGTGCGTAGCCTATGTATGATACGGTCAGAGTCCCGTCCGCCGGTACATTGTCAAGGGTATAGTTGCCCTCTATATCCGTCGCTATCCCGACATTGGTTCCTTTGACCATGATCGTGGCGCCGATCAAGGGTTCCCCCTCCGAGTCCTGAACCTGACCCGCAATTGTCAAATCGTCTTTCTTGTCAACGTTTTTTGCAGGCTTCTCTGATTTGACTATGGTGATGGTGCGGTTGTTCAGTGAATAAGTCAGTCCCATCGGGGAAAGTACCTCCCTGAGGATTTCCGACACAGGCCGATTCTTCTTGTTTACTCTGACTGCCGCATTGGCATTGATATTGTCACGGTACACGAAGGTATAGTGCGTCTGTTTCTCTATTTCCTTAAATACCTGTGATAGATTTTTACCCGTCACCGAAACTCGCTCCGACTGTGCCCTTGCTTCGATTGGAATGACAAGTGCGCCGAACAGAAGCAACGCCGTGACAAGCCGGACAAGCCGATGTTTCCAGCTGACGCCGGTGGGCGACTCTCCCATTTGTCTTGTGTCTGATTTCATGATTGTTAATAAATGGTTATGCGATTTTTCTTGATTCTGTATCGGAATTTGTACATATCGCTCAGGGATGCCAGGACATCGTCAACATCCTCGTTACTGAATTTTCCGGTGAGCATATCGTTGGTCAGCGAGTCACACTTAACATCGATCTCGACTCCGTAACGGCACTCAATCATGGCTATGACTTCGCTAAGCCGCTTGCTCTTGAAAACAAGATCTCCCCGGGTCCATCCGGTATCGATATTCATATCTGCCTTGCTGATTCTGACAGAGCCTTCAGCGCGGCTATAAACCGCTTTTTCGCCCGGCTCCATGAAATATTTGCGACCCTTTAGTCCCCCTCCTCCAAGGCTTACCTTGCCGCTGACAAGCGACACCGTTATATTATTGTCATCGTATGCATTCACATTGAATGACGTGCCGTGTACTTCCACCTCGATGTCGGAGACAAACACCCTGAATGTGTGTTCTCTGTCCTTTGCGACATCGAAATATGCCTCACCATTCAGCCGCACGGTCCGCTCTCCATCCGTGTCCCATTCAAAATCCAGTTCCGATGCCGAATTCAACTGAACTTTGGATCGGTCGGGAAGTGTGAGGTTCGTTCGGCTTCCCGCCGGAATGGATGCCGTGAACTCCTGCGAGGGTACCGTGCGCGAATTAATGCCGAGGGCTATACTACCCGCTATCAGCACCACCACGACCGCCGCCGCCGCAACATAGCGCATGCAGGACTTCAGACGTGTCCGCAGTAATCTCCGCCATAATCTGGCTCGGATCATTTCCTTCATTTCGGATGCCATCGGCTCATATACATCTTCTCCACTGTTGGAAAGCATAACATTCCACAGACATTCGTTGGAGATGCCTTCGATCATGTCCCGAAGCTCGTTAAATTCCTCTGAACAGATATGTCCCGAGGCATATTTTTTATAAAGTCGTTCTAATTGAGATGCCATATATGCAGCTGTTAGAGTTTACATGGTGCGGTTAATGAATCCTATTAACCTGCCTTATTTCAGGAACCTCAGCTCATTTTCTTACTGTCGCCGTAGTTCACGAATCCTCTATCTACTATTTATTCCGTTAATACCGTTCTTTCGTACTATGTAAAATTTTATGTTTTGTAACATATTTTTACATAAAAAAGTTCAACCTTACCCTGGATACGGTTGAACAAGCTATATGATGGAAATTTAAGAAACAGGTCCTATATGGAACGAGGTATTATAACCAGAATATAAAGATGAGCGGAGCGCCTCCCAATGCGTCGCGTAAAATGTGCAGAGCCGCAGAAAGATGATTTTTTACGGTTTGTTCGGAAATTCCCAGCCGTTCGGCTATCTGTGAATTGCTTAATTGGGATTCCCGGCTCAGGTCGTATATCTGTCGCTCGCGCGGCGTGAGTTTCTCCTTGGCGGCAGTAACCAAAGAAACGAACTCATCATACATCATGATATCCTCCGGCGATATGTCGGCCGGATATTCGGTGCCATGTTCAATATATTCCTCAAATTTAGGTTCACGCATCTGGCGTCTCAGCGTATCGATAATACGATAACGCGCTATTGAAAACAGAAAACTCTTAAGATTGCCCGTACTCTCAACCATACTGCGGTTGATCCAGAGCTTCATGAACGTATCCTGCACGACATCGAGAGCGGCAGTCCGGTTTCGCAATTGTCGGAGAGCGAATCCGAAAATACTGTCGGAGTATTCGTCGTATATCCTGGTGAACGCTTTGTAGCTTCCCCGCTTAAGACCGAAGACACATTCAAGTTCGTCGAACATGGAATATATTAGATTAAGATTTTAGATTTCTATAATATGACTACTTATAATTCTGTTCTGACACCTTATAATATATATTAATAAGAAGAGCCTGTTATTTGCAAGAGTATTTATGATGAATCGCCATTCCCGTCCGGAGAGAGGCGAAACAGCATCTGCCCCATGCTGTGTGCGTTTACGAGGCGAAATTAAGCATTTCATGCTTAATTTCCAAAAGTTATGCCGGAATTAACGTTTTTATTCTCCTTCCGGATCCGGGGCGCTGTCAAGTGGGGTGGCCTCGGTAATGATGTCATTTGTTTTGCGGGGGATCCGGCCATGACGCTTCAGTGAATCGGCGATGATCCACTGAAGCTGTCCGTTAACTGATCTGAATTCCTGCCCCCGTCATATCATAAATATTACGAGTCGCAGGCTGCTTTTTAATATTAAGGGTGGTCCCACTTGTACTTTGAAC
>DESI01000030.1 GCA_002361235.1 Porphyromonadaceae bacterium UBA3318 | reverse complement strand
TTTTTGTCATGTACTAAAATAAAATTTATAAATTAAATAAAAGAAGTACGATATAATGCACCAACCACATTGCGGATACGGGGCCATGCCGTCCGGGGTTATTGCTGCGGGTCGATATGCTGCACCCTGATCAGCTCAATCTTGGTGGTAGACATCTTCAGGACGGTGAACAGCAGGTGTCCCACGGTCACAGCCTCGCCTTCGGCGGGCAGGGCGCCTAAATTGAACATGATGCAGCCGGCCAGGGTGTGATAGTCCTCGCTCTCCTTGATGTCGAGTCCGAACATCTCGTTGGCCTGGCTCACCTCCACGCGTCCGGAAAATTCGTAGACGCCGGGTTCGGTCTCGCGGGCTTCGAGACGTTCCTTGTCGTGTTCGTCCTCGATTTCGCCGAATATCTCCTCCACAATGTCCTCAAGGGTGATGAGTCCGGCGGTGCCTCCGAATTCGTCCACCACGATGGCCATGGAACGTTTCTGGTTCATCATTCGGCGCATCATCTTGTTGGCCAGCATGGTCTCGGGCGTGAACAGCACGGGCTTGAGGCGGCGGCGCCAGTCGTTGTCGCCGTTGAACAGCTCGGACACATGCAGGTATCCCACCACGTCGTCGATGTCGTCACGGTACACTATCACCTTGCTGTAGCCCGTGGAGATGAACACATCGAGCAGGTGCCGGCGTGTGGTGCCCTCCAGAGGCACGGATATTATCTCGTTGCGGGGACGCATGCAGTCGCTGATCTGGGTGTCCTTGAAGTCGATGGCGTTGCGGAATATCTTCACTTCGTTCTCGATGGCCTCCTCGCCCTCGCGGTGCTCTATGGAATCCTGGATGTAATCGTCCAGCTGGTCCATGGTGAGGCGGCTGCTGTCGTCGGTCCGGTCCTTGATGCCGAACAGCTTCATCAGTCCGCGCGAGATGGCCGATACGAACCATGACAGCGGGTACAGCACCAGGTAGATGATGTACAGCGGCAGCGCCAGCAGACGGATGGTGAAGTTGGGGTTGATGCGGAACGTGGTCTTGGGCAGGAACTCGCCCGTGATCAGGATGATGCCCGTGGAGAGGATGGTATTGGTGATGAGTTCAAGCGCCTCGTTGTCGAGCCACCGGTGCAGCCAGGGGTTGATGATGGCGGAAAACGAGATGCCGTAGATTACGAGCACCATGTTGTTGCCCACCAGCAGGGTGGAGATGAACATGTCCTCGTGGCGCGAGAACATGTGGATGATACGGTCTATGATGCCGCCGCGCGCCGCGTCTATCTCCATGCGGACCTTGCTGGACTGCACGAAGGCTATCTCCGTGCCCGAGAACAGCCCGGAGAACACGATGGCGATCAGCGTGATGACAATGGCGAGACTGAAAGGGAGATCCATAGTTTGTTTATCATTTTTTAGACGCGCCGGCCTGAACTTCGACGGCTTCGGGCTGACCGGACGATGCGGGCGTGGATACCGGCCCGGATTCGGTCGAAGCTCCGGACCGGAAGTCGGCGCGGTTCACCGGGAATATGCCCTGGGGCTGTATCACGCGGTAGGAGGTCAGGTCCTCGTTGCTTTCGAACCCGATCCCTTCCAGCACGTGGGTCTCGGTCTCGATGTGCATGAACGAGTCGCTGTATATCTTGTGCCGTCCCTGGTCCCAGAACAGCTGCTGCGACAGGAACAGGTCTTTGGGAGCCTTGGTCAGCTCCACGTTGCCGTCCAGACGCCACAGTTTCCGGTTCTTGAAATATTTGGCCGAGTCGGCCGCCACGGTGGCTATCACGTGGAAGTACGGGTCGTACTTCTGCAGGTACAGTCCCTTCGGGAAGTTCCAGTAGGGGGTGTCCACCTGGTCGTAGACCGTCCACAGCGGCGCGACTATCTTGTACTGTATGACGCCCGAATCCGATATGAGGGTCGCCACGTTGACGGTGGTCATGGTGGCCATCTTCTTCGGATTGAGCCGGGACGCTATGTCTATCTTGCGCTCCTCGCGGCACGAGGGGAATATGACGGAAGCGGCCGTGAACGCCAACAGCGCCCAGGCCGGGATTCTCATGTCTGTCAGATGCCGCTTCACTTGGAGTACGTTGCGAATTACTTGATCTTGCGCTTGAAGAACCACACCTCGTTGAAGTTGACTCCGAGGGTGACGTTGAAGTAGTTTTCGGAAATCAGGGTCTGCGGCGATGCCTGGCGGTGCTTCCACTCCAGGCCGAGGTTGATCATGGTCTTGCCCTCGGGCGTGGGGAATCCGAAACCGCATGTCACGCCGTATTCGCGCAGCCTGTTGGAGTCTATCTTGAGGTAGTCGTCGCAGTAGTAGGCGCCGATGCGGTAGTTGATGCGCTCGCCGTAATTGCCTCGGAGTTTGGGCACGAATTCGGCGCCCACGGCATAACGCATGCGGTCGTTGAACTTCATGCCCTGGAACACCAGGTCGTTCTTGTCCATCAGCTCGCCGTTGGCATACATGGGGTCGTACTTGCAGTCGCTCCAGCCTTGCCACAGGTAGTCGAACTCCACCATCCAGCGCGATGCCTTCTCGTGGGTGTAGCTTAAGCCGGCTCCCACGGAGTTGGGTGTGTAGTAATGGTTGCGCAGGCCCATCTCCGAGATTGTGGTCAGGTCCACCTTGTTGTCCGAAGCCAGTGTCTGCTTGGTGACGCGTGCGGTGCCGAGCAGTGTCTTCTTGGGCTTGTATGTCACGCCCACCACGGCCTTGCTGAATTGCGAGGGGCGCAGCGTGTACTGCGCGCCGATGAGCAGGTCCCAGTCGCGCACGTTCATGGTGTGCTCGGTCTTGACCTGGTTCTGGCCGGTGGGGGTGGTGAAGAAGTCGTTGGTGATGGTACCGAAGTCATAGCCTATGTTCACTCCGAGCGACACTCCGAAATATTGTGCGGCCACGCCGAGGTACAGCTGGTTGATGCCGCCCGTACCCTGGTTGGCCAGTGTGCCGTGCTTGATCTCGTTGCCGAACGAATAGCCCACCGACGTGAGGGGCAGCATACCGATGGATCCGCCGAAATGCTTTCCCATTCGGAACTGTGCGGTCATATAGTCCACGCCGCCTCCGGTGGCGTATTCCTTGACGCTTCCTTCCTTGCTCCACATCATCGAGACATCGGCGCCCAGGTCGAACAGGAACGTCAGAGAGTCGGTGGCCGCGTATGCCGCCGGGTTCATCACGTTGACCTGCCGGCCGGAATTCATGGCCACGCCGACGGAACCCATCTGGCGCTGCATGGAGGTGGCGTTGTCGCGGAGCATGCCGTAGCCATACATGGAGTAGGGCGTGGTGGTGTTCTGGGCCATCGCGCCTGTCATGACCGTCACTGCGGCCACTGTCGCTATAAGTCGTGTTATCTTGCTCATTTCTCTCTTAACGATTCGCAGTAATTGAATATTTTGACAAGTCCGCGTGCCACCGCGTTATTGCACACGGTGTGCGGCACATTCATTATGGTGAGTTGCCGGCTCAGCACGGGGGCGTCGCCTCCGGTGACGCACAGACGCGCGTCGGGACAGAACTGGCGGAACTGACCGAGCGCCGACATGGTCTCGTAAGCCATGCCCCGTATCACTCCCGAGCGTATTGCCTGCGCGGTGTCGCGGGCGAACAGTGGCGCGGTGCCTTCGGGCGACACCAACGGAAGGCGGCTCGTGTGGCTGTGCAGGCTCTCGAAGCGCATATTCATGCCCGGGGCTATGGAGCCGCCGGCGAATGTCATGCCGCGGGTCATGTCCAGTGTCAGCGCGGTGCCGGCGTCGGCTATCAGCCAGCACCGGTCCGGTTCGGCCACGCCCACGGCGGCGGCGAGACGGTCGGCGCCTAACCCCGCGCGGTCGTAGTCGACCTCCACGGGCACCGGCGTGCCGGCGTCAAGCGACACGTAAGGCAGGTTGCGGCTTGCGCATACGGCGGCGAGGATGCCGCTGATGTCGGGACCGACCGAGCAGCTTATCACGCCCTCGGCGCCGGTGTCCTGCAGCATTCCGGTCACGGCGCCCTGCGTCACCTCCGGCACCGTGACGCTGACCACACTGTCCGGGCCCTCCATCACGGTGAGCTTGGCCGACGTGTTGCCCACGTCCACGGTCATTATGCGTCTGTCCCGGCTCATTTCCTATCGAACGGATTTCCGCCCTCCTTCTTCATCTGCGAGGCTATCATCCATGCGGCTATGATCTGGATCAGCGCGCCGGCAAGGGTGAACACCACGGTGTCGCGCATCACGGCCAGCGACATGTAGGGATAACGCGACGTGTTGTAGAACCAGAAGAACGTGGCCGCGCAGAATGCCACGCCTGCCCATACCTCCATGCGGCGCAGTCTGCGCAGGCGCACGGAGGCCTGCGGATCCGTGCCGCCGAATATGCGTGCCAGCAGATATATCAGCGATCCGGCGGCGAATATCCATTTGAACGCGGAGAGCAGCGCGGTGTTCGACAGGTTGGTGAAGGGTGCCACCAGCCCTATGGCCAGCAGCAGCAGTCCGAACGTGGCCGTGCGCTCCATGGCGCGGCGTATGCGCTCCTTCTTCAGTTTATTATCGGGGGAGTCTTGTGCCTTTTTCATTTTCCGATGCAATACGGTCATTATCGGAGGAGATATACGTCCTCGGTGGGTTTCTGCATGTGGTATTCCTCGCGGGCTATCTGCTCCAGTTCCTCGTTGCCGGTGAGCAGTTGCTCGCGGCGCTCGCGGAACCATTGCGCGGAGTCGTTGCAGGCCTTGATCTCCTCCTGAAGCGACTTGATCTGAGCCTGGTACTTCATGTTGTTCTTCCACGAGGTGTCTTCGTTGAAGAACAGCAGCGCGATCACCAGGCTGCCTATCAGCAGCGGCGCGATGTGCGACCGGCGACGCATCCAGAAACTCATTTTTTTAGTCTTCTTCATGAGGCAAAATTAGTTATAATCGGTCATTTCTCCAAATCGGAATTCCCCGGCGCGGGTGCGGCGTCAGAATTCCGAGGAGAAGTGGAACTTGATTTCGGGGAAATCGGACTGCGCCATCTGCAGCACATAGTTGGAGTCCGCTAAGAACACGTCGCGCCCTTCCTTGTCCTTGGCCATGTACTGCAGCTTGCGGCGCTTGAAGGCTTCCAGGGCCTTGGGGTCGTCGCTCTCGATCCAGCATGCCTTGTAGAGACTGATGGGCTCCCAGCGGCACTGCGCGCCGTATTCGTGCAGCAGGCGGAACTGTATCACCTCGAACTGCAGCTGGCCCACGGTGCCTATCAGCTTGCGGCCGTTGAACTGGTTGACGAACATCTGCGCCACGCCTTCGTCCATCAGCTGGCTGATCCCTTTCTCCAGCTGCTTGGCCTTCATGGGGTCGGCGTTCTCGATGTATTTGAACATTTCGGGGCTGAACGAGGGGAGGCCCTTGAAGTGCAGGTTCTCGCCGCCGGTCAGCGTGTCGCCTATCTTGAAGTTGCCGGTGTCGGGTATGCCGACGATGTCGCCGGGATATGCCTCGTCCACCACGCTTTTCTTCTGGGCCATGAACGCCGTGGGGGCGGCGAAGCGCATCTGCTTGTCCTGGCGCACGTGGTGGTAATACACGTTGCGCTCGAACTTGCCGGAGCATATCTTCACGAAGGCCAGGCTGGAGCGGTGGTTGGGGTCCATGTTGGCGTGAATCTTGAACACGAAGCCCGAGAATTGGTCTTCCTCCGGACGCACGGTGCGTTCCACGGCCTCGATGGGCTGCGGCGCCGGGGCGATGCGAACGAATGTGTCGAGCAGCTCCTTGACGCCGAATGTGTTCAGCGCCGAGCCGAAGAATACGGGCGCCACCTCGCCGCGCAGGTAGGCATCGGTGTCGAAGTCGGGGTACACGCCCTCTATCAGCTCCAGGTCGTCGCGCAGGCGGGCGGCGTCGTCGGCGCCCACGCGCCCGTCGATTTCGGGCGAGTTGATGTCGTCTATCTCCACGCGCTCGGTCACGGTCTGCTTCGAGGGGGTGAACAGGTCGAGCCGCTTGCCGTATATGTTGTACACGCCCTTGAAGCGAGCGCCGATGTTGATGGGCCAGGTCAGGGGGCGTACGCCTATCTTCAGTTCCTGCTCCAGCTCGTCAAGAATCTCGAACGGGTCGCGGCCCTCGCGGTCCAGCTTGTTGACGAAGATGATGACGGGCGTGTTGCGCATACGGCACACTTCCATCAGGCGGCGTGTCTGTGTCTCGACGCCCTTGGCCACGTCAACCACGATGATGACCGAATCCACCGCCGTAAGGGTGCGGAACGTATCCTCGGCAAAGTCCTGGTGGCCCGGTGTGTCCAGGATGTTGATCTTATAGTCGCCGTAGTCGAAGCCCATCACGGAGGTGGCCACCGAGATGCCGCGCTGTTTCTCGATCTCCATCCAGTCGGAGGTGGCGGTCTTCTTTATCTTGTTGCTCTTTACGGCTCCGGCCACGTGGATGGCGCCTCCGAACAGCAGCAGCTTTTCGGTCAGGGTCGTTTTGCCGGCGTCGGGGTGCGAGATGATGGCGAATGTGCGCCGGCGCTTTATTTCTTTGGTCAGTTCGTCAGACATTGTGATGAAATGAGTTCGGGGGAATCAGAGATTGTCAATGCAAATCAGAGATTGTTAATACATTTGATCAGCGAGTCGCGCCAGTAGGGAATGTCGATGCCGTACACGGACTTGATCTTGTCCTTGGCCAGCACGGAATAGTGTGGTCGGCATGCGGCCGTGGGATACTGGGCGGTGTTGATGGGATGCACGGTCACGTCGGTGTTGCCGGCGAGTCGGAATATCTCCATGGCGAAGTCGTACCACGATGCGACACCCTCGTCTGTGAAGTGATACACGCCGGGATGCCATTCGGGATTCCTGACGACGGCATGGATGGCATCGGCCAGGTCCTGTGCGTACGTCGGGGTTCCGATCTGGTCGGCCACAACCGAGATTTCCTTTCGTTCGGCACCGAGGCGGAGCATGGTCTTGACGAAATTGTTGCCGAATTCGGAGTAAAGCCATGCGGTGCGGATCACGACGGCGTCATGGTTTGCGGCCTTGACCATCGACTCGCCCTCGAGCTTGGTGCGGCCGTACACGCTTTTGGGGTCGGCCTCGTCCAGTTCGGTGCAGGGCTTGAAGTTCTCGCCGTTGAACACATAGTCGGTGGATACGTGTATTATCCTGGCACCGGCTTTTGAGGCGGCTTTGCCTAAGATGCCGGGAGCCAGGGCGTTGAGGCGGCGTGCGGCTTCCGGGTCGCTTTCGGCGCGGTCCACGGCGGTGTATGCGGCGCAGTTGATGATGATGTCGGCCGGGTTGGACTCAAGATAGGCAGCCACGGCATCGGTGTCGGTGATGTCGAGCGTGTCGTAGTCCGTAAATTGTGCCGTGATGTCGGGGTCGCCGGCGAACGCGCGTCGCAGCGACCGACCGAGCTGGCCATTGCTTCCTGTCACTAATATTCGCATAGGGTCAATCCTGATTGAAAAGCTCGTTGTTGTAATCCTTTTTATAGTATGAGGCGAGGAGGGCGAGGAATTTCGATATCTGCTTGGAGGCGGCGAGGGTGTCGTCGCTCACGGGTTTGTGCTGGATGCGCAGCATCAGCAGTCCGTACATTGCTTCGAACAGGGTCTCGATTTCGTCCTTCCTGTTGTCGCCGGCCTTGGAGCGGAGCTCGACTATGAGGGGCAGCGTGGCGTAGTACTGGTTGGAGTAGGCCGAGAATTTAGGGTCGGACAGGAGCTGGCGGTGCAGGCGCTCCAGGTCGGCAAGGGTATTGCGGTTCAGCTGCAGGTGGCCCTTCTGGGCCACGTCCTCGCGGCGCATCATGTCGATCAGGCTTTCGTACCAGTCGCGCATGTCGCGGCGCTGCGTGTCGGTCAGTCCCTGGTAACGGTCTATTATTTCCTTCTGAATGCGGTCTATGTCAAGCCCGTAGGCGCGTATCAGGTCCTCGATCTGCCACATATACAGCAGATATTCGGCTATGTTCTCTCTCTTTTTCGCTGATGCTGTTATCATAATCTCTGCAAAATTACTAAATCTGTGAATTTTAAACAAATTTTGGGTCTGAACCGATCGGTGAATGGCATGGGAATCAGAATATGATTGCGGATACGGGTAAAGACGAATCGGGATATGTTTGGAGCGATAGGGATATGTCAGACAATTAATAAAAGAATATGGAACCAAAAGCCCTGCATCATTGTTTAAGGAGTATAATCTAAAAACGATCCACTATGGCTGACAATTTATCATTACGCGATAAGCTGGTAGGACTGCAGGGAAATCTGTTTAACTTCGCCTGCCGTCTGACAGCCAATCGAGACACCGCACAGGATCTGGTACAGGACACGACGCTCAAGGTTTTGGACAATCAGTCCAAATACGTTGACAACGTCAACTTCAAGGGATGGGTGTTCACCATCATGCGCAACATCTTCATCAACAATTACCGTCGCCAGACGCGCAGCGCGACGATATTGGACACCACCGAGGACCTGTATCATCTCAACATATCGCAGGAGTCGGGACTGACCACACCCGAAGGTTCGTATGCCGTCAAGGAGATTTCCAAGGCCATCGGCACTTTCAGTCAGGAATACCGCGTGCCCTTCTCATTGTACATTGCCGGCTACAAGTATGGCGAGATAGCCGAAAAGATGGGTCTGCCCCTCGGCACGGTCAAGAGCCGCATATTCTTCGCCCGCAAGCGCCTGCAGAGCATGCTGAGCTAATACAAGTAAAGTCCGTATGCGGAAATTACAGTTGAAAGAGTTGAAGAAGTTTAGAAAGTTAAGAGAATACCTCAGCTTGCGAATGACTGCACTATCATCTTGACTTTTTTAACTTTATAAACTTTACAAACCATACAAACTATACAAGGATACAAAGGATTGAAGGTTAATATATGCCGGGGTGTGGCGGAACTGAGTTTCCCTCACACCTTTTTTATGTCTTTTATGTCGGTTCGGGAAAATAATTGTAATTTTGCAAGTCGGAAATAATTTTTAATTTTCATCGACTGTTTACTCTTGACATACGCTAAACACGCTGACAGACATGGCTAAGATACATTCGAAGAAGGAGCTGCGTTTCTATATAGCCGCTGACATGATGATGAATCACGGTAAATTCCGCTGGTCGTGGAAAGACCGGCTGAAACATCTGGCGGCTCCGGACTATATCATGCTTTATCTTAAATCCCTGAGGCATCTGCAATATCTGTCGTCTAACAGGAGCAGATCCCTGAGATGGGTCTGCCTCTACTTGTATCACCGGCTCCGATACCGTAAGCTGGGCTATAAGCTGGGATTTTCAATCGATTGGAATTCATTGGGATATGGCGTGAACATTCCGCATTATGGCACGATAGTGGTGGGACGCACCAGTTCGCTTGGAAATTTCGCATGTCTGCAAACATCAGTCTGCGTCACAGGCACCGGCCATGAAATCGGCGACGCCCCCTATCTTTCAACCGGTGTCAAAATTATTTCCAAAGTGAAAGTAGGTGACAATGTTTCATTCGGAGCCAATGCGGTAGTCAACAAGGATATGCCCGACAACTGTCTGGTAGCCGGCGTTCCGGCTCAGGTAGTGAAGCCCTCGCAGCCATGGTATGTTCGTGACGGTCAGAAATTCGCAGACCGCGTCAGAGCCGTCGAGAATCTTAAGGCGTCAACTTAACGGCGTGTTGTCATGTTTAAATATTAAAACATATAAAAGGATATATTCAAGGCTATGGAAAGGATTGTGATAATTGGAGGCGGGTTCGCCGGATTGAGATTGTGCAAGAAGCTGGACCCCTCCAGGTACGAGATATGCCTGGTGGACAGGAATAATTTCAATTGCTTTCCGCCGCTGTTCTATCAGATAGCGTCGTCGGGACTGACCAGCGCCAACATCTGCTTCCCGTTCCGGCGCGAGTTCAAGAGACACCGCAACGTGAGCTATCACATGGGCCATGTCAAGAACATAGACGTCGCGGCCAGGGAGGTGACCACCAGCTACGAGACGATAAAATACGACAAGCTGATACTGGCCGCCGGCTCGACCAACAATTATTTCGGCATGGACTCGCTGGCCGAGGAGACGTTCGGCATCAAGACGGTGGCCGAGGCGGCGCATACGCGCGACGAGATACTGGACCGCTTCGAGCGCGGAGCGTTATGTCAGGACAAGGCACGTCGCCGCGAGCTGCTGACATTCTTAGTGGTAGGAGGCGGTCCCGCCGGGGTGGAGATTGCCGGTGCGCTGGGCGAGATGAAGAAGTATATCCTGAAAAAGGAATACCCCGAACTGGAGCCGGACGACATCACCATCACCCTGGTGGAAGGCACCGGATCGCTGCTCGGCGCCATGAGGCCGCAGTCGCAGGAATACGCGCTGAAAACACTCAAAAAACTTATGGTGAATGTCCGATTGAACACCGTTCTTAAGGATTATTCGGATAAATATGTTAACTTTGCAGACGGACAGAAGGAATATTACGAGACGCTGATATGGACGGCGGGCGTGCGCGGCGAGCCGATGCCTGGTCTTCCGCAGGAATGCGTGGGACACGGCAACCGGGTGCTGGTGGACGAATACAACCGCGTCAAGGGACTTGACGGCTCGGTGTTTGCGGTGGGCGACATCTGCCTGATGCAGCGCCCAGACCACCCCAAGGGGGACCCGCAGATGGCCCAGCCGGCCCTGCAGATGGCCAACAACCTGGCTAAGAACCTGAACCGCGGCGAGTTCCGCACACCGTTCCGCTACCGCGACAAGGGCTCGATGGCCACTATCGGAAAGGCCAAGGCCGTGGCCGACCTGCCGCATTTCAGTTTCAACGGCTTATTCGCCTGGCTCGTGTGGATGTTTATCCATCTGATGTCCATATTAGGAATGCGCAACAAGCTAAGCGTGCTTACCAACTGGACGTGGAACTACCTGTTCTATTCCACGTCGCTGCGGCTGCTGTTGCGCCCCACCAGGTATCCCCTGCGCAAGCACTGGGGGGAATGACAGATGTATATGACCATGAGAAAGATTCAGATTACGGCAATATGCGCGGGGCTGGCGTTGGCCATGGCCTCCTGCGGCGTTTTTAACAAATCCGCGAAAACACAAGGCCCGGACACGGTCGAGGAGCCGATTCTGCCTCATGACCGCGAGGTGATATCGCCGGATGCCGACAACCGTACCTATAACCCGGAAGAAATAAAGACGGGCGTGGTGAAGGGCGACTGGAGCATCCGGGAAGTGTACGGCAAGGACGCCGTGGGCGAGAAGGCGCCGTATCTGCGCTTTGTGCCCGGCATGAAGCGCGTGTACGGCAACAACGGCTGCAACACCCTGAACGCTACATATAAATACAATCCCGCCGACTCCACGCTGAGTTTCGGCAATATGGCCACGACCATGATGGCCTGCGCGCAGGATGGTCTGACCGACACGGAGATAAACCGGGCTTTAGGCGCGACGGTGCGTTACACATGGGGCGTGTCAGGCTCGGAGTATTATCTTGACTTCTACGACAGGGCGGGGCGCAAGGTGATGACGCTGATGCACCAGAACTTCGACTTCCTGAACGGCACGTGGCAGGTCACCGCCATCGGCGACCGTAAGATAGACGTGCCCGACATGAAGATAATGATAGACGTGGACGAGGGCAAGCTGCACGGCAACACCGGCTGCAACATACTGAACGGCCGCATGGACATCAACATGGAGAAAGCCAACTCCATATCGTTCAGCGCTATAGGCGTGACACGCATGGCATGCCCAGACATGAACCACGAGACGTCGCTGATAGTGGCCCTGGAGGAAGCCACCGCCGCCAGACCCGTGTCGCCCACGGAGGTGCTGCTGTTCAACGCCATGGGCAAGAAAGTGCTGACGCTGCAGCGCGTCAAGGTTCAGTAAGGGGAACGAAGCATTATGGCAGAGACAAGAATAGACAAATGGCTGTGGGCCATGCGCGTGTTCAAGACGCGCACCGTGGCCACCGAGGCGTGCAAGAAAGGACGCGTCACCATGAACGGCGTGGCCGTCAAGCCCAGCCGCGCCATCAAGGAGGGTGACGTGATAGACGTGAAGAAGCCCCCCATCACCTATAAGTTCCGCGTGCTGAAGCTGGCGCAGAACCGGCTGGGCGCCAAGCTGGTGCCCGAATACCTGGAGAATATCACGCCCCAGTCGCAGTATGAATTGCTGGAGATGACGCGCATCTCCGGATTCGTCGACCGCCGCAAGGGACTGGGACGCCCCACCAAGCGCGAGGGACGCAAGCTGAGCGAATTCCGCGACGACACGCAATACGCTGAGACATATTTCCTTGACTGGGAAGACGATGATGACGACGAAATGTTGGAAAATTGAGAATAATTTCCTAATTTTGTGGGCGCAAAGGCATTTTCGCGAGGCGAAGATGCCCGATTGACAATGTATATATTTGATTATCAATGATAAAGATTACATTTCCGGACGGAAGCGTCAGAGAGTACGCCGAGGGAACCACTCCGTTACAGATAGCCGAGAGCATCAGCCCGCGCTTTGCGGCCGACGTTCTGGCAGCTAAAATCAACGGCGAGGAATGGGACCTGGCACGCCCGGTGCAGGGAGACGCCAGGATAGAACTGTTCAAATGGGATGATCCGGAAGGCAAGCACGCTTTCTGGCACAGCTCGGCACACTTGCTGGCCGAGGCGCTGCAGGAACTGTATCCCGGCGTGAAGTTTGGTATCGGCCCCGCCATCGAGAACGGTTTCTACTACGACATCGATCCGGGCGAGCACAAGATCACCGACGAGGACTTCCCCAAGATTGAGAAGAAGATGCTGGAACTGGCTGCCCAGAAGCAGCCGATAGTCCGTGCCGACATATCGAAGGAGGATGCACTGAAGATGTTCGGCGACCGCGGCGAGGAGTACAAGTGCGAGCTTATCTCCGAGCTGGAGGACGGCCACATCACCACATACACCCAGGGCAACTTCACCGACCTGTGCCGTGGCCCGCACATCCCGACCACCGCACCCATCAAGGCCGCCAAGATAATGTCGCTGGCCGGCGCATACTGGCGCGGCGACGAGACACGCAACCAGCTGGTGCGCGTGTACGGCATCACCTTCCCCAAGAAGAAGATGCTGGACGAATACCTGGTGCTGCTGGAGGAGGCCAAGAAGCGTGACCACCGCATCTTAGGACGCGACATGGAACTGTTCGCCTTCTCTCCGATGGTGGGCCAGGGCCTGCCCCTGTGGCTGCCCAAGGGCGCCGCGCTGCGCGACCGCCTGGAGCAGTTCCTCCGCAAGATTCAGAAGAAGTACGGTTACCTGCAGGTAATCACACCGCATATCGGCAACAAGGCCCTGTACGTCACTTCCGGCCACTGGGCCAAGTACGGCAAGGACTCGTTTCAGCCAATACACACGCCCCAGGAAGGCGAGGAGTATCTGCTGAAGCCGATGAACTGCCCGCACCACTGCGAGATATACAAGACATCGCCCCGCTCATACCGCGACCTGCCGCTGCGATTCGCCGAGTTCGGCACCGTCTACCGTTACGAACAGAGCGGCGAGCTGCACGGACTGACACGTGTGCGCGGATTCACGCAGGACGACGCCCACCTGTTCGTGACGCCCGACCAGATCAAGGAGGAGTTCCTGAAAGTGATGGACATCATCCTGTACATATTCCGTGCCCTTGATTTCCAGAACTACGAGGCTCAGATCTCGCTCCGCGACCCGAAGAACAAGACCAAGTACATCGGCAGCGACGAGAACTGGCACCTTGCCGAGCAGGCCATCATCGACGCCTGTGCAGAGAAGGGCCTGAAAGCCACCCAGGTAGAGGGTGAGGCCGCATTCTACGGTCCGAAGCTCGACTTCATGGTGCGCGACGCCATCGGCCGCAAGTGGCAGCTCGGTACAATCCAGGTGGA
The DNA here is from genome assembly GCA_002361235.1 of Porphyromonadaceae bacterium UBA3318. Taxonomy (GTDB): domain Bacteria; phylum Bacteroidota; class Bacteroidia; order Bacteroidales; family Muribaculaceae; genus Lepagella. Next base: position 2,057 of record DESI01000030.1, on the reverse strand, counting down.
CTACAACCTGCCCGAGCGCTTCGACCTGACGTTCACCGGCGCCGACAACCAGAAGCACCGTCCCGTCATGATACACCGCGCGCCTTTCGGCTCGATGGAGCGTTTCGTGGCCGTGCTGCTGGAGCACACCGCCGGCAACCTGCCCCTGTGGCTGATACCCACACAGTGCGTGGTGCTCCCGGTATCCGAGAAATACAACGACTACGCTCATAAGGTAGCCGCACAGCTCGAGGAGATGGACGTGCGCGCCGAAGTGGACGACCGCAACGAGAAGGTGGGCCGCAAGATCCGCGACAACGAGATGAAGAAGATACCCTACATGATAGTTGTGGGCGAGAAGGAGCAGGCCGACGGCACCGTGGCCGTGCGCAAGCGCGGCGAGGGCGACCTGGGCGTGATGCCCGTGGCAGAGTTCGCTAAGATAATAAACGACGAGGTTTCGGCGTTTACAAAACAATAAAATCCTGTTGATGGAGAAAAAACCATTATTCACGGGACCGAAGCGTCCCATGGGGCCGAAGCCCCGGCCAGGTCAGCGACCCGGTCGCGACGACCGTCGCAACGACCCGTATCAGACCAACGAACGCATCCGCGCACGCGAAGTCCGATTGGTGGGCGATAACGTGGAGCAGGGCATCTACCCGATAGCCCAGGCCCTGAAGATAGCACGCAGCCAGGAGCTGGATCTCGTGGAAATCTCACCCACGGCCGAACCCCCTGTATGCCGTGTGATCGACTACCAGAAATTCCTCTATCAGCAGAAGAAGCGCCAGAAGGAGCAGAAGCAGAAGGCTACGAAGGTGGTGGTGAAGGAGATCCGTTTCGGACCCCAGACCGATGACCACGACTATAACTTCAAGCTGAAGCATGCCCAGGGCTTCCTGAAGGAGGGGTCGAAAGTGAAGGCCTACGTGTTCTTCCGCGGCCGTTCCATCCTGTTCAAGGAGCAGGGCGAGGTGCTGTTGCTGCGTTTCGCCAACGACCTGGAGGAGCTGGGTAAGGTTGAGATGATGCCGGTGCTGGAAGGCAAGCGTATGACCATCATGATCACGCCCCTGAAGGCCGCGCCCAAGAAGGAGAAGCAGCCCGGCGAACTCCGCAAGGACAAGCGTCCCGAGGCTCAGAAACCCGCCGAGGCTCCGAAGCCGGAGGCGAGCGACAGCGAGGAGACTCCCGACGCAGCCGAGTGACAAACCCGTTGCGCAGGAAAACCGATTGAAAGAATTAGAGACCGTAGGCACTCGGTGCCGAGGTTTAAAACAACTAAAAATAAAACAAAATGCCTAAAGTAAAGACCAATGCCGCGTCCAAGAAGCGCTTTGCGCTCACCGGCACGGGAAAGATCAAGCGTAAGCACGCTTATCACAGCCACATCCTGACGAAGAAATCGAAGAAGCGCAAGCGCAACCTGGACCACACGGGACTGGTGGCAAGCGCCAACCTCAAGCAGGTACGCGACCTCCTGAACCTTCGTTAAGATCGCACCGGGCCCGGGCCGGCAGCGCCCTTGCCCCGTATTAAAAATTTATTAACCGAAACTCCAGCATATAAAGAGTGAATAAAGCCGCTGGATTTCAAAAACAGAAAAAAAGATGCCAAGATCAGTAAATCACGTGGCTTCACGTGCCAAGAGAAAGAAGATATTGAAACTGACGCGCGGTTACTACGGTAGCCGTCGCAACGTGTGGACGGTGGCCAAGAACACCTGGGAGAAGGGTCTGACCTACGCCTACCGCGACCGCAAGCAGAAGAAGCGCAACTTCCGCGCCCTGTGGATTCAGCGTATCAATGCCGCAGCCCGCCTGGAGGACCTGAGCTACAGCAAGCTCATGGGTCTGATCCACGCCGCCGGTATCGAGATCAACCGCAAGGCTCTGGCCGAGCTGGCCGTGAACCATCCCGCAGCCTTCAAGGCCATCTGCGACAAAGTTAAGAAATAATACGCCTCGGCGTGCAATATCCTACAGAGGGTGTGTCAATCCGCGTTGACACACCCTCGGTGGTATAGGGACCGGCGCTTCGCCCCGGAACGAAACGGCTCCGCGCTGAAGAAAACA
>DESI01000040.1 GCA_002361235.1 Porphyromonadaceae bacterium UBA3318 | reverse complement strand
GAGAAACAGCCTCTCCGAGGCAGTAAATGAGACAGGCGAATAAGAATTGAGTCCGAGTTGATGCGCGGCTCTGAAAGCCTGCGCCACTACCGAGGCACTATTATTTTTCGGCGGGTTCAAACTTATTTTTACTGTACGGTGTTCTAATTTCAGAATTTAAGAATAGCGGATTATGCGATGCGCATTGCGCGATTCGCATCACGATTACACATAAGCTGTTATACATCACGAATTTAATAAAATTAGAATACTATGAACACAGCACCATTACAAGGAATCAAGGTGATAGACTTCACCAGCGTACAGTCCGGTCCGTCATGTACACAGTTGTTGGGATGGCTTGGAGCCGAAATCATCAAGATTGAGCGTCCCGGCTCGGGTGACGCCACCCGTAACGAGCTTCAGTTCGATCCGGACTGCCCCAGCTATTACTTCCTGCAGCTGAACAGCGGTAAGAAATCGCTGACGCTTGACGCCGCCACTCACGACGGCAAGGCCATACTGACCAAGCTGATAGAGACCGCCGACATATTCGTCGAGAACCTCCACCCGGGAGCCATGGACAAGCTGGGTTTCAGTTGGGAGGAAGTTCATAAGCTCAACCCCCGCTGCATCTACGGCACCATCAAGGGCTTCCCGGTAAGCTCGCGTTACGCCAACCTGAAGGCTTACGAGCCTGTGGCTCAGGTTACTGCGGCGGCTGCCTCCACAACCGGCTGGTACAGCGGCCCCGACAACATCCCGACACAGTCCGGCGCCGCCTTAGGCGACTCCAATACCGGTATGCACCTCGCCATCGGTCTGCTTGCGGCCCTGGTGCAGCGCACCCACACCGGCGAGGGAACGTACGTATATCAGTCCATGCACAACGCATGTCTGAACCTGTGCCGTATCAAGACGCGCGACCAGCTCACGCTCGACAAGATAGGGTACCTGACACAGTTCATGCAGTATCCTAACGAGAAATTCCCCGACTACGTGCCCCGTTCAGGCAATACCGAGGGCAGCGGCGTCCTGGGATGGACATATAAGTGCAAGGGCTGGGAGACCGACCCCAACGCATACGCCTACATCATCTTCCAGCGCGGCAAGAAGGACTTCGAGAAGGCCGTGGAGGTATTCGGCTTCCAGGACTGGCTGACCAATCCCGACTTCAACACCGCCGACGCCCGCGACCGTCACAAGGACGCCCTGATAGCCCGCGTTCAGAAATGGATTCTCGACAATGACCTCGACAAGTATCAGGTCACCGAGAAGCTGGCTCCCGCAGGCGTGCCCGTGGCTCCGGTGCTAAATACCAAGGAGATTATGAACGACCAGTCGCTCTACGACGGCAACACACTGGTCAAGATAGACCAGCCCGGAAAGGTCGGCGAGTTCGTCACCGTCGGAGTGCCATTCACCATGAGCAACTTCCAGCCTACGTATCCTCCCTGCCCGACACTGGGCGGCAACACCGCCGAGGTGCTGAAGGAATACGGTTATACCGACGCACAGATCGCGGAGTTCGCCAAGAACGGCACTACGGCCCCGCTGCCTGACGGAAAGATGTAATTTAAACTGAAAGTTTAAAAGTTTAAGAAGTTAAAGAGTTGAGAAAGTTAAGATAATAGTGTAGACTCTGAAAGCAGCGTCTTGGTATTATCTTAACTTTTTACACTTTATAAACTCTTTGAACTTCCATTTACTCCTCTCAAACTTTATAAACTATAAATAACTTGATTATGGGAAATACAACATGTAACTGCAATCCGAAGCCGGCTCCCAAGTTCCCGGAGCAGGTGACGGGCATGTATATACTTGCCGAGAGTCTTCGTCGTTTAGGTCTGACGGATGTGTTCGGACTTGTGGGCATCCCCGTCACCGAGGCCGCCTACGCCATGCAGAAAGTCGGGATGAACTTCTATGGCTTCCGTTTCGAGCAGCAGGCCGGCATGGCCGCCGCCACTTACGGATATCTGACACGCCGTCCGGGCGTGCTTCTCACCGTGTCGTCGCTCGGCTTTATGAACGGTCTGACGGCCACGGCCAACGCCACTGTAAACTGTTACCCGATGATTCAGATATCCGGTGCCACCGACCCGACCATGGTCGACATGAAGATGGGCACATACGAGGAACTGGACCAGCTCAACACCGCGCGCCCTCTGGTCAAGGCGGCCTTCCGCTGCTCGTATGCCAAGGACATTCCGTCGGCAGTGGCCCGCGCATACCGCGCAGCCGTCTCAGGCCGTCCCGGCGGCGTGTACATCGACATGACCACTCCGGCCCTGGCCGAAATCATGGATGCCGCCGATGCCGAGAAACTGTTCTATACCCCGGTTGACATCTATTCCACTGTCGCCCCCAACGCCGACGCCGTGAAACGCGCGGTCGAACTGCTGGCATCGGCCAAGAAGCCGGCCATACTCCTCGGCAAGGGCGCCGCATACGCCGGACTCGAGGATCTGGTGAAGGAACTGGTCGAGACCTACAACATACCTTATTACTCCATGTCGATGGCCAAGGGACTGCTGCCCGACAACGGCCCGCACAGCGCCATCAGCTGCCGCTCCACTATCATGGAGGAGGCGGACGTGGTCGTAGTGATCGGCGCGCGCCTGAACTGGATGCTCTCTTTCGGCCGAGGCAAGTGGAACCCCGCCGGCAAGTTCATTCAGCTTGACGCCTGCGCCGAGGAGATAGACCGCAACGTGCCTATCGCAGCGCCGGTGGTGGGCGACATGCGCACCTCGCTGCAGATGATTCTCGACGGACTGAAGGGCAAGACCATAGTCGCCGACCCGACATGGGTAAGCGGACTGCAGGCCGAGACCGCCGCGAAGAACGCCAAGTTCGCCAAACGCCTGGAGGACGCCTCCACGGCAATGCCTATGAACCACTGGACGGCACTCAGCGTCATCAAGCCGATACTTGAAGCCAATCCGGACATCGTCCTGGTCAACGAGGGCGCCAACACCCTTGACGACACACGCGATACGATCGACATGTCGCTGCCGCGCCATCGCGTGGACTGCGCCACATGGGCCATCATGGGCATGGGCATGGGTTCGTGCGTCGGAGCCGCCGTGGCCACAGGCAAGAGCGTAGTGGCCATCGAAGGTGACTCCGCGTTCGGTTTCTCAGGCATGGACTTCGCCACCATCTGCCGTTTCAATCTGCCTGTGACGGTCGTGGTGTTCAACAACGGCGGCATCTACAACGGTGTGGGCGTCAATCCCGGCGGAGGCGACGCACCCGCGCCCACAACGCTCGACATCAACGCGCAGTATAACCTGATAGGGGAATGCTTCGGAGCGGCCGGTTACCGCGTCGACAACGTGGCCGACCTTAAGAAAGCGCTCACCGAGGCCATCGCCTCCAAGAGACCGGCCCTGATCGACGTGCAGCTTGCCGCCGACTCCGGCAAGGAATCCGGCCACATCGGATACCTCAACCCGGCGCCGCTGATCGACTATACCGTATAAAAAGTTGAGAAAGTTGAAAGAGTTTAAAAAGTTAAGAGAATGCCGGGACGCGACGGATAGTTTCGCAGTCTGAACATTTATCTTAACTTTTTCAACTTTATAAACTTTATAAACTAATTAATTATAAATATTATGAGTAACATGATGCATATCATCCTGTATGCTATCGTCCCGATTATCGTGGTGATGCTTGCAGGTTACATATCGGGCAAGAAGGGAATCTTTACCGCCGACAACGGAAAGGCCTTCAACAAGGTAGTGCTTGACTATGCATTGCCCGCCGCCCTGTTCGTATCGATAGTGCAGGCCAACCGGCACATGCTGGTGGAGGACCTGAAGCTGACCGTCATATCGCTTGTGGTGATAATGGCTTGCTTCATGGCCGTGTATTTCATTTATGCCAAATGCTTCAAGAACACCACCGCCGCCGACGGCGCCATCATGGCGCTGGTGAACGGTTCGCCGACAATCGGATTCCTGGGATTCGCCGTCCTGGAGCCTATCTTCGGACACACCGTGGGTGTTGCGCTGGTAGTGGCCATCGTGGGTATCGTCGTCAACGCCGTGGGTATTCCTGTCGGACTGTCGCTGCTTAACAACGCGCTGGACAAGGAAGCCGCGCAGAAGGCCGTGGCCAACGGCGGCACCGTGGCCGCGACGGCCGGAGCAGCCGGCGGCTCGGCGACAGGCAAGTCCCACCGCGACGCAGGCTGGAAGGCCGTGATCCATGCTCTGGAACAGCCTGTGGCATGGGCTCCTATAGTAGCCGTGATCTGGGTTGTTGTCGGAATTCCATGGCCCGAGTGGCTCAGCCCTTCGCTCGACCTGATCAAGGGGGCCAACGCCTCGATGGCCGTGTTCGCCGCAGGTATTACACTTTCGGCTTTCAAGATTACCATCAACTGGCAGGGTATCTTAGGTTGTATCCTCAAGATGATAGTGATGCCGGCACTGCTGCTGATAGTGGGTCTGCTGTTCAAGATGACCGAGACCAACCTCGCCATGATGGTGATAGCCGGCGCACTGCCTCCGGCATTCTCCGGCATCATCATAGCCGACGAATACGACACTTACGTGGCCACCTCCACGTCGTCGCTGGCATTGTCCGTCATCACCTTCATCGGCTTCTGTCCCTTCTGGATCTGGTTCACGCAGTTCTGCTACCAGCACTTCCTGGGATAACCTTACTTTACGTTGGCTTTCAGGAAAGCCACGCTTCGAGGCACCGAAGATGTGGATCTGATATATATATACTTGTGAACTCGGCCCGGACGTCTGTCCCGGGCCGAGAATTTTATTATGATCTCGGCGGTGTCGCCCGGCATGATTTCGGAGTGCGGGTAGCTTCCCACGCTGCAGCTGCAGTTGGTGCGCACCGACGTGATGACGAACGGGGCGTTGCCGGTGTTGGTCACCGGCAACGGAGCCGACGCGACGCTGTCCCGCGGCACGTCGCCGAGGTCGATAGTATCGTTCACCAGGTGCAGTATGCCCGATTCCGGCTTTGCCGCCCCGCACAGGAGCAGTATCGACATCACGGACATAAATATTTTCACTGCGCGTTTCATATATGTCTAAACCAATACTCTCCTGTCTGAGCCTGTCAGCGGATAATCAGTTTGGCGGTTTTGCGCTCGGTGCCGTCGTCGGCCTTCAGGATATATACGCCGGAGGGAAGCGTGAAGGATACCTGCGGGGCGTCGGCCTGATGCGAGGCTGTGTGGACGCCGAGCGTGTCGAACACGTCGACCCGGATGTTGCGGCGTCCGGTGGAGACGGTCACGGTGTTGCCGTTACGCTCTATGCGTATGGCGCGGATTCCGTCCTGCGTGCCGCCGCGCGTGATGTAGTAGCGTCCGTTGGTGCTGCCGGTCACCGGTATCTCCATACCCTCGTAGATAGGTTCGCTCTCGCCCGTGGCGATGTCCATCAGCACGCAGTCCTCGGCCTCGGCCACGTTGCTGAGGCGTATGGTCAGTCTGTCGGCCGGGTCGTCGGTCACTACGCCGATGCCGGTGCCGTCAATGTCGTCCGTCACGTTGATTACGGCGGCCTGATGTCCGGCCAGCGAGTAGACGAGGGGAGCGGTGACGAGCTGACGGTCTATCATCAGCGGCGCGTCCTCGTCGCCATATCCGGCGGAGGCGTTCATGTCGGTCACTATCAGCGAGCGCGACAGGACGGTGTCGTTGCGCAGAGCCTCGAGCACAAGGCCGGGCACCTCGGCTTCCGCCTCGGAACGGGACAGAGAGCCGGCGGATGATTGGGAGGCGGCGCGGGACAGAGAGGAGGGCGTGTGGGAGCCGGAGCGGGTGCCTGGCTTGCGGAGCGGGTTGCCGCCGCAGGCGGTGCGGAGCATCGTGCTGTTGTCGTAGGTCAGTTCCAGCTTGTTGCCGGTGGGCGTGTAGCCTTCCTTCAGCTCCACGAAGAAGCCTTGCAGCGGCGATACCTTCGCTTCGGCGCCGGTAATCTGATTGGTATATGTGTACTTGCCGAATACGGAGGCGGCCTCTACGGTATTGTCGGCCATTATCCAGTACACGGGCTTGATCTTGTCGGCGTTCATCTCCAGCAGCTTGGCCATGTTCAGCGGTGCCATGAACGGGTTGCCGAACAGATAGTAGCGCGAGTTGCCGGCCGCGGTGCCGGTCATGGTGCCGGTCTGCCCGTCCTCCAGAGAGTTGAGGCGGTAGTTGGCCTCTGCGGTGTGACCCGTCTCGGTATGGTTGCCGTGGATGCCCGATTCGGTGGTGTTATTGTCCGGACCGGTCCAGTCGATGTCGTAATAGTACCAGTCGGTGTCGGCCTTGGGGAGACGCATCAGCACTTTCTCCGGTTTCCCGGCCACACGCGAGTCGTCGGTGTAGATGGAGAAGCCTTCGCCCGGTTCGTATTTCTCCAGCACGTCGTTGTATACGTGGCTCCAAGTCGTGGCCACGGCTACGTTTTCCTGCGTGCCGTTGCCGCCGTCGGCTGCGGGCAGATGGAACAGTGTGGCGTTGGCGGCGTTCCAGTTGCGCTGGAACACGGCGGGCGCGAAGCGGTTGTTCAGCTTCGGGTCGTAGGTGATGTCGCTGAAGCGCAGTGTCTCCTGTCTCGAGTTGGCGGTGGGCATGTACATGTCGCCGGCCAGTGTCTCGGCCAGGGGGGATGAGAGGGTGTACCAGCGGCCGGGCGTCATCTCGAATTCCACCCATGCCTTGTTGTAGGTCAGGTATTGCTGGTTGGAGATACCGGCTTTGGGCATGAAGTCAATCTGGTCGCATACATGGGCCTGCCACGGGCCGCAGCCCAGGAAGTTCCCGCCTTCGAAGGCCACCATGTCGTAGTTGATGTCGTATGTCACGGCCTTCTTCATCAACTCCAGCAGGTTTCCGGTCAGTCCGGCAGGGGAGTCCCCGGCCTTGTCCTCCGGGTCGGAAGTCCATGTCATGGACTTTTCGCCTTCGCGGGTATAGACGCTGATCTGCTCGCTGTCGGTGCCGTACAGGTACGGATCCTCGATGGCGAGGGGATTGTTGTCGGCATCCTTGAGCGTTGACGACTCCGCGGGCATAATCACCTTGGTGAAGGGAGCGGGCGAGTAGCTGCGTGGCATATTGTTGCTGCCGTCGGTAATGAAATCGTCCAGTGCGTTGTCGTTGGTCTTGTCGGCGTCGGTGGCGTAAAGGCCCTTGGTGTCAACGCGCTCCCAGTGCATGTCGTTGTTCCAGTTCAGGCTGCTGCCGTCGCCGGTCCAGCGCATGTATTCGGGCACTATCTTCAGGGTCACTATCTGGCGTCCGGGACATGCGGGCACATAGTCCACTCCATCCAGCACTTCCTCCATATATGGGACGGCGAATCGGTAATAGTAGCCTTCCTTGAAGTTCAGGGCTCTGGTCTCGGTGTCGGACGGGTCGTTCTTGTAGAACACTATTCGCGCCATGTTGTCGCGGACGCTTCCGTTGGTCGACACGTCGGCCTTCAGCTCGACCAGACGGCCCACGGCCCAGAGTCCGGACTCGTACATGGAATCGTCGGCATCCGCATCCGCAGTTTCCGTATTGTCGTCCCACAGAGCGAACGGCTGAAGGTTTTTGTATTGCGGGTCGTTGGTCTGCGTCAGATATACCTCGTCATCACGGACGGAATTGCCTTCCCCGTCCTTCGTTTCCTTGATCACCATCTTGGTTATTTCCTTAATGGTGGAGGATACGAAACGTATCGGGAAGTCGAGAGTGAATTCGGCATCGGCGCTCCGGGCCTTTGTGGCCGTGGCCTTGCGTATCTGCTTCAGGCCCGTGCGCAGCGGCGCGTCGTTTATATAATCAGGGTATGATGTGATGCCTGTAAGACCGCTTTTCATGCGCGGAGTGTGCCGGTCTACGGTCAGTTTCACCTCCACAGGCTGCACGCATACTTCCTCCAGTCCCGTCATGTCCAGCTCGCTGACGCACGGGATGGCCGACACATAGTATTCGTACGAATCCATACCCTCGGGAATGTGGGTGTCGGGGTATATGTACGAATGCTGGTGCAGGAACAGGATCGGGGCCTTGCCGTCGCGTGTGGTAGTGACCTTCACCAGATATTCGCGGATCGGTTCGGTGTATTGCTCCGTGCATTCCTGGATAGCCGAAGTGGCGTCGGGATATGACTCGCGGAACTTGGCCAATGCTTCGTGAAGCAGTATGGTGCCGTCCTCGTTGGATTCCAGATAGAACTGAGCCAGCCGGCCGCTGTACCAGTCGAAGGGGGCGTTGTTGATTACCGAATCATACTGGGTGTCTCCCACTTTCAGGCCAACCAGGTCGAGCTGAATCACCGGCGACTCGTTCTCGCAGCGCTGCAGCGATGGATTCGGGCCTATGGGGTAGCCGTCCACCTTGATCTTGCTGTTACCCTCTATCACGATGGAGCTCTTGGACGAGCAGTCGTTGCTGATGTCGAAATTCTCGGCCTTGGGCACAAAATCCTCCGCACCCGTCGGGTCGTTGCACAGCAGCACGTAATACTGGTTTCCGACGTGCATGTCCGCATCCTTCACCCAGCAGTTGAAGGCGAAATACTTGATTTTCGTATCCGGGTCCTCGTAACCCATCGGGACGTTGTATTCGATCGGAGTGCCGTCCTGACCGTCGGCATACGGCTTGAGATTGTCGTAGAAGGTGTCGAAAGTCAGCTTGCCGAAGGTGCTGTCGGCATCCGAGACGTTGTCCGGATTGACGCCGTAGCAGCCTTTTACCACAGCCCGGTCGTAAGCCTCGTCGGTAGTCTTGCCCTCGGAAATCAGTTTGTCGTACACAGCCTTGTTGACGAACGAATAGTACATGTTCACCGGTTTGGCTGTATCCGCGCCTGTGGCGGGAGTGAGGTCCACTATTCTGAGCAGATTGTCGAAAGGCGCGTATATCTTCATGTCGATCACGCTGTTCTGGTCGGCGCAGGGGAAGTTGAGCTGCTGCGCCTTGACGTCAGCCCGCATGATATACACCTGCACGTTGTCGATGGCATAGTCGGCACCCTCGGAACTTGAAGCGTTGTTGTCAAGCTCTATCTCGTAATGATCGATCTGGCTTGCGTCGATGTCAAGGGCGGAGAGTTCGGGAGTGAAGTTATAGTACACCTTACACCATTCACCGGGATATTTGATCGGACCGGTTATAAAGGAATGCAAACGTTCTCTTGTACCGTCCTTCATAACTGCGATAAAGTTAAAGGACACATTGGCCTGCTCCGGTCCATTGAAAGTCGCAACCCAGGCTGAAACATGCAACGTGGCGCCATGACATAATTGCCCCACATTCAGACGGCAGGTAACACCGGGATCGGATGAGGCGTTTATCCAATAGAAATAGCCAGGTTCCGGTTCCGTAGGACCTGTATATTCCTCTCCATTTGCCGCTGCGGCAGCCATATCCTGTTGTATCTTGGAGCCTGACTCATAGAAATGTCGGTCGAATAGACCCGGAGCGACATTATAGTTAGAGTCGGCTCCACGGTTGACGGCCCCCTTCCATTCCACAACTGATGAATGCTGAGCGATACGGTAAGTACAGTAATTGTGGCCACGTCCTAACGTGGCGCCGTATTCGCACATATATCGAGGCAATGGCCATTTCAAGGCATAATATTTTTCGCCTTCTTCCGGTTTCGTGCTCCCGCCGAATCGGGTTTGCCACGGATGGAAAAGATAGTCTGTGACGGGGAAACCGGCGGCATCGCCTAACATGTTGTTGAAACCCAGATATTCGTCGTTGTTGATTGTGGTATATGGTGCGCCGAATCTTTCCGTGAGGTCCGGTTCGCTTCCTGTGGTTTTGTTTATAAGTTCCTGCTCATTGCATATAAATCCCACGTTCGATTCAGCCGGGTCAATGAATTCAATTATGAATTCACGCACTATCAGGTCGTGTTCTACGTCTCCCAGAGGATTGTCGGGGTGTTCGGGATCGTAAGGATGAAGAATGTTGCCATTTACATCCTGTGCGACGAGCCGAACTACATATTTGCCGGCCTTTGTAGGAGTGCCGCAACCCAGCATACGGTACACCTTCTGGTTGCCTCCGCAGGCATAGTAACGTGGAGAGTCAGCTTTATCGTCGAGGGTGCGTGATCCTACCAGGAGCACTTCTTTACCGAGGCTGAAGGTTGCGTCGTCCCACATACAGTCTTGTTCTTCCTCGATGCCATCGGCATTGGTCACTAATTTTTTTGTAACGACCTTACACCCTGCAACACGACGATAGTCGGAATTGCTGATTTTATAATAGAAGCGCGAACGTGCGTCCCAACCGTCGCCGGCCGCTATGGGCATACCGGCGTCAAGACGGACATTGAAGTCCGTGCCTGTCAGAGCGGTGATATACCTGCGGGTCTTTACCAGATATTCCTGATTCTTCTCGTGCGATCCGGACATCTCCTCTGCAAACTGACGTCCATCCTTGATATGGAATATATGGCGGTAGCAGAGTTCAGGCTCATAAATCTTTCGGTGGGTGTAATCGATGTTCAGATTCGCGTCCATCGAGGGCTGTAATGCACTGCCTGACGGATCTTTGACATTGAACGAATAGCTGAAATCAGCAGCAATAGTATATTCTTTCGGCAATCCAAGTAATTCGCCTCTCTCGGCATACGGTGAACGCGGGAAGAAGAATGTGGCGTATGTACCGGGGTTTCCAGATCCTTTTTCATTCGGTTTAATAGTATAGAAAGAGCCGGGATTATCACTGGACATAGGCTTGCCGTCAGCATCTGCCCATACCCAAGAGCCTGGAGAGTCGTCGTATGTGTCCACGGGATCATCGGGATTGTCCGGACCCTCGCCCGGCAATGACAGTCGTACATACGGATAGGGATACGCTCCTGCACCGTCGCCGTCTTCCGTGCTGACAGCCCAATAGCCCGGTTTGCCGCCGTTCAACTTGCCTACGAACTCCTCGGTGTTAAGGCTGGCAGGATCTGTCGGAATCTGCTTTATGCTGGCGATTGGAGGATTATTGGAATAACAATTGGTGACAGTTACACTGTTATTATCAGAATAATAGAATGCATTGGTGGTGTAAGTTTCTGGATCACCGTTCCAATTGCGAGTCTCTACTTCTGCATCCGTAACTGTCCAGCAATTGGAGATGGTTGATTTTCCTCCATGTGTTGTAAAAATAGTGGCTGAAGGGAAAAACAAATGTTCATTATAGAACCCAGATGCTTTTAGAGTCCCCGTAACAGCGCAATTCCTGATTTCTACATTGCAAGCCGTTGAATTCCAATTGCCGATAATTCCTGATACTGCTTGTGCCTTCAGTGTAGCCTTATTTATGACGCCTTGTATCACGAATGTTTCTTCTCCCCAGTTCGGAAGTGTGCCGATGATAGCCGCGGTAGGATTGCTCCATGCGTTTTCAGTAGTATTGGTAAAGCTGCAGTTCTCATCGAATATAATATTTCTCAGAGAGCCGGCATAGGTCTTATTATTAACAGATTGTATCCCCAAAGATGAGATAAATGCCACACCTCCGTTATTCGCAGTGTAATGCAGGTTCTTGATGACATGACTCTGACCGTCGAATGTGCCGGCATATTTTTCGATTTTAGGGAATTGGTCGGGCTCCCAGCTATAGCCGGAGAAGTCGAGGTCTGCCGTCAGCCTGGCATCAAGCAGTTTGTCGGTCTTTACCTGTTCAACAAACTCCAGGAAGTCGTCGACTGTGGCGATTTCGAACGCAGTTACAGGCTGGGGGTCATCGCCACCGCCGGTTTCGGGTTTGTCGTAATGGCTTTCGCGGGGGAATCCGATGCCGGCGAAGTAGCCGTGATTCTTGGAATAATAGATGTCGCGGGGATCAACGAGGAAGTCGAGCAGACGTGCGCCAGTGGTCGGGTCTACAAGATGACCCCCGGTCTCGTAGTCATACCAGTGTGCGTACGACACGTCGTATTTGTCCGGCATACGTGTCGGCATCTCGTAGTAGGGCACAAGGGCCACGGCGTCGCCCGGCACGGCGTAGTAGGTGTGCTCGATGACGTGGGTGCGCTGACGCTTGCCTTCTTTGACCAGTGGATCCTCGGCACCGGTGACCCAGGAGTATTTCGGCATGTCGATGCCATACTTGGCCAGGGTCAGCAGGTCTTTCTTCCAGATGCCGTTCTCGTCCCAGCAGGCGTCCCAGTCGCAGAAGTCCTTGGGATTGTCGGCCGTGTCGTAGTGGTCAAGCTTATGCAGGTCGAAGATGCCACGGGTGTTGACGAACTCGTAGTCGGCATAGTCGGGACGCAGATCGGTGTTCAGATGGAAACGGTCGGTAAGGTACATTTCCTTGCCCGGCTCGGTGTTGAAGAAATAAATGGCTCCGGAATCCTTCTTTACCTTCAGCAGCTGGAAGTGGGAGATACACATGCTGCGGTATTGCGTGCCTTTGTTCAGAGTCTTGCTGTTGTTGGCCGTGACGGTGAAGCGTATGTATCGGAATGTCTTGTCGGTGTGGATTCGTGCGGAGAATTCTTTGGTTCCCGGACCCCGGTATGTGAAGTAAACGTGCGTGTCGGGATCGGCGAACGGTTCCCACGTCACGCCGTCCCGCGATACCTCGACATGAAATGCCGTCGGATGCAGTTTCTTGCCGAAATTGCTGATGTTCAGGTTTGTGGGAGGATTCTGCTCCTTGTGTCGGGTCGTGTATACCACTATATCCTCGTCGGCAGCGAGTTTAAAGCCTTCGCCGAGGTCTACCCGCAGATATTGGGGATCCGTGCATGTGCCTTCGGTGTCCGAAATCCAGTACGAATAATTCACGGCACTGTTCGAATCGTCGATCAGTGTCGCAAGGTCGTCATCGCTTGCGCTGCTGTTGTTGGTAGTGTTATGGGCGTTGGAGTGCAGCTGCGAGGCGTCTTTGATCAGAACCTCGGGAAGTGGCGGTACGGCCGGCTTGGACGGGTCGGCGGTGCCGCTGTCCTGAGCCCTGGCCGGCTGAAGGAATGTCGTGGCAATGGCTGCCGCAAGAAGCGCCGGCTTCATTAACCGCATGAGTGTGCGTCGTATAGTGATCTGCATGGTAGCAATAAGTATTATTGGTAGTTTAGAAAGTTGAAAAAATCAAGATAAATGCGCTACTATCCTACGCGGCTTGGTGTTTTCTTAACTTTTTAAATTCGTTTCACTTTTTCAACTATTATTCGCGTATTATTATTACCGTCCGGGTGAATTCCTGATAGGCGCCGGAATTGACCGCACGGGCTCCGATCTTGAATTCCACTTCGGCCGAGCCGGTTATGTCGAAAATCTGACCCACCACCTCGCGGTCGCGCCATTCAAGAGTCATGAATCCGTCGGGACCGGGCGTGGTGACTGTAAACGATTCGATCCGGACATATTCGGGACCTTTCAGCTTCGTGTCGTCAATCAGCAGTTCGGGGGTCAGTTCGAAGTATCCGTGTGTCCTGAACGTGATGGTGGTGACAGGCTGCGTATAGCTGTCTTCGGTCCATAGGGCGGGATAGCCGCCGATCGGGGGATAGAACTTCGGCGTTATCCTGACATCGAAGGCCGTCAGGTCGGTGAAGTTCACAGGTATCCTGATGTAGTCGTTGCGGTTGATATAGCCGAGACCGTCCACATAGAACACAACGTCCCGGGCATCCTGGGCGCCCTTCCGCATATTGATTGT
>DESI01000048.1:50701-62734 GCA_002361235.1 Porphyromonadaceae bacterium UBA3318 | reverse complement strand
CCGCTCCCTCCTTGGCTTGCAAAACCATCTCAAAAAATCCGCTCAATCTTAATTTGATTTAAAAGTAAACACACTCTTAAAACGTGATGCCGCCTAATTAAGTTTATCCATCGCCCTGCGAATCCGTAAATCTTGCGGGTCTGCAAATAAAGAACACGCGATGAGCCGGCATCCGGTTCATCGCGCATTCTGATATTTATTACTGTTTCTCCTGTTCTCCTGTTCTCCTGTCAAAAATTTTGCGCCAGCTGGCCGAGGGGGTCGAGGTGGCCGCGTACGCGCTTCAGACGCAGCAGGGCCTCGAAATAATAGTAGTCGGCATAGATTATAGAGGCGTCTATCTCCGACCCGGCGGGCTTGTGCCCTACCGAGTGGTCCAGGAACGAGGGGCGTTCCCCGCGGCTCTGATACTTGTCCGAGCTAAGCGACGCCAACATCTTCTGCGCGGCCTTATAGTAACGCTCCTGATCCGCCTTGTCACAGTATCCCTGCAATTCAAGCAGCGCGGAGGCCACCACCGCGGCCGCCGATGCGTCGCGGGGCGCTTTCTTACCGGCCGGGTCGTCAAAATCCCAATAGGGCACATAGTCCTTGGGCAACCGGCTCAGGTAGACGTCCGTCACCTTGCGTGCGAAGTCCAGGAACTTCGGGTCGCGCGTCTCGCGATACACCACGGTATATCCGTATATGGCCCAGGCCTGACCGCGGGCCCACAACGAATCGTCGGCATATCCCTGATGCGTCATCCCCTTCAGGAACTCGCCCGTCTTGGGGTCGTACACGACAACATGATAGCAGGTATTGTCCGGACGGAAATGATACTTCATCGTGGTCTCCGCATGCTTCACGGCAATGTCGTACAGACGGCGGTCGCCGCCGTTCTTCGCGGCCCAGAACAGCATCTCCAGATTAATCATGTTGTCCATGATGGTGTTGTGGCCGCCAAGCATCTCCACGTTGCGCGGCCAGGACAGGATTGTGCCCACGTTCGGATTATAGAGCGTGGCCAGCGAATCGGCCGTATCGAGTATCACCTGCCTGTAACGCGGATTGTGCGTCAGCCGGTAGCCGTTGCCATAGCTGCAGAACACCAAGAATCCCAGGTCATGGTCAAACGCCGGACGCTGTGACAGGAACTCCAGTGTCTCCGTATATTTCTCGGCATACTCGCGCAACTTCAGGTCGTTCGACGACTCATACGCATACCACAGCACGCCCGGCCAGAAACCGTTGCACCACTCCTCCGGCGAATTCTTGCGCAACGTCCACACCGAATCGTCGGCCGCTATGTTGCGCGGCATCAGCGTATAGTCCGTATTGTCGCCCGTCACCTGACGCAACGTGCGCCACGTCTGGCTCTGACAGTATGCTATCTCCTTGTTCTCGTCCAGTTTAGCCGCCGACACCCCTACGCACGATGTCAGCAATATCGCACCTGTTATTATTTTTAAGGCCCGCATAGTATTCCAATATCTATTATCTATTATCTATTATCGAATATCTAATATCTATTATCTGATAACTAACTCGTCTTCCACCACATCAATCCATCCCCGTTCGGTCACTCCTCCCGGCGTCACGCTGTAATAACCCAACTTCGCCCCTATCCATTTGCCCACACGCGCCGTAAACCGGCCTGCGTCTGTAAATTTGCGGCCGTCGGTGCTGTAACTCAGTGTGCACTTGCCGTCGCGCTTCACCGTGACGCGCAGCCACACGTCGCACTCCAAGTTGGGCATCAGTCCGGCGGCATACACACGCGTCGGCTTCAGCTCCGCGATGTCTTTCACCGTCTCCTTGCCGCCGTTGTCGGCATCCCGGTTCACGGCATACTGCAGCACGAACGCATCGCCCTTCTTCAGCAGTCCCAGGCGCGCATAGTCACGGCCCATCACCACTATGCCCGACGTGGCACCTTCCGACAGCGATTTAGCCGATACCCTTACGCGCGACGTCGCCGTAAATTCTTCGGCAGGGAACTTCTGCAGCCACAGATTCGGCACGTCCCACAGGTTGATGTCCACGGCCTCCGTACGGTGGCCGTATACGCGCATCATACCCTCCGGCAGCGGAAAACCGTACTCCGGTTTGTAGTCGGCGTGCCACTGGAACAGTGCCGAAGCATCCTTGGAATGCTGCAACGGCAGCGCGCCTTGTATCACGCTTCCCGCAGGCTTGGACCATCTGCGCACCGGGTCGCCGCATCCGTCGCCGTCCGTGTCGTTGCCGATAACCGGCCAGTCCTCGCGCCACACCATCGGGTTGAGATGTATCAGTCGTCCGTACAGATCCTTGTCCTGGAAATGCAGGAACCAGTCCTTGCCTTCCGAGTCGGTCACCCACGCGCCCTGATGAGGGCCGTTGATGTCGCTCTTGCCCTGCGCCATCACTATCTTGGCCTCGTACGGGCCTTCGATGTTGCGGCTGCGCATCACCAACTGCCAGCCCGTGGCCACGCCGCCTGCCGGCGCGAACATATAGTACCAGTCTCCCTTGCGGTAGAATTTCGGTCCCTCCACGGTGTGGTTCACGCCGTCGTTGCCGTCGTATATTATCCGGGGCGTACCCACGGCTTTCTTGCCGTCGGGTGTCAGCTCCCACAGCGTGATGACGCTGTTGAAACCGCAGCGCGAGGCCGCCCAGCCGTTGGCCAGGTACACCTTGCCGTCCTTGTCCCAAAGCGGCGACGGGTCTATCAGCCCCTTGCCGGGGATGACCAGCGTCGGTTCACTCCACGCGCCTTCGGGGTCGTCGGCGCTGACCATGTACACGCCGAAATCGGGGTCGCCCCAATATATGTAATACCTGCCGTCATGCTCGCGGATGCAGGGCGCCCACACGCCCTTGCCGTGACGCGGCGCGGCCTGATAATAGTCCACGGGCGGCACATCGGACAGCGCGTAGTTCACTATTGCCCAGTTCACCAGGTCGTGCGACTTGAGGATAGGGAGCCCCGGCGCCGACTGGAAACTCGACGCGGTCATGTAGAACGTCCTGCCGTCGGGCGACGCCACCACATCGGGGTCCGAATAATCGGCATGGATTATCGGGTTGACATATTCCTTGCCCTTCAGGTTGGCAGGATTCGACACCATCTGCGGGGTCATCGCCCCGGCGCCGGCCGCAACCGCCGCCATCATCGTCAATATTATCGTCGTCTTCCTCATGTTTGCTCCAAATAGCTGCACTATCCTCTTAACTTTCTAAACTCTTTCAACTTTCTAAACTTCAGAGAATCGGAACGATTCGCATCGCCACTCCGCCGCGACCGGGAACGTCGAACTTCAGCTTGTCCTTCGACGTCACCTTACGCGTGCTCATGGCCACCTTCGTGGCGGTCTTCACCTTGTCGTCGCCGTCGGTGTATATCTCGGCCACATACTTGCGGCCCGGTTCAAGGAACGACAGGTCGATAGTCTCCTTCGCGCCGTCGTTGTTCACCATTGCGGCCACCCACCAGATGTCGCCCTTGCGGCGCGCCATCACTATGTCGCGTCCGGGGAAGCCTCCTAACACCTTCGTGTCGTCGAATGTGGTCTCCAGGTCCTCGAACCATTTGATCTCCGGCTCGCCCTTGTACATCCGGGGATTGTCGTACCAGAATATGGTCTGCATCGGGCTGTAGAACACCAATGACGCCGCAAGCTGATGAGCGTGGCTGTTCTTCAGCCTCTTGTCGTAGTAGCATATCGTATAGTCGGCGGCTCCGTTTATCATGCGTGTGAATGGTAATGTTACGTTATGTGTAGCGTCGGGAAACTCCTCGTTGCCTAAGATTCCCTCCTGTGTCACCAGATTGGGGTACGTGCGCGAGAAACCGGAGGGACGGAACTCGTCGTGGATGTTCATCATCAGTTTGTTGTCGGCGGCCTCGCGCACCAGGTCGTGCAGCCATGTGGCCCAGCGGTGCGAGGCATACTGCACGAAACCGCTCTTGACGCCCTTCACGCCCCAGCCGGCCACGACGGGCAGCAGTTCCTTGTGCTGCTTCTGCAGCGCGTGCTGGTTGATGTACAGCCAGATCCCCACGCCATGCTCACGGCCATATTCCACCACCTTCTTCATGTCTATCTGCGGTATAACCTTGGTGGCGTCGCCGTCGTGCGACGTGCACGGCTCGTACCATTTCCAGTCGTACAGCATATAGGGTATGTTGTGGGCGGCGCAGAAGTCTATCACCTCCATCGCGGCCTCGGTGGTCAGCTTGGTGCAGCGCATAATCTTCCCCGGCTTCACCCAGTCGAAGTCGCTTTCGGCCTCGGGGTTCAGGTTCAGCACTATGTCATTGTTCTCCAGCAGTCGGCCGGGCGTGTCGGCGGTCATTATTATCTTCCAGGGGGTGGCGGCGTATGTCACCACGTCCACGGGCGAATACATCACCGACTGCAGCGTGCCGGGCTTCCCGTCGCGGGCCACGAACTTGGTGAGGCACCAGTCGTCGACATCGGCGTCGGTCACCGCCACCCATTTGCCGTCGGGCAGTTCCAGGGTCAGCGCGCGCTCCACGGGATGCTTTATCTCGTCGATGCCTGTGCGGTCGAACTTGGCCTGCGCCCACTGCTCGCTCCACGCCATCGTGCCGGCGGGGAAGGTGTAGTCGGTCAGGTCGGCCGTCACCTTGTGGAATATGGCGTCGGGATGCTCCGGGAAGAAATAGCGGAAAGCTATCCCCTCGTCGTATGCACGCACCTCCACGTTGAGGCGGTATTTGCTCTTGTCATGACGCGACATATACATCGTGGCCGAATTGTAACGGTCGCGCACCGTGGAGCGTTCGCCGTACAGCGGATGCCACTCGTTGTCCACCGGCTGATGCACGCGCACCGAGTCGACGGTCAGCAGGTCCATCCAGCACTCCGGCTGCTGCAGGTCGCGCTTGCCGAGGGCCATCTCCCAAACGCGGTTGTCCAGATCCAGGCCGGCGCGTGACGGCAGGATGACGTCGGCGCCGTTCATCCTCACCTGCCAGGTCAGCTCCCGGCCCGGCTTGGAGAATGTCACCTCGTTCACGCCGTCGGGCGACGTCAGCTTCAGCACCGTAGCTTCGTCGGCTGCCTGCGCCATGCCGCATACCAGCAGCAGCAGCGCCATCGATGTTATTGTCGTTGTCTTCATGTTAAGTCCTTTTCTGCTTATAGTACGGATTGACGCACCTTTTCACTTAACAGTTATTTCTCCAGGTTCCAGTATACACAGTAGCGCATACGGTTGGCGTCGTACAGCGGCAGCAGGTCGTGTCCCTGCGCCGAACGGAAGTGCAGTCCCTTGCCTGCGCGCGTCACGCTCTTGGCTGGGTTCTTTACGTCCACTTTCAGCGTGGTGGGCAGGTCCTGAGGCACCTTGTAGTCGTATGTGTAATAGTCGTTTCGCACAGTCGGATCGGAGAACGGCGCGGGAGCGGTCATTCCCTCCGTGCCCATGTCGCCCACCAACAGCACCGGGCCGTACATCAGCGCGCCGCGCGTGGCGTCGTCGGGCGTGGTCTCCACTCGCAGCGTCATCGGATAGCGCGCCTCAATCACGTCGCCGGGCTTCCACCGCCGCCTGATGCTGATGTATGACGACGGTTTGCCGCTTACTTTCACTTTCTTGCCGTTCACCTTGATCTCAGGCTTGCCGCTCCATTCGGGATAACGCAGCGAGATGGTCATGGCTTCGGCCGGGGCAGCGTCGATGGTGAATTTCGTAGTCTCCTCGTCGGGGAACTCTGTGCGCTGTGTCAGCTTCAGCCCCTTCTCCTTCCAGTCGAGGACGGAAGGGATGAACAGATTCACCAACAGCTCGTTGTTATTATGATAATATATCGCTTCGGCATATTTGGAATGGCTTTCGAAGCCGCTGCCGACGCAGCACCAGAAGGATTGCTCGGGGGTGCTGTACAGCTTGTAGGCGCCGGTAAGCAATGGCAGGAAGTAGCATACCATACCGCTTTCGGGGTCCTGCTGCGCCAAGATGTGATTGTAAAGCGCACGCTCGTAGTAGTCTGCCACGCGGAGAGACGCCTCCTCGCAGAACAGGTGGCGAGACAGCTTCAGCATATTGTACGTGCAGCAGGTCTCGCCTGTGTAGCCGTTGATGAATTTCGACATCTTCTTCGGGTCGAAATAATGCTCCTTCTGGCTCAGCGAACCGTTGACGTAGCAGTGCCTGTCGGTCATCTCGTTCCAGAACAGACGCGCTATGTCGCGGCTGCGCTGCGATCCGCTCAGCTCGTAGTTGCGCGCCTCGGCTATCACCTTCGGGATGAAGGTGTTGGTGTGTTTTGTACCGAAATCGGTATTGCCTTCGGCCAATGGGTCTATCACGTCGTTGTGATAGAAGTATTCGGCCATCTCGCGGTATTTCGGGTCGGCGGTGATGGCGTAGAGGTTGTAGAATGCCTCGTTGATGCCGCCGAACTCGTTGCGCAGCATCTTGCGGCGCGTCTCCTCGCTCCGGCCATGCAGTTTGTTGTAAGCCCAGTCGCCCATCTTCACGGCCACCTCCAGCGCCTGCTTGTTGTCGGCATAAAGGTACTGGTCAATCAGTCCGGACATTATCTTATGCAACGTGTACCAGGGCGCCCATACCCCCTCGCCGCGCAGATTGCGGTTTATCAGTTCCTCTGGGAAGGCGCTGACATAACCGCTGCCGAGAACATCCTGCACCTTGCCCAACACCTCGACGATGCTGTCACCCTTCAGCTTGAACAGCGGGTCGCCCGTAGCGGCGTACATCAGACCGTAGGCCGACATCAGATGGCCGGTGGTGTGGCCGCGCAGATCGCAATCCAGCGATTCCCAGCCCCCATATTTCTTAAGGGATTCATAGCCACCCTCCAGTCCGGCGAAAATACCGGCGTTGTTCTTGGAACTGTGGGTCAGGCGGTTGATGTTTATATTGGCCATCCATGCGGAATCGCGGCGAAGGTTGTCGTGTACGCGGCCCGGCAACAGACGCACGTCCTTCAGGTCGAACGCCCTGACTTTGGCGGGAGCCATATCGGCCACTTTCAGTTTGCCTCGATGCTGGCCCGGGTACACCGACTGGGCGCCGACGCCGCCCGCCACGCCGCCCGCTATTATGAATGCCGCTAAGGCCCTGAGAGAAATCTTCATGAATGCCATCGAATTTATATGATGAGATTTAGTTGAGTTAATCGCGTGCTTATAGCTGTATTTATAGCTATTACGCTTATAGTACGTTCCACTCCTCCCATCCACCCAATGAATTACCGTTTTGCCATTTCAATATTATTGATTATATTTGCACTGCGTAAAAATACGCATTCCACTGCGCAAAATGTAACATTATGTATAAACGTTCTGAATACCATATAATTAAATCAAGACTGAAAGAGACACGTCGATTCATTCAGGTCATTGTAGGTCCTCGTCAGATTGGGAAATCCACTGTAGTTAAACAAGTATTGCGAGACATAGACCAGCCATATCTGTTCTACTCAGCCGATGATGTTCCGGCAACCAACCGCTCATGGATTACCGATTGTTGGGAAGCTGCCAGAAGTTTAAAGAAGGCAAAAGGACATGATGAGTTTATTCTGATAATAGACAAAATTCAGAAGATTGCGAACTGGAGTGAGACGGTCAAAAAGGAATGGGATACCGATACTTTCAATGACCGCAATATCAAGGTATTGCTTTTGGGGAGCAGCCGTGTACTGTTGGAAAAAGGCCTCTCCGAATCGCTTGCAGGCAGATTCGAAGAAATAAGGATGTGCCATTGGAGCTATGACGAGATCCGGGATGCTTTCGGCCTCAGTCCGGACGAATATCTGTTCTATGGCGCTTATCCGGGAGCTGTATCCTTAATTCACGATTATGACCGTTTCCTACAGTACATTCAATCATCAATTATCGATTCTACCATCAACAAGGACATTCTTATGGATGCACCTGTCGGAAAACCCGCATTGCTGAGACAGACATTCGAATTAGGCTCCTCCTACTCAGGCGAACTTCTGTCGTTAAACAAAATGCTTGGAATGCTTCAGGATGCCGGGAATACCTCCACGCTACAGTTTTATCTGAATCTACTGAACGACAGCGGATTGCTATGCGGACTTCAGAAATTCAGCATCGATTCGGCACGACGCAAGGCAAGCATCCCCAAACTACAGGTTTACAACAATGCCCTCAAGCTCGCATATCTGAACACATCTTTTAACAAAGCGTTGATCGACCGCCGTTTATGGGGTCGTATATTTGAGTCCGGCATCGGCACACACATCGTAAATCAGGCGTTTAAACATCGTTTTGAAGTGTTTTACTGGCGCGAACGGGACCTTGAAGTCGATTACATTCTCCGAAAAAACGGCTCGGTTGTGGCAATCGAAGTTAAAAGCAATGCAGAACAGCGGACCGCCGGCCTCAACGAATTCACCAAGAAATTCAATCCAAAGTCGGCATTCATTGTCGGCGATGGCGGAATTGCCCCCGAAGAATTCCTCTCATTGAATCTTACCACTCTATTTTGAGTCTATTCTGACGGCAAAAGGGGCCGTGCCGGTCGGCACAGCCCCTTGGATACGTTCATGATGTCGTATTATATCGTGATATCGTATTATATCGTGTATGGCGTGTTATGCTGAGTTATTTCACCATAACCTTTGTCACGTTCTTGCCCTGACGGCGAACATAGACACCGGGAGTCATGTTGTCGGCCTTCACCTGAACGCCGTTCAGATTGAAGTACTCAACCGGCGCATTCTCGTCAGCCTCAATGCCTGCGATACCGGTATTTTCATCCTCGCGAGCAACAAGATTACCGTTTTCCTCTTTTAGAACAAGATTAGTATTCCCCAATTTAAACTTTGATGCATCTGTGCAATTGTTAACTATGGCATCTCCATCTGCAAATTGTCCATTATTATATTTGTAGATAACAATAGGTTCTGTGTTATCCAGGGTTTCTCCTTCTGAAACAGCGAAAGGAGAATTTTCAACACTAATAGACATGGCATTGTTACCGGATATCTCGCAAGACGTATTTTGTCCAAAGAATAGATGTCCGGTGTTTTCATTTACACCACAATTGGACACATTAAGATTCTTGACGACAAGTTTACCGCCACTTTTTGCAGTTACCAATCCCTGTATATGTGAACTCTTTGCATTCTGGATCTTTACATTCTCCAAATTCACAGTCGAGCCATTTGAAGCCTCAATAAAGCTGCAGGTAGCATCTTTGTCAAGACCGTCAAGTGTCAGATTCTTGAGAGTGAGAGTCTCATTTCCGCCCTTGCTTGCCAGTAAAAGAAGTTTTCCAGCATTACCACGACTTATTTTAACATCGGGAGTTGCACCCTGAATTGTTAGAGAGCGCGAAGAACCGTATTGCAGACGATCTGAAGCTGTCTGATCCGTCTTAACTGTAAGGACGTCACCATCAGTGGCTGCTGCCCATGCTGCATCAAGGTTTTCATAACCTTTGCCGGTCTGATCAACTACCGCATCAAGATCCAGATGGGCTTTCAGATCATCCTCACCCTTGAACCAGTTGATCCATGCCACTGTATAGCTCTTATCTGCTTCGTTCTTGATATCTGCAATAACGATTTCTATCTTGGTAATTGTCTTCTCGTCTGTCCAGTTGTCACCTCCTATTGTCCAATAGTAAGTGTGGTTGCCATTTATATCTTGGATGTCAGTCCAAGCACTTTCTTTCAAGCTGTAACCTTCAGCATTCTTTATCCATGATGTTTTATTTTCGCTATTCAGAATTCCAATATTGCTCATTTTCAGGGATCCGCTTTCCGGACGCTTACCGATGAACTGGATTGCGATGATTTTGTATTCCGAAGCATTCAGCGTATAGTAATTATCTGCATTTTCTGACTTCATATTATATTTAAGGTCAGCACGATAGTTAGGCGCAGCCTGCGAACATGTGACCTTAATACCGCCCTCTACCTGTTCGGTAGTAGCGTCATTGAAGAATGCCCATCCTTCGGGAATTCCCTGGCTGAAATCGGCCGGGAATACCTGGTCGAACGTCTTTGCCATCGAGGCCGTACCGCCGACGAGGAGGGCGGCAAGTAGCGTAAAGATTTTTTTCATGGGTTGTTAAGTTTGGTTTGTATTGTTGGTTTGTTGTTTGTTGACTTGCTGTTTGATTCGTAATCAGTGGTTGAGTCTGTAAATAGCTTCTTTCTGTTTACATCCTTTTATACGGCCCACTTTTCATACACACTCAATCCCCATTCAAAAAAATCCGCACAGCCTCTTTTCCCAAAGTACCCTAAGGACCTTAAAGTCCCTAATGCCCTTTCTAAACAGTGCGGGCCGCCCCTTGTGGGGGCAGCCCGCCGATCGTGTCAGTCCGTTCGATTACTTCACCAGCACCTTGACGGCGGTGTTGCCCTGGCGGCGCACATAGACGCCGGGCGTCATGTTGCCGGCGCTTACCTGCATGCCGTTCAGGTTGTAGTACTCCACGGGTGCGTTCTCGTCGGCGGCGATACCGGCGATGCCCGATCCACCCTGATACTCGCCTGCAACCAGGTTGCCGTCCTTGGCCTCTAGGCTGAAGGCTGTGCCCTGCAGTTCGAACTTCGCAGCATCCTCCGTGCCGGCCACGATCACCGAACCCATAGTGCGGTTCTCGTCTACAAACAGCTTCACGGCCTTGGCGGGTGCGAACTCGGCGCCTGCGGTCACACTGTAATCCCTCTCCAGGAAGACAGACAGGTCGGTCGTGCCGTTGATGGCAGAGCCGTTGCCGCCTAAGAACAGTTCGCCGCAACCATCGGCAACGGTGCAGTTCTCGGCAGTAACGTTGTTCAGCGTGATGTTGCCGTTGTTCTTCACAGAGATTATGCCCTGTTTGTTAGTGCCGTTGAAATCATTGATCTCGCAGTTCTCCATCGTCAGTTTCGAACCCGGAGAGCTTACCTCGATGAATGTCGCGTTCGACGGATCCTGCTCCGTATAAGCCATCTTCAGGTTCTTCAGCGTAACGACTTTGTTCATCAGAAAGGCGAGTTTATTCTTCACCAGACAGGAGATGGTCACGCCGTCCTTGGCCTCGATGGTGATGTTGTTCAGCTCGTTTACGGTGATGCCGTTGCTGATGGTTATATCCTCGTTGATGGTGATGATGTCGCCGTCCTTGGCGGCAGCCAGGGCGTCCGTCAGATTGCCGAAGCCAAGCTGACCGATAGTCACGACGCCTTCGCCGGCTACATACTCGCTTGTCACGATGTTGCCGTCCTGACCCTTAAGGCTGAACTGATCGCTCATCAGGTTGAACTTGGCCACGTCCTCGGTGCCTGTCACCAGAGTGCTGCCCAACGTGCGGGCATCGTCGATGAAAAGACGGCAGGGGCTGGAGGGGTTGAAGTTCTCGCCTGCGGCCACGCTCAGATTCTTCTCGATGAATATGGAGGCGTTGGTGGTGCCGTCCACGGTCGAACCGGTGTTGCCGATAAACACCTCGCCACGCCCCTCGGGCAGAACGTTATTGGAGAATGAAACGTTGGTCAGCACAGCGCTTCCGTTGCTCTTGATGCTGATTACACCCTGCCCGTTGGTGCTGTTGAAGTTGCTCATGGAGCAATTCTCCATGTTCAGCTTGCCGCTGCCCGTGCTGGCCTCCACCAAAGGTTGATTGGACTGATCGTCGGTGTACACTAACGTCAGGTTCTTCAGCGTGGTCGGCTTCTTTACCAGAAACGCGAGTTTGTTCTTGGTGCGACATGATATAGTCACACCTTCCACGGCCTGCAGGGTCACGTTGTCCACCTTGTCAAAGTCCACGCGGTTGCTGACGGTCACGTCCGACCTTACCTCGATCACGTCTCCCTCGGCAGCGGCACCGGCGGCGGCCTCGATCGACTCATACTCTGTGGTGCCGATAAACACCTGTGCCGACATGACGGCGTTTCCGGCCAGCAACGCGGCTATAAGAGTAAATACTTTCTTCATAAGTTGTATTGTATTGATTACAGTAGTTGTATTGTATTGTATTGTATTATGTTATAGTTTGCTTTGGGTTCACGCACGCTCCCTCTTGCTTCCGCTATGTTCTTTTGTT
>DESI01000048.1:0-50422 GCA_002361235.1 Porphyromonadaceae bacterium UBA3318 | reverse complement strand
TGCTTCCGCTATGTTCTTTTGTTTCCGGCTTGAGCTTCAGCGAAAGCCCGCAGTCCCATAAAAGCAATCCGGAGCAGTAAACAACTTCCGTTTACTGCTCCGAATACGTTTGACTTTTCGTTGACACTTAACGCCTTCAGTCAATTTTTGCAATTATTTTCACCAGTCCGTCCTGACGCTGCGGGTTGACGCTGCTGCCGTTCACTTTCAGCGTGGGCTGCGGACTGCGGTACTTCATGTTGACGCGCGGCTGGCCGTTCACCCACAGGTTCATGCACTTTCCTTCAGGCTTGGCTATCACGTTCAGCTTGGCCAGCGACGAGAATACCACCTCGTTGCCGCGGCGCAGCGAGCTGCCGTGGTTGATGAACACCTCGTCGGGCTTCGTGGGGTCGCCCCCCTCCTTGTATGTCACCGCAAGCATATAGGCGTCGGTGGTCCATCCGTCGGCGTCTATCCACGAATTGAGATGCATCAGCCGTCCGTCGGCCAGCTGATTGATGTACAGATCGGTCACCTTACCCTTGTACGTGACGCGCACACCGATCCAGTCTTTGCCCTCGCGCGTCTCGAACTGCGGCACGTCCTTCTGCTTGGGCGAGTCCTTGAGCGTAATGGCCGTCAGGCCCTTCACGCGGTCGGTGTCGCCCGGCAGGATGAAGGCGTAATAGTCCTCGGTATCCTTCAGGTCCTCGGTCGGGCCCTGACGCACTTCCCAGCGCATGTCCTCGGGATAATCATGCACATAATTGCTGTAAGCCAGCGGACGCGGATATATCGGACGTATCGAAGCGACCGACTCGCCGTTGGTGATGTTCAGGTCGAAGCCTTTCTTCTCTGCTTTGCCTCCGGGATGCCACAGCCATTCGAACTGTCCCGGCTTGTGCGAATGTATGTCGTCTATCACATAGATTATGTCGTCAATCCACAGGAACGAGCGGAAGTTGCGGTCGAAGGCGTGCGACATCGGGCCGGTGCCGTCGGCCAGCACATACTTGATGTTGCCTGCGTCCAAGAGTCCGCTCACCGAACCGGGCAGCATCGAGCCGTGATATTGCTGGTATGTGGGCTGCCCCTCGCCGTTGAACTTCACCACATTGTGGGCGTCGGTCTGGAAGAAATAGTTGCGGTATTCCGGCTTGCCGTAGCTGCAGTTACCCGCGTCCTTGATGATGTCGGTGCCGTTATGGAACACTATCAGCGAATTGGCGTCGGCATGCGAGTGATTCCAGGTCATGCCGGATTTCACCGCTAACATCGAGGCGTTCTTGTCCCATGAGTCGCGCATCGTGGCCCAGCCGAAATCTTTCCACAGGTGCGACTTGGCAAGTGCCGGCTCGGCCGGGGCGTTGCTCAGGTCGGGTGTATAAAGGAAGCCCATAGGGAAATGGCGCGGGAAGCCCTCGCGGTGCTGACCCTGCTCCAGCTGGTTGATATACCACAGCGTGGCCGGATCCTTTGCTCCCTGGTTGTAGGCAAGTATCATGGAGCTTTCGCCGGTCACGTTCTTGTGGCTGTCGCCGAAGTTGATGCTGTACAGCATTCCGTTTCGCGGATAGGCCACGTTGCAGAAGAACGACGCCAGCTTACCCATCTGCGGAATCTCCTCCGGCTTGGCGCCGGGATGCGAGTTGAGCCATGCCTGACGGAACAGCAGCGCCTCGGTGACGCCGAAGCTGGCATAGTTGATGCTCTCGTACATGCCGCCGTCGCGGTCGAATGTCTTGGGCTTGTGCTGTATCACGTCGCCGGCAAAGTCAAACCATTGAGGAATGGCCTCCATCACGGCCTCGGCTCCCTTGGCGGCCTCGGACACCTCGTTGCTTATGGCCAGTGCCAACAGACCGCCCATGCCGGCGCACGACGTCCACCAGTTGTGGCCCATCGAGTTGAGCGAGTGTATGCGCGTGGGCTCGTTCACCCAGTCGCCCAGCAACGGTTCCACCGCCAGGCGGTACAGTCCGTCGGCTATCTTCCTGCGCTCCGAAGCGGAAAGGCGGTCATAGATGGCGTCGTAGGCTACGGCGAGCTGGTATGCCTTGTGGGCCATCTGCAACTCGCTGCGCCACGCCGGTTTGCGGGCCATCATCTCCCTGTCGCCCCACGACTTGATCTCGGCGGTCTTGAGCAGTTCGCGCTTCACGGTGTTGGCATACGCCGTGTCACCCGTCATCAGCCACGCCAGGGCCGGATACTCTAATTTGCGCACGTTGGCTCCTTTCTTCACCTGCCTGTCGGCTTCCTCCTTGATCAGCTTCCAGCCGTTGGCCTGAACGGTGTCGTGCGCCATACGCTGCTTGGCCGCCGCCACCTTCGCGGGCGTGAACAGCAGCGACGGATGCTTTATGTCCCCCGCATTCACGGTCATGGCCGCCACCGCCAGCATCACCACCAATATACCTGTCTTTTTCATATCGTCTGTTATGATGGTATGTGAGTTCTTATTATTTAAATACGACGTTGCGGACGTGATTACCTATATAGATGTCGCACATATCGCCGGTCTTGTACCATTTCGGTTTGCCGGCCATGTCGTCGGTTATCTTCACGCCGTTCACGGTCAGGTTCTCGAACGTCAGTCCGGCCACCTGACGGTTGTCGTCATATCCGCATATTATCGATGTCGAGGCGTTCCGGCCGGTGTAGGTCACATCCCTGAACAGCACGTTGTCGACGCTCCGGCCCGGTGCCTTGCAGTATTTCTCGTTCATGAATATGCGCACGTTCACCAGTTGCCCGCAGCGGAAGTCCTCCACCCTTATATTGTCGAACGTCACGTCGCGCACTATGTTGTTGTCGCCGCACGAGATTGCGAACACTCCCTGATAGTCCTTCTGCAGCTCCATCTGGTCCAGGATGTCGAGGTTGCGGTATGTCAGGTTCTGAATCGTGTCGGAGGGTGCGTCCACGCCTATCTCGGTGGCTGCGCCGTGCAATCCGATCATGATGGGATGCGCCACGTCGGCCCATAGGGTGGAATTTTCCATCAGGATGTTCTTGCAGCCACCCACATACCCCTTGCGTGTGGCGTAGACGGTGTTGCAGTCGTCGCTGTTGCGGCAGAACACTCCGTCGTAATGCACGTTGCTGCTGGCGAACACGTTCATGCCGTCGCCCCAGCCGTAATGGGTCATCGACTTTACGTTGGTAATCTTCACTCCGTCGGAGGCGCCGGCCGGAATCTGCGACAGCACGATGCCGTCGGCCTCGACGTTGCGCGAACGGCGTATCTCCACGCCCGCTCCGCGGCCCTTGGGACGCACGGTGCCGCGGCCATACACGCGCACGTTCTCCACGCCTTCGGCTATGATGGTGGCCTGCACCCACGCGCCGCCATCCACATATACAGTCGTGCCGGAGGCCACGCGCAGTGTGTCGCCCGGAAACTTATGCACGCCCGGGCCGAAATAGAGCAGGTTCCCCTTCTTGTTCTTCAGGGCTTTCTTTATCTCTTTGGCCGTAGGACGGTGCGAGTCGAGAGGATTGGCAAACAGGTGCAGGTTGTGGAATATGTCGCCGTTCACCTCCACCGACAGATTGCGCGCACGGTCCAGAGTGAAGCAGATGGTGTTGCCTTTCACTTCAGGCGTGATGCCGTACGACAGCGGCCTTA
This sequence comes from Porphyromonadaceae bacterium UBA3318, assembly GCA_002361235.1. Lineage (GTDB taxonomy): Bacteria > Bacteroidota > Bacteroidia > Bacteroidales > Muribaculaceae > Lepagella. Next base: position 46,809 of record DESI01000048.1, on the reverse strand, counting down.
CACGCACGCTCCGCACCGGCTTGGCCGACACCACGCGCACCTCAACCTTGCCGTCGAAGTCGAAGTATGCGTACGATGCGGTCTGGTCCTTGCGTTTCACCACGCCATCCTCCAATTTCACTTCCTGGAACGTCACGGGGTACGCGTCCACATTCTCCCACCGGCCTGCGGCATCGTCCTGGCGCACCTCGACGGAAAAATCATGGATGGTCGGAACATCCTTGCCGGCGGGGTATGTCACCACTTTTGCTCCGACCGTCATGCAGCCCACTGTCAGCAGCGCAGCCGCCATTGCCGCTCTTGTCTTATTTCCTCTCTGATTCATTGTAATTGCTGTTTTTTTTATATTCCGTATTATAATCAGGGGCGGACGGTCGCGAGACTGTCCGCCCCATGCATTATCTAATACGGATATCAGGTATTATTCGCGGTAATACATCAGCGTTGAGAAACCAAGCTGGTCGAAACCGCCGGAGTTGGAGCCGTAGTGACCGCCGCCGCCATCGGCGCGGAAGTGCTCGGCCATCTCCTTGATGTACGTGGCCTTGATTCCTTTCTTCACGCAGTAGCCGTACCACAGGTCCCATCCCGGACGGATGGTGCCACGGCCGTCGGCGCTGATCTTATCCATCTGCATTCCGTCCCAGTTATAAGGCTTGAAGGGCATAGAGCTTTCGGGATACTTGAAGTCGGCGTCCGAAAGGGTGCCGCTGTAGTTGGTGCCGAGCGAAGGCTTCACCAGGTTGTACTTGCAGATATACTGTGCGAAGGCAATGGCGCGGTTGTCGCCGAGGGCAAACAGGTCGTCGCCGATGTTGTATGCCATCTGGCAGAAATAGCCGGCCAAGACGCCCGTCAGCGTGTTGTGGCCCTGGTCACGTCCTGACTCCTGGCCCTGAGCTAATTTCTCGCCTGTGCCGGAGGGATCGTCGAACACTTCGATCACCGAGCCACGCAGCATACAGCCGGGGCCGGCGCCCATCTTGTAGGCTAAGATGGCCTCGTTGATCATGTCCTGGTCGTCGGTCAGGATACCGATGGACAGCAGCGCCGTCATTGACGCGAGGTCCCAGTTCAGCCACCAGTGCTGGTTGGCGGCGTTGGTGGCTATGAACTTCGAACAGAAGGGCGCGAAGTATGTCTTGAGCCACGTGCACACGTTCCGGAACTGTTCAGACTCGCCCCAGCCGTTGTAGTCGCGCAGCAGCTCGGCGGCGTTGGCTATCTGATGAATCTGGAACATGATCAGATACTCGTTGGAGTCGATCACATCGTCCTTCCATTTGTCGCGGCCCAGCAGGATGCCCCGGTTCACGGCGGCCCAGTCCTCGATGATCTTGGCGGCCGTGGATGCAGCCTGCAGGTTGCCGGTCAGCTGATATTCCAGTGCTAACTGGTATGCAGCGGCACAGTCGCGGAAGAACTGCGTGTAGTTGTTGTGGATGCCGGGATAGTACTCGTCGCGCAGGCCCGCGTCGTCCCAGCGACCGCCGCCGTCGCCCCAGTTGCCGGCGTCAAGACGCGCCAGATACTTCACCGGGCTGGCCTTGTAAGTCTCATTGCAGAAGCCGCTCGTCTTCAGTTTCTGATAACCGTCCGACCAAGGTTTCTGACCCAGGTGGGCCTTAACATAGTCCAGATCCTCCCGGCTGTGAAGCATACAGGGATGGTTCAGGGTGTAGGTCTGCGGCTCGAATTTCTCGAAGCTGTCGCCCCAGCTGTCGATGTCGCTGGTGCCGTGCTCTATCTCCGAACAGGAAGCAAAGCCGAAACCTGCCGTGGCCACAGCCAGAGTGTATATATATTTGTTGATTTTCATGACTATTCTTTTTCTTCCGCCGGGGACGACCCGTAATCGCCCCGGCGGTATGTTGGGATTTACTTCTTGTTCTTTATTTCATTCTCGGCGAAGTCGATGGCCTCCTGCTTGTTCTTGAACGAACCGATCCAGAATATGTCGTAGTAAGGCTGCGACTTGTCGACGTTTTCGTTGGGGATATCGGCAATCTTGACCTGGAACAGGTTGAACTCATGGAATCCGGTCCACTTGCCGGTGGGATCCCACATGATGAGGCGCGTCCCGTCGCTCAGTTCCGTGCCGTTGTTGTCCTTCGGGCTGCCTGCGTCACGGATGTCGAACGTGTTGTTGCCGCCCTTCTGCAGGTTGGTCTTGATGGCGTAAACGGGGTAGTCGCTGTGCCATACGTGGTTGCCGTTGGACAGGTCGCGCTTGATGTCGCGGCGCCACTTGCCTGTGCCGGGATCGGGGAAGAATACGCGCCAGTAGCCGGCGGTGCGTTCCTCGGCGGCCTGGTCGTTCGAGCAGATCCAGCCTCTGAAGCCGTTGGCTCCGTTCCAGAAGTACTTGCCGTTGGCCACTGTCACCTCGATGGTGGCTGTCTGGCCGGTGGCGGTACATGTGGCGGTGATCACTGCCGAACCGAAGCCTACGGGCGTAACCACGCCACGGTTCACTGTGGCCACGGACTCGTTGTTAGACTCCCACTGCACCGATCCGGCGGTACCGTTGCTCGGAGTGTAGGTCACGTCGAGTCTGATGCCGTCCGAAGGCAGCGACAGATTCTCCAGCGTGCTGTTGATGGTCAGGCTCTGAACCTCGATGAAGGGATCCACGTGCAGCTTGAATTCGCCGCGCACGCCCGAACGGTCCTGTGCCACGCAGTAAATCTCCACGTCGCCCTCCTTCAGCAGTGTCACCTTGCCGGCCTCGTCCACGCTGGCTATCTCGGGATTGGACGATACCCATGCCACGCGCTGATAGGTCACGTCGGCGGGATAGATGGTGTTGGTCAGCTGAATCTCGTCGGTCACGTAATATTTACCCTCGTCGCTGGGAGGAGTCTGGCTCTCCACGTCGATGCTTGTAGCCTTGATTATCTCCGGAATCACCTGCACAAAGATGGAGGCGGTGGTTCCGGCGCCAAGACGCTTGGGCACTGCCGAAATGGTGGTCTCGCCCACGGCCACGGCGTGTACCAGGCCGTTCTCGTCCACTGTGGCTATGCTCTCGTCGCCGCTGCGGAACAGCAGGGTCTTGTCCTCGGCTGTCTCCGGGCCTACGGTGTACACCAGCAGCGAGTCCATGCCCACTGCCAGGGGCAGCGTCTCGGTACACTCGAATGTGATGGACGTCGGGATTATCACCTCCGTGCCGTCAAGTGTCATTTGCTTGTCGTCACTGCATCCGGTCAGACCGGCCATCATGCCGCAGACTGCCAGCGATGCGATGACGCCTGTATATCTCTTGTTCATGTTATTTATTCGGATATTATGAATACTTGTTGAACCGGATTACCAGCCGGGATTCTGGCCCAGGTTGGGATTGAGCTGGAGCTGGTCGGTGGGCAGCGGCAGCAGATAGTTGCGCTCGGCCCACTTGCGGCCAGTCTCCCATACCACGCGGCCCTGTGCGTCCTTGCGCAAGGCGGGGAAGTTGCGGCGCCCATACTCGGTGCCGTCCACGTGCACGCCGGCGAAGTCCATAGGCATCTCAACCTCGGCTGTCTTCCAGCGCTTCAGGTCGTCGAGACGGAAGCCCTCCGACACGAATTCCACGCTGCGTTCGCGGCGTATCTCGGTGCGCATGTCCAGTCCGTTGGCGCTTACGAAGGCGTTGCTCAGCTTGGGCATCGCGGGGTTGACGCGGCGGCGCACCAGGTTCAGCGACAGGTCAAGATCCTCGTCCGAAATCTTGCCGTCACGCTCGAACACTGCCTCGGCGTAAGCCAACAGAACCTCGGCATAACGCAGGACAGGCATGTCGTAGCTCTCCTCGGTGGAGGTGACGCGACGCTCGCAGGCCCATTTCTGCGGGAAATAACCCGTGCCGCCGCCGGGCATATAGTCGGCATACTGCGCGCGGTTGGCGTCGGCGTCGGTGAAGTCGCGGAAATAGTTCGGGTTCGTACCGTTCCAGTACTTTCCGTGAGGCTTCATCATCGTGTTGTACATACGGTTGTCGCGGTTCTGCCACTCGGAGTCGGCGTTGGCGTAGCCCTGGAACATCGGCGACTTGTCGATGGGAAGACCGTCGGAGCACAGGTACTGGTCGGCAACCTTGGCCGACAGATACTGCGCGTTGTTCAGCACGCCCACGGTCACGTTGTCGCCTATCTGCTTGTTGGTCATGTCATAGCAGCGCTTGATGATGTATTCCTTGTTGGCGCTCTTGGTCAGGCCGGCGGGGTTGCACTTCGTATCCTCCAGTATGAAAAGGTACTTGTAGGCCTCCGTACCCAATGCCGAGGGAGCGAACAGCTGGAACTTCTTGGAGTCGATCACGGCCTTGGCGGCCTGTGCGGCCTGGTCGAGCAGGGGCTTTGCAGCGGCATCGTTGCCGCGGAACTTCTGCCATGTGCCTTCGAACAGGGCGGCGCGTGCCTTGAACGCCAGGGCGCCCTCCTTGCCCACATATCCGTTCTCCACGTCGGTGGTACTGGGCAGCAGCTCGGCTGCCTTGTCCAGATCCTCGAGTATCAGCTTGATCACCTCCGAGCGGTCGTTGCGCTTGGCCGACATGGCGGGGTCGTCCACGTCGATGGGGGTGGTGACGATGATGGCGTCGCCGTAGCGCGTCAGCAGCGTGAAATAGCTGTATGCGCGGAAGAAGTATGCCTCCCCCTCGGGCTTGGCGATGTCCTCGCGGGTGCCGCTGTATTTGTCGGCACGCTCTATCAGGATGTTGCAGCGACGTATGTGGTTGTAGCATCCTCCGTAGGTGCCGTCGCTCGACGGTATGGCGTTCGTTCCGTTGGAAATGACATTGAAGGCACTCTTGTCCACCATGAAGTCACTCTCCTTGTCGCCGTTGTACATGCTCTGTATCGACGGGAACCAGTCGTAGAACCTGTTGGCAAAGAGCTGGAAGTCGCTCGATGTGGCCCACATGTTGGTGTCGGCCATCTGGTCCTTCGGCTCCAGGTCCAGGCAGGACGTGAGGAGCAACGCTACCGCTGCGGCCGATATGGTCTTTATTATCTTGTTCATTGCTGTATTCATGATGTGGTTAGAATGTTAGGTGCAGACCCACGGTGAGACTGCGGAGGAAAGGATAACGGTTGGCGTTGCTTACGCGGCCCGACGACTCGGGATCCCATCCGTCCTTTATCTTGGAAGTCTCCCAGAGGTCGGTGCCGGTCAGGTAGACGCGTACGCCCGACAGCACTTTCTGACGGTTCAGGATGTTCTGAGGCAGCGTGTAGCCGATGGTCACGTTCTTGAGACGCAGGTAGGAGCCGTCCTCGACGGACCATGACGAGCACTGGTAGTTGTAAGTGTTGATCTCAGACTGGTGGGTAAGCGGAGTATAGTATCCGTCGGGATTGGTCTCGCTCCATACGTTGCCGATGAAGTGATTCGAGCCGTTCTGGTATGCCGTACGGGTCGGGATGCGCCATACGTCGGCGTTGTTGTTGCCGTCACGGCGCCATACGGTGCGTCGGCCTGCGCCCTGGAACACGAAATCGATGTCAAGACCCTTCCAGGCGGCGCCGAAGTTGAACGAGAACTGGATCTTCGGATCCTCGGTGCCGAGGTAAACCAGATCCTCGAAGGTCAGCTTGCCGTCCTTGTTCACGTCCTCGAACATATTGTCGCCCACGCGGAGCTTGGAGATGTTGCCGTCCACGGTCGATGTGCCGTTGTAACGGTCGATGTATTTCTTCAGCTGCTCCTCGTTCTGGATCTTGCCGCAGTAGCGGTAGCCCCATACTGAGTTCAGAGGATAACCCTCGCGGTCGGAACGGACGCCGGCCTGGACGGCACCGGAGCCTCCGTTGTCCAGCAGTTCGTTGTCGGCATAGGTGAATGTGCCGCCGACGTGGTATGTCACGTTGCCTATCGTCTGGTTCCAGTTGATGTTGGCGTCGTAACCCCAGGCCTTGAACTTACCCTTGTTGGCCGTCGGCGCGTTGTCACCGAGGATGGCTGGATAGATCACGTCGATCAGCATGTTGTTGACGCGCTTCCAGTATGCCTCGACCGAACCGGTCAGGCGGTTGTTGAAGAAGCCGAAGTCAAGAGCCACGTTGTAGTTGTGCACGCGCTCCCAGGTGCGGTCCAGGCTCACGAGCTTGCCGTTGGTGTCGATCCAGGAAATCTTGCCGTTGCCGATTATCACGTTCTGGTTGGGCTTGAAGTTATAGAGAGCCACGCCCGAGTAACGGTCGATACCGTTCTGGTTACCCACGTTACCGTACGATGCGCGGAGCTTCAGTTCGCTCAGCCAGCCGCGTGCGGCCTCCATGAATTTCTCCTGGCCGATGCGCCATCCGGCCGATACGCCCCAGAAGAACGCCCAGCGGTTCTCGGCCTGGAACTTCGACGAGCCGTCGTAACGTGCCTGGCCTTCCAGCAGGTATCTTGAATCGAAGTCATAGTTGACACGGCCGTAGTAGCTCAGCAGGGCCTCCTGCCACTTTGCTCCGGTCGTGGTGATTGTACCCGTACCGTTCACAACCTCCAGCGGAGCGTTGATGTCCATAGCGGTGTTGGTGTTCGACTCATAGTCGGTGAACGAGTACTGCACACCGAGCATGGCCTTGAAGTTGTGCACGTCCTTCCATGTCTTGGTATAGTCCAGATAGCCCTGGCCCATGAAGAGTTCGCGGCGGTCCCACCATTTCTCGTACTTGGTGTCGTCCTGGTTGGGGTTGGAGAATACCTTCGTGTCGCCCTTGTAGTTATAATAGTCCACGGAGAGGGTCTTTGCGTCGCGTGTGTTGCCACGGTAGTTGTAACCGAACACGGCGTTGAGGCTCAGCCCCTCGATGATGTCATAGCGGAATGCCTCGCTCACGTTGATTGACAGTGCCTTGTAGCGGTTGTCACCGCCAAGCTCGGCGGCCCAGTTGGGCGCGCGCCATGTTCCCCAGCCGTAAGGCTTGCCGTCAATCGTAGAGGTCGGGAAGCCGGGCTGCGCGGTGCTGGTGGTCAGGCAGGCGCCGATCTGTGTGGGCGACACCTGGTCCTGGCGGTTCAGCGCTATCGACGAGGTCAGCGAGAAACGTTTGTGGAACTTGAACGTGTTGTTCAGTCGGATGTTGAAACGGTTGTTGTGGTTGTTGCCCCATTTCAGAGGAGAATCATCGTACATGTATGCGGCCGACACGCGGTATGTGTTGCCGTTCTTTCCGCCGGACACGGCCAGGTCGTGGTTGGTGCTCCAGGAGTCGCCCCATATCACATCGTTCCAGTCGGTGTCGAAGAATGTCAGGTCCTGCGTATCGGAGAACATGCCGTTCAGCGGGTTGCCGTTGCGCATGTCGATGAACTGGCCCTTGTATTCCTTCATCATCTTGGCGTAGGTGATCCATCCGTTGGTGGTGTCACCGTCGTTCATGTATGCCTCGATCTGGGCATCGGCCCATTCGTCGATGCTCATGGTCTTCGGGGTGTTGCCCACGAACTTGTGGGTGTACGATCCGTTGTATTCCACGCGCACCTGGTCGTCCTTACCCTTCTTGGTGGTGATCAGCACGACGCCGCCGGCGGCCTTCGAACCGTAGATTGATGCGGCGGCATCCTTCAGTATGTTCATCGACTCGATATCCGAGGGGTTCAGCTGGTTCAGAGCGCCCACGCCTTCATATTCGATACCGTCTATGATCACGAGGGGTGCGGAATTGTTCTTCGATACGGAACCACGGATCTTCATGTCCCAGTTCTCCTCGCCGGGAGCGGACGACGAACGTGTGATGATCACACCGGGCACCTGGCCCTGCAGCGCCTCGACGGGGCTGGCCAGGGCACCCTTGTCCTGCAGCTTCTCGTCGTTCACCACCGTTACCGATCCGGTCATGGATGCCTTCTTCTGCACACCGTAACCCACTACCACCAGTTCGTCAAGCACCTGGTCGTTGGGTTTCAGCTTGATGTTCATGTTGCCGGAAGTGGCCTTCACTTCCTGCGAGTTGTAACCGACGTACGACACCACGAGGGTGGCCCCCTTCGATGCCTTGATCGAGAAGTTGCCGTCAAGGTCGGTGGTCGCACCGTTAGTAGTTCCCTTCACCATGACGGTGGCACCGATCAGAGGCTCACCGGTCTCGTCAAGTACCACGCCGGTGACCTGCCCGGGTACGGCTGCCGACGACGATGCGCGCTGCGCGTACGCCACCAATGGCGTGACGGCAGCCACCATCACGGCAATCAGACCCACCCGCAGTATGCTCTTCCATGGCATAGTGTTTTTAAGTCGAATGCTCATAAATGTTAGGTATTGTATTATGGTATTTGGTTAATAATCGCGTATGTCTGTCATGACCGAACCGGAATCATTCACACTACGGCGGCTATGCAGCTGCGCACATCGCGGCGCCCCAGGCGGAGGTGATTCTCCACGGTGCGTTTGGACAGCGACAGCATGCCGGCTATCTCCTCGGGTGTCTTTTCCTGGTATCTGCTCATTTCATATATGATACGGCGCTGCGCGGGCAGGCACTCAACGCGCTCGCGCTCTATGCGCGCTATCTCGAATGCCGAAATCAGATTCTCGGGCGACAGTTCGTAACGCTCCACGCCGCTTTCCAGCACCTCCTCGCTGTATGCGCGGCTGTGGCACAGACGGCGCAGATAGTCGTTGACGAGGTTGCGCGCTATCACGTAGATAAGCGATGTCAGCGTCTCCTCCTCCACCGGACGGGTCAACGTCAGCACGCGCACCCACACGTCCTGCGCCAGATTCTCCGCATCCTCTACGTTGTTGATGCGCGACACGATGAAGTGAAGGACTCGCTCGAAGTTCTCATGGTAGGATTTGATAATGACAGCTCGGCTGTCGGTCTGTTCGTTCATGGCCTTTGTAGTGTTGTAGGTTAGGCATCGAGCCTTGTGTCCATTGCGGACACTGCAAAATTACCACGCGAATTTGCCGAAAAAAACTTTTTTGACCCCGTTTATATCTCTCTTAATAATTTTGGATGAAGTTTAGTCGCAATAGCTGATTCCCAACTGCTTAAGAGATTGAGATTCTCAGTTGCATAAGAATGTGAGACTCATTTCGTCTCATCCTGTTGCAGAATCAGTGCAAATTGTTCTTGATATATTCCGACGGCGTGATGCCGGTGGATGCCTTGAAATGGCGGAAGAAACTGGCCCGCGACGAGAATCCGCACTTCTCGGACAGTGCCGTGAGAGTATATCGGGATATGTCCGTTTCGTTCACCAGCCGCTTGAATTCCTCCACGCGGTATTCGTTCACATAGTCGTAGAAGGTCTTCTTCATGTACTGGTTGAACAGGAACGAGAGCGAATGGCTCTTGGTGCCGATCAGAGCGGCCAGATCAGAGCTTTTTAGATTAGGATTGTTGTAAGGCTTTTCGTTGTTCATGACATTAGTTAGAAGTTTCAACAGCCGTTTGCACTCTTCGTCACTCAGGCGCGTTGTCTTGTAGCTGATGTGCTCCGGCTCCTTTGCTGCCGTAATTCCGAGAGTTGAGTCTTCTGCGTCGATATATTCATCCTCGTCCTTGGAGTGACGGTAAAATTTCCTGTACAATATATATAATGTGTAGCAGAGTCCGCCGGTCAGCGCCACGATTATGAATATCATGGCCCAGCTGATGTTGGACGACTTGCGTATGGTCAGCACGGTCTGTGTGTGCGCGTTGTCCTGCACGCGCATCTTGAGCGTGTATTTGCCGCTGGGCAGGTCGTACAGATGTATCGGCTCCGATCCTTCGGCCCTGTGCCATTTGCCGTCGGTGCCTTCCAGCATGTATTCGGTCACGAAATATTCCGACGGCTTGTAGCTGAAGTCCGACAGGTATATCACCAGGTCGTCCTCCTTGCCGGTGAGCGATATGGACAGGTTGTCGTTGTCGTTGCGCATGCGCGACATGATGCTCTTGCCCCTGGATTTCATGTCGGTGATGGTGACTGGACGGTGATGGTCTATGGCCGTTTTCTTGAACCGGTTGAAATCCAGCTCTATCAGTCCAGACGAATTGCCCATCCACAGGTTGCCGGCTGCATCGCGGATCGGGGCGCAGAGCGTGAACACCTGGTTGGGGAGTCCGTCGGCGTTATTGAAGTGATGGAAGTTCTCCTTGCGGTCGTAGCGTATCAGTCCCTTGTCGGTGCCGAGCCACAGCCAGCGGTCGCGGTCCTCGATCACGAACATGGTGTTCACGTTCTCGTCTGCGCCGAATTCCACCGGTCCGTACTTCGACATCTGCAGGTCGGAGCGGTACACGCTGCCGCGGTCGGGCACGAAGTACAGCTGATGACTGCTGTCCTCGTATATGTCGCGTATCTTCTGCTTGTGGATGAAGTCTTTCGGAAACATTTCCGTGTCGAGGCTTTCGCCGTTCCACAGGGCCATGCCGTTCTCGGTACATATCCAGCCGCGCCCGGCGCTGTCGAAGAATATCTCGTACACATTCCCTGCCGGAAGCCTGGAGTTACGGCTGGTCCACACGTCGGGATGACGGTCTTCGTGAAAGCGCACCAGCCCCTCGGACGTGCCGGCCCAAATGTCGCCGTGGTCGTCCTGCGTTATGTTGAACACCGAGGCATTGCCGGGAATGGCCCCGTTGCTGTCGAAGTCGCTGATGTCGCCGGTCTGCGAATCGAGACGGTACATGCCACCGTTATAGGTGCCCACCAGATATTGATGCCTACCCATAGGAGCGATGCAGAATATGATGTTGGAGCGCAGTTGCGGGTATGCGTGATGCCGGAACGTGCCGCGCGTGTCGTCCACCACAAAGAGTCCGTCGCGCGTGCCTATTATCTTGGTAGTACCGTCAAAGGCTATCGCACGCACGGCATAGCGGTTGCTGTCGAATCCCGCCGCCGGATACGCATAGGTGTTGAAATAATTGTGGCTGTCGGGCGTATAGTCCAGTCCCATCTGGTAATATCCCACCCACAGCAGCCCGAGATTGTCGACCATGACGGAATACACGGAATTCGACTTCAGCCTTACCGTACCTTCGGACGTAGAGAGGCGTTCCTCCACCCTTCCGGTGGCAGGCGAATAGCGGAACACGCCCTCGCCGTCGGTCGAGATCCACAGATCCTTGTTGCCGTCTACAGCTATGTCGGTAATAAGGTTATTGCCTGTCTGCACCGGCACGCCCATGCGCTGGCTTTCGATGTCGAAAGGCACTAAGCCCACGTTGCGCATACCGATGTATATCCGGTTGCCGGCCATGGCTATGTGCGTGCACTCTCCGCCGCCGGGCATGGGGAACGAACGGATCTGCTGCGTGTCGATCACATAGCGGTACAGCGTGTGCGTCGTGGCGGCCCACAGGATGCGGTCGTCCTGCACCAGCACGTCCATGAACCTGTAGTCGGGGCGGCGCAGGTCGGCCTCGGTCGAGATCTTGTCCAGCTGCTTCTGCCGCGTGTTGTACTTGAACAGTCCCTGGTCAGTGGCGATGTATATGTTGCCGGAGCGGTCGTGGGCCAGGGCGTTGACCGGCATGCTTATCCTGTCGGTCTGCATGCGTTTGGGCTGCACGGTGCCGGCCGGCATAACGCTCAGACCCGACGTGGTGCCGATATACAGGTCGCCCTGCTTGGTGTGCAGTATGGCGTTGACGCGGCCCAGCCCCTTGGATTTGTCGGTCAGAGGGTACGACACTATCAAGTTGCCGTCGTAACGGTCTATGGCCGACTCGGTGCCCAGCCAGATATAGCCCTGATAGTCTTTATATATTGTATTGACCAGTATGTCGCTCAGGCCGTCGCGCCCCGTCAGCGTCTTGAACTGACGCACCTCGCCCAGGCTCTCGGTCAGTCCGAAAGCCAGCACTAACAATATGGTGGTCAACGCACGTCTGATCAGTCGCATAGTCATTAATAGCTTATCAAGTTTATAGAGTTTATAAAGTTAAGATAACAGTGTTGTCTTACGTCCGTTTTGGTATTCTCCTAACTTTCTAAACTCCTTTAACTTTCTCAACTTTAATTTCGGCTTACCGGAGTTGTATATTGCAAAATTAAAAAATATTTTGCACTTTTTCAAAACAGGATGCATTTTTTAACACCCTGCGTTTGAGTGTCAATTATACCATGCCCGTATTATAGGCAAATGGTGATTTATAGGTGGTGTGACTCTTTAATCCACAGAGCAGTTATACATTGGGACACCCGTGAGGGCATACATTAGTTATTCAAGTTATTAAGGTATAAAGTTGTTATTGTCAACGCTTCCGGAGCATGGCTCCGGAAGCGTCGCTTTTCAGGGATGTATGGGAAATATGAGAGGTGCGGGATTTATGGGAGGTGCGGGATTTATGGGAAGTGTCCAAGCGGCCGTGCATTAAAAATGGAAGTTGAAGCCGGCCATCACCGTGGCGCGGGGCATCGGGTAGCCGTCGTTGATCTCATATTTCTGCGCCAGGAGGTTGTCTCCCCTAACCCAGACGTCCACCCACTTGGCGATACGGTACTGGCCGCGCAGATTCCACAGCACATAACTTTCCTTATTGGGGTTGTCGCCCACCGCCGTGTAGAGGTCGGCAACGTACTGTACGCCCGTGGCGGCGTACCAGCGGCCTTTCATAAACTCGGCACCTACGTACAGTTTGTGCTCCGGAGCGGCTATCACGGGGTTCTTCATGTGCAGATAGCTGTAGTTGGCATTCACGCGCCATGCGGAGCTGATGCGGTAGCCTCCCTGCAGCTCCACGCCTGCGTTCTTCACTTTGCCGGTGTTCCGGTTCAGCATACCTGTGCCGTTGGGGTTCCTGAGCGTCACTATCAGGTTCTTGCCGTCGATATAGAACAGATTGACGCCGTAACGCAGCCGGCCGTCAAGCAGCTGTTGCGACATAGCAATCTCATAATTCCACATCGACTCGGGCTTCAGGTCGGGATTCTGCGGCGGAAACATATACATCTCGCGCAGTATGGGATAGCGGAATCCCTTGGACGCCGAGGCCTTCAGTTCGATGATGCGCGGCAGATGGAACGCGAGTCCGGCCTGCGGCACCCATTCGGTGCCGACGCGGGTGTGATGGTCCACACGCACACCGGCGTTCAGCGACAGCCATTGCCACAAATCCTGACGGAAATCCATATAACCGGCGTATTCATCCTCATGCTTGTTCACCAGGTCGCGGCGCGTACCCTCCTGCGGGCCGGCCACATAGTCGGTCCGGGCCTTGCCGCCGTAGCGGAACCAGTCGAAGCCCAACGTTATGCGGTTGCCCTGCCAGAACCGGGTGCTCTGATAGGCCGACACGCCGATCATGTCGTCGTACGACTTGAAGCGGCCGTCCTGCGAGGTCTGGCCGTTGCTCGGTGTGTAGCCGTCGTTGATCCAGTGGTTGCCCCAGTTATAGAAGAAGCTGACGGCACCCGAGGTGCGGTCGTATTCGTTCGACACCACCATCGACGCCACGCCGCGCGTGATGCGCTGGTAGCCGTCGACCAGCGGCGCATAGTCCGGGCCGGGACAGTGGGCGTTGTAATGCGTCACGTTCACGTCGGCGAAGGCCTGCCAGTGGCTGCTGAAGTCATAGCCAATCTTGGCGTAGCCGCCGTATTGCTCGAAGCCCATGTCCTTGCGGTGGCCGTCGGTACGGTTGTACGACGCGCTAACCACGCTGTTGAATCCATGCTTGCGGACGGTGTTGGTCACCTCGGTCTCGAGCGTGTTGTACGATCCGTAGCCTGCGCGCACATGAGTGCGGACGCCGTCGCCGTGCATCCGGCGCGTCACGATGTTCACCACGCCTCCCATTGCATTGGAGCCGTACAGCACCGACGCCGGGCCACGCAACACCTCCACCTTGTCGGCCAGCAGCGACTGGTACGAGTCGGATATGGGATGGCCGAATATGCCGGCATACTGCGGATGGCCGTCTATCAGCACCATCATGCGGGCGTTGCCGCCGCTCAGTCCGCGTATGGAGATACCACCTGCCGAGCCTCCCGACGAGCCGTAACCCAACACGCCGCGCTCGGTGACGAACAGTCCCGGCACCTCGGCTGAAAGCACCGGCAGAAGCGACGGCTCCATGCTGTGCTCTATGGTCTCGCGGTCCACTATCGACACCGTCTGCGACAGATGGCGCACGTCGGTGCGGTCGCGCGTGCCTGTCACCACCAGGTCGGGGATGGACTGCACGCTGTCAAGTCCCGACGCCGGCGAAGAGGCCCGCAGACCGCCTGCCGGTATCGTCGTTGCCGCCATTATCACAATGGCGGGCAATAATCTGCCTGCTATGTTAGTGGTCATCCTATGTTATTTCCCGTCTATGTTCACTATATTGTACTGCTTGGAACCGAGGCCGATCTTTTCGGCCCAGTCGATGGTGTGCGTGCCGTGCTGCTTGTCGATGCGCCGTATCAGGTCGGTAGGATCGTTGTGTGCCGTCACCTTCTGCTGATTGATGATGTCGACGCAGGCCTGGTCCAGAGCTACCGGGTCGGTCGAGGCGAGGATGCCGTAATCCTCCAGTTTGACCGGTGCGGGATGGGCCACGCAGTCGCAGTCCACGGTCATGTTGTTCATCACCGAGATATAGATTATGCCGTTCTCGCGGTTGAAGTAATCGGCCACGCCCTGGGCCGCGGCTGCCATCGACTCCAGGAAGTCGTCCTGCTTCGCAATCATGGACCAGAGTTCGTCGGTATTGGAAGTGGCGCCGGCGGTGTGGATGTATGCCTTGCCGTCACGGCTGGCGCAACCGATGCTCATGTTCTTCAGCGCACCGCCGTAGCCGCCCATCGGGTGACCCTTGAAATGGTTCAGCATCACCATGAAGTCGTAGTTGGCCAGGTGGCCGCCCACGAGGTCGTATTTCAGGTGTTTCTTGTCGCGCACCGGTATGCGGATCTGGTCGTACTCGTCCATCAGGTCTACGGGCGCGATGCTGTCGAAGCCATGCTCGTGTATCACCTTCCAGTGGTCGGCCGTCTCCATGCGGTCGCCTTTGTAAGCCGTGCGGCATTCCACGATTGTGCCGCCCACCTCGTTCACTAACGGACCTATCAGCGTAGGCTTCAGATAATTGGGATTCGTACCCTCACCGGTCGAAATTTTGACGGCCACGCGCCCCTTGGCCGAAACGCCGAGAGCCTTATATATCTTTATCAGGGCCTCCGGACTGATTTCGCGGGTCAGATACACCGTGCTCTGAGCCATTGCCGAGGCGCCCACCATCAGCGCCATCCCCAGGCATGCTATAATCTTTTTCATCTTCATAATGCGGTTAATTGTTTCAAGTTACAAAGTTATAATCTTTTCCCAATATTCCAATTATCCAAAATACTTATCTCCTTACCCAAATTGCCGATAAACACTCCGGCGCGGATTCTCCGAACAGCGGCGCGGTCGACACGCGGCTGACTGCCTCGGAGAGGCTGTTTCTCATTAACCCCACGATGGGCGGCGGCAGCGACAGCCGGCGCCGTCCTTCGTGGGGACAGGGTCGGAGCGACACAGCTTGGTCGGAGACCATGCCTCTGTACTGCACGATATGACCATGACTTTAGGCGAGCGGCATGGTCTCCGACCAAGCTGCGCCACACCCATATATCCCCACGAAGGCTGTCGAGCGCTACGCTCCCTCCAGCCATCGTGGGGTTAATGAGAAACAGCCTCTCCGAGGCAGCCGGTTCATCATATCATAAGATACGGGCGTGACGACGATAAGATACGGGCGTGACGACGTCATCGCCGCCTCAGGACTGGAGTGACGACGTCCACATCGTCAACATATAGGCGGTGAGGATACCCCCGGTCGACAACGCGGCTGACTGCCTCGGAGAGGCAGCCGGCCCATCACTTCATCGGACACCGCGTCACTGTTCCTGCCCTATGGGAAGCTTTTATTATCGCGGTGATTTGAATATTTAATGAGTCCGAAACGTTATAGAAACGTATTATAACTGAAAATTCCATTATCCGATGAATTACGTATTGCTAATCGTGGGCCTTGTGCTGATATTGGGCGGGGCCAATTATCTGACTGACGGCGCCGCGGCGATAGCCCGCAAATTCGGCCTGTCGGACCTTATCGTGGGCCTGACCATCGTGGCGTTCGGCACATCGGCTCCGGAGCTGACCATCAGCGTCATGTCGGCCGTAGACGGCAATACCGGCATGGCCATCGGCAACGTGGTGGGCAGCAATATCTTCAACACGCTGCTCATAATCGGCGCTGTGGCTCTGGCCCGACCCATACATATAGGCAAAGGAATAATGGTCAATGAGATACCGTTGGTGATACTGGCCAGCGTGGCCATCCTGGCCATGGGCTGCTCGCCGTGGCTGGACGGCACTCCGGCCGAAATCTCGCGCGTCAACGGCATCCTGCTGCTACTCTTTTTCGTCATATTCATGCGCTATATATTCTCACAGGCCGGGGAATCCAAACACGAACAGCCCGGGCAGCCTGCCGAGGCCAAGCCGCAGCCCAGGATGTGGCTGTCGGCCATAATGGTCGTCGGAGGCCTCGCCGCGTTGATTTACGGCGGCGACCTGTTTGTTGACAAGGCATCGGCCATAGCCAGGTCATGGGGCGTGAGCGACGCGATAATCGGCCTGACCATCGTGGCCGCCGGAACCTCCCTGCCGGAACTGGCCACATCCCTTGTAGCGGCTGTAAAAGGAAACTCCGGAATAGCCGTAGGCAACGTGATAGGCAGCAATATATTCAACATCTTCCTGGTGTTGGGCTGCGCCGCAGCGGTGCGGCCACTCCCCTTCGGCGGCATCTCCATGCTCGACCTCGGAGTGCTGACCGGCAGCGCCCTGATGTTCTGGTTCTTCGGATGGTTCTTCAAGACGCGTACCATCACCCGCATCGAGGGTGCAATCATGGCCCTATGCTATATTCTCTACATCACCTTCCTCGTAATCCAGGCCAATGCATGATGCCTATGAATATTGCATGAAATTATTTATCATGAACAACATAACGACTTCTGTTTTACTGCTGGCCGGCGCGCTCGCACCGTGCTGCGCCTGTGCGGCCAACCCTGTAGCCACAGGTTACGGCGAGGCCAAGGAATCAAAGGACATATCATTTACAGTCTCCAATCCGTCGGACGTGACACGCAACGAGATGGTGGAGATAGCCGGCGCCCCTGCCTCTACCTTCCGGCTGCTGGATGCCCGCGGCGATGAAGTGCCGTACCAGATCACCCACGACGGCAAGTTGATTTTCCGCGTATCCATCCCCGCAAAGGGGGGCATAGACTACAAGCTGGTTCCCGGCACTCCGATGCCTGTCGACACCATCTGTTATGGCCGCATATTCCCGGAACGCAAGGACGACCTGGCGTGGGAGAACGACCGCGGCGCGTTCCGTGCCTACGGCCCTGCACTGCAACGGAGCGGCGAGAAGGCATACGGCTACGACGTATGGACCAAGAGCGTGACGGAACCGGTGCTGGAACAGCGTTTCCATGATGACATAGTAAATAAAATCTCGTTCCACATCGACCATGGCAAGGGTATGGACATGTATGCCGTAGGTCCGACTCTTGGCGGCGGCACATCCGCCCTGATGCTGCCGGGCGACAGCATCGTGATGCCTTACTGCTGGGCCGAGGCCCGCGTGCTGGACAACGGTCCCCTGCGCTTCACCGTCGAACTGACCTACAATCCCGTCAGGATAGGGGGCAAGAATGTCGTCGAGCATCGCCTTATCACGCTCGACGCCGGCGACTGCCTCAACAAGACCACAGTATGGTACGACAACCTCCCTGCCGACGCCCGTCCCATAGCCGGCATCGTGGTACACGGTTCCAACCCGCAAGGCTATGACTTCGGCAACGGTTATGTCACCTATACCGACTACACGCAGGAACCGGGCAAAAACAACGGCGAGATCTACTTGGCTCTGTGCGGCGACAAGACCATGAAGGTGCGCTACATACCGTTTGACGTGCCTCGCGGCGACGCCGTGGGCCATGTTATACAGTCAGCACCCCAAGGCACCGACCGCATGACCTATTACTGGGGCTCCGGCTGGTCGAAAGGCTTCGTGCCCGACGCCGCCCAGTGGAACGCCATAGTCCGCTCCCGGTCCGACGCCCTCGCCCTGCCACCCCTGACCGTCACCTTCAAGTAACCGACATCACTCCTTGTAGATATCCTAAACATAGATATCCTCAACGCATCGTCTTGCGTGTACGGACATCATTTGCCTGGACTTCATGGAGCGCATCAAGTAAAATGCGCTCCATGACTGTATATCCCGCTGCGTTAGGGTGGACAGCCGGGCTTTCATCGGAATACGCCGAATCCATCGATGTCCCGCAATCGTTGACCAATGCACTGAAATAGTCAGCATACGGAATGTCTTCAGCTTCGGCATACGCCTTAACCCTGGTGTTGAGTCTCCGGATCTTATCCATGGCATCCTTCACTTCCGGCCTCCAGCTGAATCCCTGAGCCGGCAGGCATGACGCCAAAATCACCTTGATTCCGTTGGCCCGAGCCAGATCCACCATTGAGCAGACATTCCCGAAGGTCGCGTCCTCATCGTACTCGCCGGCATTCAATGCGATATCGTTTGTCCCGTAATTTATAACCACTGTTTCCGGATTCAGATCAATGACATCGGCACGGAAACGCAACAGGAACTGCCAGGTTGTCTGTCCGGCTATGCCACGGCCGATTATTTCGGGATGTGTCTGGAAAAGATGCGGAGCACGTGCCGGCCAGAAATCGGTAATGGAATTTCCCATCAATACCACCCGGCCTGGGACAGGAGGAAGCGAAGACAGTTGGGCGTTGGCATCGGCGTATCGGTTGAAATTGGCGAAACGCACCGCATCCTCGGCATTTGACGGCAACGACAATGAAAGGGCATACAGAAGAACCCAGCCCACTATAGCCGGCGTACTTGTTGAATTACTTAAAAAAGCAAGGTAACGGTTATTCATTTTATATTTTTTGTTAACGTCTGTCAAATATTACGTATTTTTGCAAAATTAAATACGCGATATATGCCGGCATACGACAATCTTCAAAAACCGTGCAACAATACGTTTAGGATACGTCTTTTGCAATAATCTTGCATCCTCCTGCAATATCGTTGCATGGTCCTTGAGCATCAAGCATATATATTTGCAACATTAAAAGAACCACCGTGAAAAAACTGATTCTCACATTCATTATAATTGCCTTTATGACACTGCATGCCGCAGCGTCGCTGTACCGCAGCTATCAGACCGACGACGGACTCTCGCACAACGGCGTATGGGCCGTGATGCAGGACAGCCGCGGATTCCTATGGTTCGGCACCAACGACGGTCTGAACAGGTTCGACGGACTGAACTTCAAAGTCTATCGGCGTGTAGACAACGACAGTCTGAGCTTAGGCAATAATTTCATCCACTGTCTTCTGGAAACGTCCGACGGCAATATACTTATAGGCACCAAGGAAGGATTGTACAGCTATAATCCCGACAGGGACGATTTCCGCCACGTTTCACTTGACGGACACCGGTTCGGCGATGACCGCAACAGCATTCACTGTCTTGTGACTGACAAATCCGGCCACCTCTGGGTTGGATGCTATGGACAGGGGGTGTACCGTCTTGACCCGCAACTGCATGTAGTCCGGCATTATGGAGGCAAACAGCTGCCGTCTCGATTCGTCACGGCTATGGCTACCGACATATCCGGGGCGATATGGATCGGCACCGATAATGCCGGCATATTCCGTCTTGACCCGGCTACGGGCAAGACCACACCCACGCCCGTCTCGGGGGAAAACATTCAGACTATATACCGCCAGAACGACAACACCCTCTGGATAGGCACCCTTACCGACGGTCTGTTTCATTTCGATCCTCGCTCCAATACGGTCCGGCGCATCACTCATACCACATCATCCACAGCACCAGTCCATGACATAAAGGCTCTGACTCCATACAGTCCCAACGAACTGATAATGGGCTCTGAAAACGGTCTGCTGAAACTGGACCGCAACGCCCATACGCTACGGCAATTCGATGACGGCAATTCATACGACAACCTGCCCGACAAAAGTATCTTTGCAATAACGCGCGACAATGAAGGCGGACTGTGGCTCGGCACTTATTTCTACGGCGTGTGCTATCTATCACCACGCATCAACGCCTTCTCATATTACGAGGTAGGACATCACGACAGGAATAGGGCACGCACCAACAAGATAGTAAACCGTATAGTAGAGGTTTCTGACGGAAACATCGTACTGGCCTCGAGCGGCAACGGCATAAATACGTTCAACCCCGCCACCCGAGATATGTCGATATTCCCGGTAAATGGTCTGTCCGACAATATCCAGGGAACGATGGCCAACGGCAACGAATTGTGGATCAGCGACTACGATCGAGGCATCATCGTGGCCGGATACCCTTCGGGCAATATCACCGCCACATATACCACCGCCAACGGACTGCCCTCGAATGTGGTGAATGTCATGTACCGCACGTCCAACGGACGTATATATGCGGGAACCTCACGCGGAGCCGCAGTATTCGACGGCATGAAATTCAACAGAATCAAAGAGTTACAGTCTGCCGCAGTAATGAAGATACTTGAGGATTACGAAGGCAACCTCTGGTTCGCCACTCATTTCCACGGACTGTACCGCATGAGTCCCGACGGCCGATTCATAAACTATGTGCATCGAACCGGCAACCCGAAGACCGTGCCCGGCAACAACCTCAACAATATATTTCTTGACTCTCGCGGCAAATTATGGATCGGCACCGAGGGCGAAGGACTCGCGCTGTTCAATCCCTCCACAGGCAAGGTGGAGCGGCGTTTCACAGAGGCTCTCGGCGGACTGCCGTCCAATATCATCTACTCCACTCAGGAGGACATGAACGGCAATATCTGGGTATCCACAGGCGGAGGTCTCGTCAAAATATCGGCCGACGACTACTCGATACGCGATTTCCGATACCTCGAGAATCTACTGAAGATACACTATACGCACAATTCTTCGCTCCGTTCAGGTAAGGGCGACATGCTTTACTTCGGAGGCTCAGGCGGTTTCATAGCATTTGATCCCGCCTCCATACGCAAAAACGACATCGTTCCTGCGGTGCGCATCACGGATTTCTTTGTCAACGGCCTGCGCGACAAGCGCAAGCCCGACGGAGACTCGGAAATCGAGCTGGCCTCGTCGGAATCCACATTCGGGTTCGACGTGGCATGCCTCAGCTACCTCTCTCCGGAACAGAACCGGATCGCCTATCGCCTGAAGGGATTCGACGAGACATGGAAGACACTTCCGGGCACCGAACGGCATATAGAATATATGAACATTCCCGCCGGCAGATACATCCTGCAGATTAAAGGCGCTAACAACGACGGAGTCTGGAGCGAGCCCATTGAACTGAAACTCGCCGTAAAACGGCCTTTCATGCTGTCCAACGCAATGATTGTGGTGTATGTGTTGCTTTTCGGAATGGCGATGTATCTCCTGAAGCGCCGTATCGATGCTTCGCACCGACGCAAGATGGTGAAATTCAGCCATGCTAAGGAAAAGGAACTGTATGAGGCGAAAATAGGATTCTTCACCAACATCGCCCATGAGATCCGCACGCCCCTTTCCCTGATAAGCGCTCCGCTGGACACCATATTGAAATCGGGCGACGGCAACGAACGCACCCGGCGTAACCTCGTGGTGATGAAAAGCAACGTGCAGCGGCTGCTGGAGCTTATCAACCAGCTGCTGGATTTCCGCAAGGTGGAGTCCCAGCTGATGCGGCTGAGTTTCACCAGGTGCAACGCCTCGGAAATTGTGGAGGGCATATGCAATCGCTACGAGGAATTCACAGGTCTGCACGGCATCAGACTGGACCGGAGCGGCATTCAACCCGGAATAGAATGCGTGCTCGACCCCGAGGCTTTCGAGAAAATCGTGGGCAACCTGATGTCGAACGCAATGAAATTCGCCGACAAACGCATCACCGTGTCCATGCATCTGGACCGGGAGGGACAGAACATCCGTCTTGAAATAGCCGATGACGGCCCGGGCATCAAGGAGAAGGACATAAACCGCATCTTCGAGTCATTCTACCAGGTAGACGACCACGGCAAACATCCCGGCTCCGGACTTGGCCTGCCGTTGGCCCGCAGCCTCGCCAGAATGCACAACGGCGAGATCAGCGTCGAGTCCGAATACGGCCACGGCAGCCGGTTCATCCTGACAATCCCTACAACGCTTCAGGCCGATTCACAGGATCATGACAAGACATCCGTCATAGAAGCAACCGATGAAAACGAGCCCAAGGATTCCGAAGCCTCATCCAGCCCGGAAGACCGCAGTATGCCCACAGTGCTGATAGTAGAGGACAACGACCAGTTACGTTCGTTCATCGCCGACAATCTCTCGGATGCGTTCAATACCCTTTCGGCCTCGAACGGCGTCGAAGCGTTCGCCATTCTTGAAAACAGGAACGTAGACATCATAATCTCTGACATAATGATGCCTGACATGGACGGCATCGAGCTGTGCCGTGCCGTCCGCGGCAATCCCACGTTCTCGCATATCCCGGTCATCCTGCTGTCGGCCAAGACCGACATCGAGACCAAAGTAGAGGGCCTGAATATCGGAGCCGATGCATATATAGAGAAGCCGTTCTCCATCGAGCAGCTCCGCGCACAAGCTATCAGCATTCTTGACAGCAGGCGCAGGCTCAGGGAGAATTTTATAAAATCACCCCTCGATTTCTACAAGAACCCGCATGCCGAGGACACTCACGAAACAGAGAACGCAGAGTTCGTCAAGAAACTGAACGACCTCATTCTCGAGAACCTTACCAACGACAATTTCAACATCGACGGCCTTGCCCGTATGTTCCTGATGAGCCGTTCTAATTTCCACAAACGCGTCAAAGGCGTCACAGGAAAAACCCCTAACGACTACATCCGGATAGTACGCCTCAGCAAGAGCGCCGAACTCCTTGCCACAGGGCGTTACCAGATAGTCGAGGTATGCTATATGGTGGGATTCAATACCCCCTCCTACTTCTCAAAATGCTTCTTCGAGCATTTCGGCAAACTGCCCAAGGACTATATCAACGACCTGAACAAATAGAGTCGGCAATCCACCTGATAACTCAAACTAAACTAACCATACTTATGAAATCAAAAAATCTCATTGTCCTGCTTATGGCGGCGGTCACGGGCCTGCCGGTCGCGGCCCGCGACATCAACGTCAGCGGAACGGTGACCGACGCCTCGGACGGCGAGCCGCTGATCGGAGTCTCGGTCATAGACAAAGGCAGCAAACGCGGTGTCGTGACCGATCTTGACGGACACTTTTCGATTGTAGCCGATGACAAGGCCACGCTGCAGTTCTCGTATGTGGGCTACAGCACAAAGAGCGTAAAAGTCGACGGACACGAGACACTCACCGTGGCCCTTGAGTCCTCGCAGACGTCCCTCGAACAGGTAGTGGTCGTAGGCTACGGCACGCAGAAGAAGGTCAATCTGACCGGATCCGTGGCCTCCGTGTCCGTCGGCAAAGACATGACCTCACGCTCGGTGCCCAACGTGTCGGCCGCCCTTTCGGGCCTGATACCGGGACTTTCGGTAAACCAGAGCACCGGCATGGCCGGCAACAACAGCGCGACCCTTCTGATTCGCGGCCTGGGTACGATCAACAATTCGGCTCCCCTGGTCGTGGTGGACGACATGCCCGACGTCGACATCAACCGAATCAACATGAACGACATCGAAAGCATCTCGGTGCTGAAAGACGCCACGGCGTCGTCAGTCTACGGATCGCGCGCGGCCAACGGCGTCATCCTGATCAAGACCAAGAACGGCAGCAAGAACCGTCCCACACAGATCAACTTTTCGGCCTCATACGGATGGCAGGAGGCCACACGGGCATACGACCTGCTCAGCGATTACGCCACGGCACTGCACCTGCACCAGCTCTCGGCCGCCACGAACCCCGGCACCAACGGTGTGCAACAGAACTATAAGGAGGGCACCATCGACCAATGGCTCGCCTTGGGCATGATCGACCCGGTGCGCTATCCCAACACCGACTGGTTCGACCATATCATGCGCACCGGCGCGCTGCAGACATACAACGTGTCGGCAACGGGCGGCAACGACAAGGCCAACTTCTTTGCATCCGTGGGCTACATGGACCAGAAAGGCCTGCAGATCAACAACGACTACGACCGATTCAACGTGCGCATGAATTTCGACTATATGATACTGCGTCAGCTCAAGGCCGGAATGCGCATGGACGGCAGCTGGAGCAAATACTCCTACTGCCAGAGCAACGGCTTCAACGGCGAGGACAACCGCATAGGCAACGCCGTGGCCGGCATATATCCCTACGACCCCGAGACGGGACACTACGGAGGCCCGATGGCCTACGGCGAGCTCCCCGAGGCGTTCAATCCCCTCTGCGTCTACAACAACGCGGTCAAGAAGGAGAACCGGCAGGAACTGAACGGAACCGCTTTCCTTGAGTGGAACGCCTTCAAGGGATTCACCGCCAGGCTCGACTACTCGCTGCGCTACTACAACCAATACTACAAGGACGCCCCCATGCCGGTGCAGAGCTACGACTTCCAGACCGACAGCTACAAGGAACTCTGGTACATCCAGCCCAGCGCCGGCGTGACGGACCGTAACAACAACGGCTACAAGACCTTGCTGAACTTCCGTCTGAACTACAATCATGTGTTCGGCGACGCGCACGATCTCCGCATCATGGCCATCTACAGCGAGGAATACTGGTACAGCCGTTCCAACACCACGGGACGCGGCAACCGCATACACCCTTCGCTGTCCGAAATCAATTCGGCGCTGACCACGACCCAGACCACATCCGGCACCTCGTCGCGCGAAGGATTACGTTCCTTCATAGGCCGTGTCAGCTACAACGCGCTTGACCGCTATCTGGCCGAATTCAACTTCCGTGTGGACGGCAGCTCCAAGTTCCTGAAGGGTCACAGATATGGATTCTTCCCCTCCGGTTCCATCGGCTGGCGTCTCAGCGAGGAACCCTGGCTCAAGCCCCATGTCGAGTCATGGCTGGACAACGCCAAATTCCGAGCTTCGTACGGCCTGTTGGGCAACAACAGCGGTGTCGGGGCATACCAGCAACGAGAGATAATGGCACAGAACAACTATATGTTCGACGGTGCCATCGCTTCCGGTTTCGTATACCAGAAAATGCTCAACACCGCCCTGACATGGGAGAAGACACGTGTGTTCAACCTCGGACTCGACCTGGCCATGCTCAATTCCCGTCTGCTGGCCGAACTGGACTATTACGACCGGCTCACGACCGGAATGCTGCAGAACTCGCAGATGTCAATCCATCTGACAGGCGCATACGAGGCTCCCAAAGCCAATCTAGGCAACCTGCGCAACCGTGGCGTCGAAGTCAACCTGACATGGCGCGACCACGCCGCCGATTTCAATTACTCGGTCAACGCCAACGTATCGTACAACCGCATGAACCTCGAGAAATGGGGCGAATTCCTCGACAAGGGATACGTCTACCTGAACATGCCCTATCATTTCACCTACTATATGCCCACGCTTCCGGGACTGGCACAGACTTTCCAGGACACATACGACTACGCCGATCAGGGAGCCAAGCCGGGCGACATAATCCGCCTGGACACCAACGGCGACGGAGTGATAGACGGCAACGACAAGGTGGCCGATGTAAACAGCCTCCGCGACGCGCCTACCACCAACTTCGCCCTAAACTTCAAGGCCGACTGGCGCGGATTCGACTTCGCGATGCTGTGGCAGGGCTCGGCCGGTCGCCGCGACTTCTGGATCAACAAATACAACACCTGCATCCTCCCCACGCAGTCGTACACCCCGACCGACAACCATCTGACAAAACCCTGGTCGTGGGAGAACCGGGACGGCGAATGGGAACGGCTCGGAGGCAACGCCACGAACCCGACCGAGAATGAATTCCACCTGCGACGTATGGATTACTTCCGGCTCAAGAACATTCAGCTCGGATACACCCTGCCGCGCAAAATCACCACTAAATTCTGGGTACAGAACCTGCGCGTGTACTTCAGCGCCGACAACCTCCTGACCCTCACCTCATACGAAGGTCTTGACCCTGAGAAACCCGCCAACTCCGGCGACCTGTATCCCACCACCCGAACCTATACACTGGGCATCAACATATCATTCTAACGACATAAACATGAAATACAGACATATCATCCCCTTGCTACTGCTATCGGCTGTGTCGCTGCAGTCGTGCCGCGACCACCTTCTGGATCTGGAACCGACCGATTCACTGTCAAAGGAAAATTTCTGGAAAAACGAAAGTGACGCCACCTCGGCGCTGGCCGGAGTATTGTCCGACACACGATATCTGTTCTGCCGGGACTATTATCTGGACGGACTGGGCGAATACGTGAAGATGCGCGGCAACTCCTTTCTGGCCAACAACGGCAACAACGGGCGAGCATACATGGGCCGCTGGGATTACCTTCCCTGGGGATTCGGCGGATATTTCGAGAACATGTACAAATACTGCTACGGTGCCGTGAACCGCGCCAACTACGTAATCGAGAACGTGGAGGCCATGATTCCGAATGCCAAAAGCGACGAGGAACGTCAGAACCTGCACACCATCATAGCGGAATGCAAGCTGATGCGCGCACTGGTCTACTTCCGGCTCATCTCATGGTGGGGCGACGTGCCCTACATAGACTGGAACGTAAAGAGCAACGACGAGGTGGCATCCATATCGCGCACTCCCATCTCGCAGATATACGCCTCCCTGATGGCAGACTTCGACGAGATCATTCCCGCATTGCCCGACAAAGCCAAAATCCGGGGACGTTACAGCAAGCCGGCGGCCATAGCCCTGCGCGGCAAGATCAACCTGTTCTGGGCCTCGTGGAACCATTACGGCTGGCCGGAACTGGACACGTTCACCCCCTCCGAAAGCGAGGCGCAACGCGCATATAAGGCGGCGCGTGCCGATTTCGGCTCGGTCATCAACGATTTCGGACTCGACCTGTTCCGCGGCGGTGAACCCGGTGAATGCGACGCTCCGGCCGAGATGTGGCCCGACGGCACCGTCATCGACGGCGTCGACCTGTCGGGACGCGTCAAAAATTTCGGCGGCGCCGAAAAGCTGCCCAACTACTTCTACCTGTTCCTGCCCACAGCCAACGGCGACCCTGAATTCGTGTTCACATTCGAGCACGGCGGCACCAGCACCGACCAGGGCGACCAGCTGATGCGCGACTTCGCGGGCCGTACCGTGCAGTACTCGCAGTCGTGGGTCAATCCCCGCGCTTGCATAGCCGACCGTTACCAGAGCACCGTCACCGGCGATTTCTGCACGCCGATGGTGCAGATGTCGCCCGGCATAAAATCCGTGAACACCCCTAACTCCACCCTCAATCCGCAGTCGTACGCCAACCGCGACTACCGCATGAAGGCATCCATAATGTGGAACTACGAGCAGTGCATGGGCATGATGTCGCTCAAGGAAACCGGACTCACGCAATACGAATACAAGAACTGGGAGGGCGCCCTGTCGTCGTTCAGCGTGGATGACGACGGCAAGGTGACCGAACACAAGCACATCACCTACAACGTCCTGTCCACCACAGGCTATGTATTCCGTAAGTTCGTGCGCAACTATGCCGGACAGGAACGCACCGACGGCGACTTCAACTGGCCGGTGATCCGTCTGGCCGACGTATTCCTGATGTATGCCGAGGCCGACAACGAAATCAACGGGCCTACGGCTGAAAGCATCGCCTTGGTGAACCGTGTGCGTCACCGTGGCAACCTTCCGGCTCTCGCCCCCGACAAATGCAATAACCGCGACAATTTCTTCGACGCCATCGAACAGGAACGCATCGTCGAGCTCCTTGCCGAAGGTCACCGTATATGGGACCTGCGCCGCTGGCGTCGTCTGGAACACGTCTACGGCGGAATCGGCAGCAAGGGCTACAAATGGTTCGACATATTCGGCGCCCTGGAGAACGAATTCTGGGTTAACTCTCCGTCGCTCCACTACGAACAGTGCTACATCTTCCAGATTCCCGAATCGGAACGCAACAGAAATCCCAACCTGACACAAAACAAACCCTGGAGATAAACGAATCCAAAACAATAATCATGAAAAGGATAAAGACAATATTCAATATACTGACAGTATGCGTCGCCTTTCTGACGGTGACAGCATCATGCTACGACAATCCCGTGGACGACGACGGGCTGCTGATCACCGACCGCGACGAGTGTTACGTCAGCAACTTCGACCTGACCGGCACCGACCACCTCACCGTGCGCGTGGGAGACGCCATAATAGACAACGACGCCTGCACCATACACGTCACCGTGGCCTACGGAACCGACCTGCGGCATCTTTACCCCCGGTTCTCGCTTGTCACCGACGCCATTCTCGAACCTAAGGTCGAGGGCATGACGGACTTCTCCGACCTCGACAACCCGCGGCAGTACACCGTAGTGTCGGGCAGCCGCCGCGTCCGAAAGACATATACAGTTTACGTAACAGTCCAGCAACCCACATCGCAGTCATGAAAAAGATATATTCCCTGATAACGCTTGTCCTGTTCAGTATGGCGTTCACCGCCTGCACGGACCGGGACGACAATGAGATCAAACCCATAAACAACAAGTGCCTGAAACGCACGCAGGGGCCCAACATCGTGGGCAACGACATATATTTCGTCTATGCCATGGCTATGCCTTACGGGTCGGGACAACTGGACAAATGCACCGTCGAGGCGTCCATACCCGGAGCGGACGGCACCTGGCTGGAACACAATTCGTACCACACCAACTCCTCCGGCTTCGATGTGGCGGTGCCTGTAGGAACGCCGTCGGTCACCGACGGCACAGTCACTACGGTCACGTTCAACACCGACACCTGTGCGGCCGCGCTGCGTTATTATTACCGCATTCCCGAAGAAGCCCGCGGCAAGGAGGTGAAGTTCCACTTCACGGCCACGGCCCGCAACGGCCGCACCGTGTCGATGGAGATGGGTCCGTACACTATCAGCCGGCAGTACATGGCCCGCGACATCACCCTCTCCAAAAGCCGGTGCTACATCTCGCTTCAGGACATGACGGCCTATACCCTCGAGGAAGCCCGGGAAATACCCGAACGTATCGACCTTGTGTATCTGTGGCGCAACAAAACCAACCAGGGCGTGGAGTTCGGACACACCTTCGCCGCCCCTGCAGCCGACCGCGAATGGCTGGACAATCTCGAGGTGCCCGAATCGATGAACCGCGACCTGCACATACGCAAGGAATGGGGCATAATAGACGGACATCTTACCGACGAGCCCGACTACGGGACATATATCGACGACGTGGATTTCGAGACGATACAGCTGGGGGACATGCCCGACTACTGCGTCAACATGAAAGAGAAAGGCGGAATGTGGATCGAGACGGCCGACGGACGTTACCGCGCATTCATATACATCAATTCGTTGCGCGCCACGTCGGGGGGAGTCATCAGCATCAAGCGATACGACATGCAGTGATACAAAAATATGGAATGCTCCGGTGATGAACGGATTCTTGCACACAATTACAGGATAATTATATTCCATGCCGCGATTATAGGCTAACTTGCGGCATCAAAACCAACGCAACTGTTTCCGATACTTTTGATTTAACCCTTAAATAATGATTATGAAACTCAAATCACTGTCACTCGCATTGGCGATAGCGGCCGGAACGATTCCGGCGTTCGCCCAGGCACCGACTACGCCGGCACCCACGCCGGCACACAGTCCCGACAAGGTGAAGTCGTCGTTTTCCGATGCCTACTCTCCTTTCACCAAATGGGACCGCCAGCATGGCGCGACCATGGAGACCATCACTATCAACGGCGATGACCATATCCTGAAATTCACCGGCGACTATGTGGCCGTGAGCGTGGGCGGACGCAAGCTCAACGACATGGAATACATGCACGCCGACGTATATGCACCCGAAACCGGAGGCGTGAGTCAGGTACGCTTCGGATTCGCCCTGTTCAACGGCGGCGAAAAATACGCCGACGCCTACAACACAGACACTCCGGCCGGCCAATGGACCTCAATCGACATCCCCCTGTCGGCCTTCAACGGTTATGACTTCTCCAACGCGCAGGTGTTCCGCATGACGATGACCAAAACTCCGGGCAACACGTTCTATATGGACAACGTGTATTTCTACACCACCAGGGAGCCTGAGAACACATTGCCTACTGTAGCGGCGCCGACGCCCAAGATCGACGCGGTCAACGTGCGGTCATGCTACAGCGACGCATACACCAGCTCGTTCGAGTTCAACGGATACAACAACAACGGCTGCCAGATCACCTCGCGTGAAATAGCTCCCGGCGAGCATGTCCTGGAAATCAAGGATTTCCGCTGGATTCATTTCGCGCTGGGTCAGGAAGCCGGCGTCAGCACCGTCGACCTCTCCGGTCTGGAGCGCGTGCATTTCGATGTATATGTTCCGGAAAACAACGTGACCACCGCGATACAGCCGGGAATGTACAACGTGGCTTCAAAGAAAGAGGCCTATTCGGGCAAGCAGAATCTTACCCCCGGCAAGTGGGTCAGCGTCGACCTCAAGATGCAGGATTTCAAGAATGTGGGGCTGTCGGCGGTAAACAACATCACCTTCAAGGATCCCGCCGGCAAGACCGGCCTTGTGTACCTCGACAACGTATACTTCTATAACGGCTCGCCTGTGGTGGATCCGGATCCCGATCCCGATCCCGACCCCGACAATATCCCCGTCGCCCCCGTACCCACTCAGGATGCGGCCGATGTCAAGGCGTTCTTCTCCGACGCATATCCTAATCTGTTCGGCAAGTTCGAGATTGCCAACTACGGCGAAGGCACTGTGGAGATACTCGATCAGGCCGAAAATCAGCAGGTATGCCGCATCACCAATTTCAACTGGGTGCCTGTCAACCTGGGACAGCGTGACGTTTCCGACAAGGGATACGTTCACTTCGACATGTACACACCCGCTTCCGACGCCGTGGCTTCCGTCAACGTGGGCTTCCAGAACTGGAACGCCGCCGACGGCTCGGCCTACGAGATCGAGGGCGAGGACTTCAACTACCGTGCGCTCGTACCGGGTCAATGGAACTCGTTCGACATTCCTCTCGACAACTTCCATGACTTCGACTTCGCGACGCAGATGGCCGTGCTTCGTCTGCGCAAGGGAGGCTCCGGCAAGACCCTGTATGTCGACAACGTTTACTTCTGGGGTGATGCCGGTCAAGGCCCTGTCGATCCCCCGGTTCCCGGTGACGAGGACATACAGGATGACACTCCCGGCGAACTGCCCGACATGAACACCCCGATGTTAGGCGTCAACCTCTCGTCGGCTTCCGGCGGCAGCGTGCCCGGCACCTTCGGCTTCGACTATATGTATCCCCGTATACAGGACCTCCGCTACTTCAAGGCCAAGGGAGCGCGTCTGATACGTCTCCCCTTCCGTGCCGCCCGTTTCATCGAGGACCTGAAGAATCCCGCGCCCGACTACGCCAACGCCAAGAGCGACGTAGCCGCCATGAAGGAGGTGGTGGCAGAAGCCGAACGCCTCGGAATGTGGGTGTTCCTCGACGCGCACGATTTTGCTGAGCGCACCATCGACGGCACGCAGTACAAGATCGGCGAGGGCGAGTACACCATCGACCGTTTCGCCAAGATGTGGGGTGCTATCGCCAACGAGTTCAAGGATTACAAAAACATCTGGGGATACGACCTCCAGAACGAGCCGAAAGTAAACGCGCAGACACTGGTCGAGGCTTATCAGGCTGCCATAGACGAAATACGCAAGGTCGACACCAAGGCGCAGATTATTGTGGAGGGCACCAACTGGGCTTCCGCCTACGAATGGATTTACGGTGACCACGCCGACAAGAACTATCCCGGCTACAGCACCGAGGTGGAATGGAGCTACAAGGAGAACAGCCCCTGGCTGCTCGCCGGCCTGAAGGACCCGCAGAACAAGATTGTGTTCCAGGCTCACGGTTACTTCGATAAGGATAATTCCGGCACATACAAGAACGGATACACCGAAGTGGACTACCGCAAGCGCTTCCTGCCGTTCCTGGAATGGTGCCGCACCAACAACGTGAAAGGCCTGATCGGCGAGTTCGGCGTTCCCTACAACGGCCATTCCAGCGGCGACCCGCGCTACATGGATATCCTTGACGGTGCGCTGCAGCTGTTCCGCGAATACGGAATGAACGCCACCTACTGGTGTGCCGGCGCCATGTACGAGAGCAATTCACTCACCTGTCAGCCCGACAAGAGCGCCCTCGGCAATTACCTGGCCAAGAACGAGAAGTCGACGATGAAGGTGCTGGAGAAGTACTTCAACGACTGGGCTCAGCAGAGCGGTATCCCGAGCTACGACGCGACAGTCTCACAAACCGGCGACGGACGCACCTACAACCTGATGGGTGTCGAAGTCGACGAGAATTATGTAGGCATCGTAATACGCGACGGTAAGAAATACATTCAGAAATAATCAATAATCCTTCTATATGCGAAACCATGTCAGGCCGACACATCATCCGGTCTGATATGGTTTCCCCTCTCCAATCAGGAAACACGATGAGACGTCTGATTCTGTCAATAATCACAACCTTTGCAGTCATTCATGCTGCCGGAGCGACCCTGGACGGCGTGCGCGACGCCATACGTACCGAATACCTGTCCGTTCCACCGTCGGCTCAGACTCCGGGATGGGTCTCCGCGATAGGGCGCGACGGCCGCTGGCCGGACATAGACTATTCCGATGGTTCCCGCTCCCTCTGGCAGCTTGAAAAGCATCTGGACCGCCTTGTAGACATGGCGCTTGCCTACGAACAAGGCACAAAGAAGGACAAAAAGACGTATCGGGCCGTCGTCAACGGTCTGAGCCATTGGTTCGGTGCCGGCTACCGCAACAGCAACTGGTGGTACGGCAAAATAGGCGTGCCGCGCCGTATGCTGGCCCTGGCCTATATTCTTGACAATGACCTTCCCTCCGCCCTGCGCGACTCGGTAGACCGATCCCTGTCGACCATAGATTCCGAGGATTTCCCTGCACGTCCGGGAGGCGACCGCATCCAGGTCCTGGGCAACCATGCAAAAGTACTCGTCTGGCGCCGCGACTATAAGGACGCCGCATCAATATTCAGGAAAATCGAGAACGAGGCGCGCATCGCTCCGCTCGAAGAAATCATGTACGACGCCACCGGTGGTCCGGCTGTGCGCAACACGTATATGCCGGCCGGACGAGGCGTCCAGGCCGATATGACTTTCCACCACCGGGGCGACCGCGTGAATTCAACGCTCACCTACGGCATGGAGCTCCCCGAATTCTTTTCATACTGGGCCGCGTTGCTGCGCGACACCGAGTGTCGGTTCGACAGCACGGGCGTCAATTTCGTAATCGACTATTATCTCGACGCCGTATGCCGCCATCTGGTAGCGGGACGGTATGCCGAGCCATCTATAATGAACCGTGAGATAGCACGCCCCGGCGAGGGTGTCATCACGCCGCGGCTTGCCGAGAAGCTGCTGTCGGTGTCCGACGGATACCGCAGCGGCGAATTGCGCCATTTCGCCGACGTACAGGCCGGCAAGGCGACACACCAAGCTTCATACGCACATCACTTCTGGCAATCGGACTATTTCGTGTTTTCACGACCGGAGTTCCAGACCTCCGTCCGTATTCATTCCGAGCGCAACGCCAATTCCGAAGCCGCCCACAACAGCGAGGGCATACGCAATCATTTCCGGGGAGACGGCGCCTGCATGCTTTCAGTCACGGGCCGTGAATACGCCGACATGGCGCCGGTGATGGATTTCCGGATGATTCCCGGAGCGACAACTCCGATGATTCCATACGAGCCGCTGGAGGCATGGGGTTCGGTACATATACTTGACAACCCCACCCGCTTCGCCGGGGCAGTGACAGATTCGCTTTACGGCGCCGTGGCCTTCGACTTCATCAGCCCGCGTTCCGATCTGCGCGCACGCAAGGCATGGTTCTTCTTCGACCATGAATATCTGTGCATGGGCAGCGGAATCAGCTCCACCTCTCCCGACAGCATAGTCACTACCGTGGAGCAGTGTCTTTCGCCCGATGCGACCATGAGCCGCCGCGGCGACTGGTACTTCCATGCCGGATCAGGCTACCACATAATCGACGGAGAGGCATACGGCTCCGTGACGCACCGACACGGAGCATGGAACAATTGTGTGGCGAACGTGGAATATGCCGACGACCAGATGGACGCCGACGTATTCTCGCTGGCCATCCCGCATGGCGTCGCGCCCGCACAGGCGTCATACGCATACGCCGTGGTTCCCGGCGCGCAGAAACCTGCCGGACACTCTTTCCGCATACTGGCCAACACTCCGTCCGTACAGGCCGTGGCCGGCAATGACGGTTCACTGATATATATCGTGTTCTATGAAAAGGGATATATCGATACCCCGGCAGGCCGATTCGGTGCCGGGCAGCCCTGCATGATGATGATACGCGAC
Organism: Porphyromonadaceae bacterium UBA3318; assembly: GCA_002361235.1. GTDB lineage: Bacteria > Bacteroidota > Bacteroidia > Bacteroidales > Muribaculaceae > Lepagella. Next base: position 12,312 of record DESI01000048.1, on the reverse strand, counting down.
GGACATCTGCGTGTCAGCGATCCCGCACGCCGCCACTATCTGCTGCGGATATCCACGCCGGGAGGAGACCGCGAAGTGCTTGTCCCGACCAACGAAAAGGCCGGATGCAGCGTGGATGCGGTAATTTGAAATATCCTTGCATCGGTTTGAAATCTTTTAGCATCCCCTCATAAAGCGATTCCCTAACTTAGCGTCGAAAAATCAACGTTTATGACATCACCAAGATCAATACTGTTCGTAGTCCTCGCGACACTCCTTCCGGGCATGTCCGGAACGGCGGTGGCTAAGCCGCGACAGGTGAAATGGGCCGAACGGCAGCTTGAATACTGCCGTCGACAGATTGACCGTACACTTACCGAACTGCCCAACGACAGCGCGCTGCCGCGCAGTATAGACATCGACAAGAACAAATGGCTCACCACAACGCCATACGACTGGACCAGCGGTTTCTGGCCCGGCATACTGTGGTACAATTACGAAAATTCCGACAAGCTCACTGACAAGCTGCAGGCCCTGGCCTATACCGAGCGCCAGCGTCCGCTGGTCGACAAGAAACACATGCCTGACCACGACATCGGATTCCAGCTTCTGTGCAGCTTCGGTCACGCCTACGCCAACACGGGCCGATGCGAATACAAGAAGATTCTGCTGGAAGGAGCCGCCAAACTGGCAGCCCTGTACAACCCGAAAGTCGGGACCATACTGTCATGGCCCCACGCCGTGAAGGACAACGGCTGGCCGCACAACACCATCATGGACAACATGATGAACCTGCAGCTCCTGTTCTTCGCCGCCAACAACGGTGGTTCGCCTGAATTCCGCGACATCGCCGTCAGCCATGCCCGCCGGACAATGGAGAATCAGTTCCGCGCAGACTATACAAGCTATCATGTGGCCCTGTACGACACCGTCAGTGGGAAATTCATACGCGGATGCACCAACCAGGGTCTTAACGACGACAGTTTCTGGGCCCGCGGACAGGCCTGGGGCATCTACGGATTCACAATGATGTATCGTGAGACCCTCGACAAGGAATTTCTCCGTTTTGTAGAAAAAATCACCGACGTGTACCTGTCGCGCCTGCCGGCCGATTATGTGCCCTACTGGGATTTCGACGACCCGGACATACCGAATGCCGAACGTGACGCGTCTTCAGCCGCGATCGTGGCTTCAGCACTTATCGAGCTGGCACAGCTTGAAGACAACGACACCCTCGCGAAAAAATACATCAAGGCGGCCGAGAAAATGCTGCACAGCCTTTCGTCCGCCTCCTATCAGAGCCGGAAACATAACAGCGCGTTCCTGCTGCACAGCACCGGCAACATGCCGGCCGGCTATGAAATAGACGCGTCTATCAATTATGCCGACTACTACTATATCGAGGCTCTGACACGTTACCGTAACCTTTTCACCACTGAGAAAAATGAAAAAAACAGTTCTCGCAGCTATTCTTTCAATTACGTCGGCCGTTAACGTTGCCGCGCATTGTCCTGCCGACATGGTGGACATGTTCATGGGCGTGCGGGGCAACAGCAACTGCGTAATAGGCCCGCAACTGCCGCACGGGTCGGTCAATCCGTCGCCGCAGACTCCCCTTGGCGGACAGAACGGATATGATGAACACGACCGGATCCGCGGATTCGGTCAGCTGCACGTGTCCGGAATCGGGTGGTCGCGCTACGGACAGGTGTTCCTTTCGCCACAGGCCGGGTCTTTCTCAGCAAAGGAAAACGGCCACGATTCTCCTAAATCCGCCGAGATCGCCACACCATATTATTATAAAGTGCATCTGGACCGTTACGGCATCGACGCCGAAATGGCGCCCACGCGCCATGCGGTGGCTTATCGGTTCACGTATCCCGAACGTAAGAATCGGTCGCTTCTGATCGATATGCGTCACAGCATTCCGCAGCATATAGTTCCCATAGTCCGCGGCACGTTCCATGGGGGCTCACTTGAATGGGACCCTGCCGCATCGGTGCTGTCGGGCTGGGGTGAATATGCCGGCGGATTCGGTAGCGAGCAGCCTTACAGGGTGTACTTCTCCATGCACATCGACGATCCGGACTGCAAGGTCCGGATTATCGACAAGGGGGATAAGGAACTCTATGCGCGCATCGACTTGAGCAAGTCCGTGGTAAACGTAGGAATCGGCGTGTCGCTGCGCAGCGTTGACCGCGCGGGGAAATACCGTTACCTTGAACTGGAAAACAAGGACGTGGACCGGGTGGCGGCTTTGGCCAAGGCTGAATGGAACCGCGCCCTCGGACGTATCGAAGTCGATGGCGACGAGTCAGGGAAACGCCTGTTCTACACCGCACTGTATCATTCGCTGGTGATGCCCCGCGACCGTTCGGGCGACAACCCGCACTGGCAGGGTACCGACCATATCGACGACCATTACTGCGTTTGGGACACATGGCGCACGGCCTATCCGCTGCTGACACTGATAGAGGAAAGTTTTGTGGCTAAAACCGTCAACTCCTTCATCGACCGTATGGCCCACGACGGCAAATGCACCCCGACATACACTGCGTCGATGGAATGGGACAACAAACAGGGTGGCGATGACGTCGACAACATCATAGCCGACGCCATTGTCAAGAACGTTAAGGGATTCGACCGCCGGAAGGCATACGGGGTAATGCTGGCCAACGCAAGCGGGGCGCGCTGTCCGGAATATCTCGAAAGGGGCTGGATTCCGGGCCAAGGGAAGATGATGTCGTGTTCCTACACGATGGAATACGCCTACAACGACGATTGCCTGGCGCGCATAGCCTCGTTGATGGGCGACACCGCCACGGCCGTACGGATGTCAGCCCGCTCACGCGCATGGGAGAACATGTTCGACCCCACATTGGAAAGTCACGGATTCAAGGGATTCATCGCCCCTCGTCTGGCCGACGGAACCCGTGTGGCCATCGACCCGGCACACGTCTACGGCCCGTGGGTGGACTATTTCTACGAAGGCAACTCGTGGACATATACCCTGTTTACCCCGGCGCAGATCGAAAGGCTGATACAGCTGTGCGGCGGCAAGGAGGAGATGATACGGCGTCTGCGCTACGGTTTCGACCACCGGCTGGTAGACATATCGAACGAGCCGGGATTTCTGGCACCCTTCGTTTTCAGCCACTGCGACCGCCCCGACCTCACGGCCGACTATATAGACGCCATCAGACACCGCAGTTTCTCGATCGAAAACGGCTACCCCGACAACGAGGACAGCGGAGCGATGGGTTCATGGTATGTATTCACGTCGATAGGCCTGTTTCCCAATGCGGGACAGGATTTCTATTACCTGCTGCCTCCGGCGTTCGGGCGCGTCAGCCTGACCATGGAGAACGGCAAGAAGATTCAGGTCACGGCCCGTCGACGCACACCCGACGCACGGTATATCGCATCGGTCACGCTGAACGGAAAGCGCCTGAACCGCTCATGGATCCGTCATGACGAAATCGCGCAGGGCGCCGTAATCGAATACGAACTCACATCCGACCCCGGTGAATGGGCTCCGACTGAATTCCAGGCTTCGCGCTGCGACCGCAGGCCTTTCGGCGTGAACCTCGCCGGTGCGGAATTCTATCATAAGAAAATGGACGGCGCAGGCCGCTTCAATGTCGATTACCATTATCCCACCACACGCGAGCTGGACTACTGGGCGTCCAAGGGCATGAGACTGATACGTCTCCCCTTCAAGTGGGAGCGCCTGCAGCGGGAAGTGGGAGGGCCTCTCAGCACCGATGAACTCGAGTATATCCGTTATCTTCTCCGCGAAGCCGATGCCCGCGGCATGAAGATACTGTTGGACATGCACAATTACGGCCGACGCAATTACATGGGACGCAACCGCGTAATCGGCGACACACTCCAGCCGTCGCATTTCGCCGGAGCATGGGCTGCCATAGCCCGCGAGTTGCGCGACGAGCCGGCCATTTACGGCTACGGACTCTGCAACGAGCCCCACGACATGCTTCCCGACTGCCCCTGGGTGGATATAGCGCAGACCGCCATCGATTCCATCCGCGCCGTCGACCGCCGCACGGCCATAGTGGTGGCCGGAAACACATGGAGTTCTGCCGAACGCTGGCCCGATATAAACCAAGGTCTTGAATCGCTGCGCGACCCGTCGGACAACCTGATATACGAGGCCCACTGCTATTTCGACCGCGATGCCTCGGGTATCTACCGCAAGGGTTACGACGAGGAAGGCGCTTACCCAACCATAGGCATCGACCATGCCCGTCCTTTCGTCGACTGGCTTAAGAAATACGGCAAACGAGGAATGTTCGGCGAGTACGGAGTGCCGGCCGACGATCCCCGCTGGCTGGAATGCCTCGACCTGTTCCTGGACTACCTCGCCCGCAACGGCGTGGAAGGCACCTACTGGGCCGGCGGAGCGCGCTGGAACAAATACATTCTCGGCGTGCACCCCGAACAGGATTACACCGTAGACCGTCCGCAAGTAGCCATAATGGCCAAATATCCCACCACACGATGAAACGCAGACTGATTTCACTGACGCTGGCCGCAGTGTCAGCAGGTGCACCATCCATGGGGGCCGATTACGACCTCGTGATTGTCGGAGCCACTCCCGGCGGAATCATGACGGCCATCGAAGCCGCGCGCATGGGCAAGTCATCCGTAATCCTTGAGCGTACCGGTCACATCGGAGGATTGCCGGCAAACGGTCTCGGAGCCACCGATATCGCCACCCGTGGCGCGACCACCGGATTGTTCTCCGAATTCACAGGAGCGGTGAGGAAATATTATGCCGATACGTACGGCGAAAATTCGCAGCAGGTCAAGGACTGCAGCGACGGATTCCATTTCGAGCCGTCGGTGGCGGAGAAAATATTCGGAGATATGATCGCATCGCAGGGGAATAGAATCAATGTACGCACCATGCGCCAGTTCAACTTCACGGACGACGACATAGCCATGACGGCCAACGGTCGTCGCATCGATTCCATCAAGGTGGTCAATCGCCTAAACGGCGAGGAAGAACATTACAGCGGACGCATTTTCATCGATGCCACCTACGAGGGAGACTTAGGCGCAGCCGCCCGCGTGCCGTACCGCATAGGACGAGAGGCTGCATGGGAGTTCGACGAGCCGGGCGCCGGCCGGACATACGAATATTGGAAATCTACGCCGGCCGAAGGGAGCACCGGCCAAGCGGACAATGCCGTGCAGGCCTACAACTACCGGCTGTGTCTTACACGCGACACGGCCCAGCTCGTGCCTTTCCCCCGTCCCGAACGTTATGACCGAAGCGAATATGAATCCCTGGCCGAAGATGTGTGGACCGGGCGACACACCTGGAAGGCCATGCGCGACGTCACTCCGGAAATGATGGAACGGAACCGTCAGCACCTGCTCCGCGGCGGCGAACGGACCATAATCCCGTGGGATAACTGGGGAATAGAAAAATTAGTGACAATCAATACGGAGCCCAACGGTAAGACCGACGCCAACAATCAACACGCCGCATTCATTTCCACTGATCTTCCTGAAGAAAACTGGCCGTGGCCCACTGCTTCGTGGGAATGGCGCGACCGCTTCGCACGTCGTCTGCGTGACTACACATTGGGGCTGTTCTGGTTTGCCGCCAACGACAGCACGTTGCCTCCGCAATTCCGTAAGGAAATCCAGCGCTGGGGCCTGTCGGCACAGGAATACCGCGACAACGGCAACTTCCCGCGCCATGTATACGTGCGCGAGGGACGCCGTTTCGAGGGAATGTATTTCTTCACGGCCAAGGATGCGTTGCCAGTCACCAAGGGAGGCCGACCGCCGGTACACGCCTCAAGCATCACAGCAAGCCATTATGCCCTCGATTCGCACGCCGCACGCAAACGTGAAAAAGGGCGCGCCCATCTTGACGGATTCATCAGCTATCCTACGGCCGTCTATACTGTGCCATACGGCGTAATTGTACCTAAGGAGGTGGAGAACCTGTTGCTCCCCGTGCCTGTCAGCGGCTCGCACATCGGATTCTCCACCCTGCGCATGGAGCCTTGCTGGATGGCTTTAGGCCAGGCTGCCGGTGCCGCGGCTGCAATAGCGATAGATAGAGGTGTTACAGTTCAGGCCGTACCCATCGAAGCCCTTCAGCAACGTCTGCTGGATGAAAAGGCGACCCTGATATATTTCAACGACATGCACCCGGATGACGAAGGCTTTGAACAGGCCCAGAAACTCGGACTGAAAGGCAAGATTCCGAGCTGGTCAGCTCATAAAACCCTTTTTGAAGAATCATTGCACCGGAAATAGACCTTTTACAGAATTCTTGCATCCGAATGACGGATTATTATATGCCGCAGGTAATGCCGACACTATCTTTGCATACCGATTCGGTAATAACGGCATGCTCCGGATCGCATCCAAACAATTGAACGACATAAATGACAACCCAATAAATCTATTCGAATGAAAAAACTACTACTATTTACAACATCGGCGTTATTGACGCTCGGTGCATTCGCACAAGAAAGCGGGAGTGACAATCCCGCGGCCGGATCGCAATGGAAGGTTATCCTCAACTGCACTGAACCGGCCGATCTGATCGACATCAAAGTATTTGATATGACCGCGACCGGCGCTCAGAACAGTGGAAACGACATATATTCCGCGACATTTACAATCGACGAGGTCGCAGGTGGAAAGTCTGGAAAGTACTGGCTGTATATCGCAGACAGCTCTGATTCCAATTACGAGCAGAATCTCCTGGATAAGAATTTTAAGAATTTTACAGCATACGGACCCGCGTATTATGTAGCACCCAATACTGGCTCCCGAACCATCACTGTAAGTATGTTCAAGAACACCAAGGGAGTACAGGCCATGTGGAGCATCAACTCATACGGCCTGGCCAATGCCAACCGCCGCGCGCTGGCGTATTTCCCCGCCACCGACAATGCAGGTGTAAGAACGGCATACTTCAACAATCCCGCTGAAAAAGCCGAATTCAAGGGTATGCAAGGCAACAGGGGATCCACGATGAATTATATCATAGGGTCCAATTATGACAATTTCACATGGACTCCCGGAGCAAAAAACTGGAGTACCGGCGTCTACAAGGCTACACTGGACTATTCCAAGATGAACCTTGCTGTTGAATCGGCCACGACAATCGATGTAGACATCGACGGATTCACCACTTTCGCGGCTCCATGCGACGTGACGCTTCCCGAGGGCGTGACAGCATACACCCTGACATACAACGCCGAGGCTCCTGCCGCATACAGCGACGAGGCCGACAATGGCGTGCTGGACGCAGTCAAGATCGAGGGCAACGCCATCGCTGCACATACCCCCGTGGTGCTCAAGGCAAACACAGCCGGCAAATATACTTTGACCGTGACCGGTGATGCCTCGTATACTACCGAAGGAGATCAGCCATATATCGTGGACAGCACATCCGAAAACAATGTGCTGGTAGGCGTGCACCAGCCCCACAATGTCTCGGACGGCACCACGACCGGTGAAACCAACGACGCCGTGCATTATCTTGACAACGGAACGTTCACCGTATGGGACAGCGCCAAGAGCACCGACGGCAAAGGCAAGGTCGTAAACTGGCATATCGTCTATCCCTTCAGCGCTTACGTGAATCTTCCGGCCGACGTGGCCCGTCCTTCCACACTGACAGTGAACTTCCCGGCAGATCCATCAACACCCACAGGCATCAACGGCATTGACTCGGAAAATGACGGGGCAGCGCAGTCCTACAACCTGTTCGGTATGCCCGTAGGCCGCGACTACAAGGGCATCGTGATACGCAACGGTAAAAAATACATTCAGAAATAAAAACTATAACAAGATATGAAACTTTCCACACAATTCTTAACATTGGCCACCATGGTGGCCGTGACAGTCCCGACATTCGCACAGACCGTACCCGATACGCCGCCCGCAATCAAATGGGACGCGGCCGACGTGGCTGTAATTTACGCCGCCGACCAGGATAAATTCCCCGAAGTGTTCAAGGACTCGAAAGGCAATGCCGCCAACGATTGGACAGCCCCCTCCTGGGGACAGAAATGCGTGTTCAGCGACGATGAATGCGGCGACGGCGCGGCTCTGCGCATCGACAACCTGGACTTCCTGCCCCTGCAGTTCCAGGCTACCGTCGACCTGAGCGAATACCGCTTCTTCCACATCGACATCTGGGCTCAGAACGACGACCAGATGTGCATCAAGTTCCAGAACTTCTGGCCCGGCGAAAAATTCGTCACTGAAGTCTACGACCTCAAGGGAGGCGAATGGAAAAGCATCGACATCGACATGGACCGCGCGGACTTCACCTGGTCCAAGAAGAATGAGATTCCCCAGCATTGCATCAATGTCCTGCAGTTCGGCGGCGAGAAGATAGCCAATGACTATCCTCATTCTCCCTCCATCTATCTCACCAATATTATGGCGCATAACGACGCATCTGTCATCGGCGGCTCCGGCATAGGCAGCATCGCCGCCGACGCTTCCGCCGACAATACCCTTTACAACATCTTCGGCCAGCGTGTCGACAAGTCGTACAAGGGAATCGTCATCAGCAACGGCCGCAAGTTCATACAGCGATAATAATAGGCTCTCCGGTGACTGGAGGGGCGACGTCCCCGTCGCCCACACAATGGTGGCGCAGGCTCTACCCGAGTCTGCGCCACTACGATATAAAGGTATGATATTACGGCTTGGCTGTTGCGGTAGAATCCTTCGGCTCGGGGGCACTGAGCTTGAATGCGATGGGAAGATTGAAGTATGATGCCACCTTCTGACCGTTGTTTTCGGCAGCCTCCCACTTAGGCATAGCCATAACTACGCGTATTGCCTCCTGGTCAAGTGACGGTTCCTCACTTTTAAGCACCGTCGGATCGGAAATGGAGCCGTCTGGGTTGACCACGAATTTTACGATTACGCGGCCCTGAGCATCGTTCTTCATAGCATCTTCCGGGTATCGCACATTCATGCTGAGCCATTGCATCAAGGCCTCTATTCCTCCGGGAAATTCCGCCTGCTTTTCAACGGCTACATATACCTCTCCCCGCTCTTTATCCGACGGCAATTCGGCCTCTACAGGATCTTCCGAGGCATTCTCCGACACGGGTTCATCCATTTCCGAGATTGCGTCCATACTTTCCGAGGCAACTGTTTCACTCGATGCCATCGCATCCGAAACAGGCACTCCCGATACCGCTGCCGTTTCCGCATTATCGGAATTTTTACTAACTTTGTGACTGGATTCCATCAGGGTGGCTTCCGAGGCATCGGATATGACCGACGCCACCGAGGGGACAGACACTACGGCCATGCCTATGGCCAGGGCGGGCAGCAACGCAAGCGTGCTGAATTTTCCCGCCAACTTTGATTTTGATTGGTACATCATAGTTACACGTTTTTGAAGTTTACTGTGATTCAAACTGTTGGCAAGTGACGGCAATCGCGCGCCAGCAGTTTTCTTTATTAGCAGCATCTGATATTCCTTGAGGTTAGCGCCCGAGTCAATCACGGCTTCGTCCGCCTCGTATTCGTGTACGGTCTTCAGCTCGTCGATCATGAGCCACGACACGGGATTGTACCATACCAATATGGCATACAACTGCCCGATGAAAATGTCCATGCTATGCCCTGCGGACAGATGGCGCAATTCATGCACCATCACCGCGCTGCGTTCATCGGCATCCTTCGGATCGCCCACCACCACATACTTGCGCCAGCTGAACGGCGAAATCCCGGCATTGTCGACAATCACCAGTGTATAACCCTCCCGCTTCTCCTTATGTCCCTGACGGATAATATGAACGAGCCTGAGGTAAGACCACAGGAATTTCAGCAACGTCACCGCCACCCCGACAATGTAGATCCAGAGAACCACTCTCGTCCATAATGGAGCGTGGGCAGTCAATATTCCTCCCGTCAACGGGCCGATGGTGATATTGCCTACGGCGGTTGTCGCGGCCTCACTGGCAGTTCCGCCAACCGGGAACGAAATTCTCGGCAGCAATGGCACCGTTACCGCCACAAGATACATGCATATTATGACGGCGCGGTTGAAGCGATGCTGCCGTTCCCCGGAAAGCAACAACTTGTAGGGAAGATACATGCACAGCAGCATTACACCCGACACAAGCGTGATTGAAAACAATTCTCCCATAGCAATATCATTTATCGGAAGGATTCTTAATATCATCGGAAGGATTCTTACTCTCGATATATTCGATAATTTCCTTCAGCTCGTCAACGGTCAGTTTTTCGTCCTCAACCAGAGCGGAAATTGCCTGCTTGTACGAATTGTTGAAATAATTCCTGATAACGTCGGCTATCCCCTGCTTCTGAAACTCGGATTGATCCACCGTCGCATAAAACCGATGGGAATTGCCCACCACTTCGTGGCTGACATACCCCTTCCCTTCCAGTATGCGCACCAAAGTGGACACCGTATTGAAATGCGGCTTAGGCTCTTCATAATGCTCCAGTATCTCGCGCACGAACATCGGCCCGTTCTCCCACAGCATGTTCATAATTACGCTCTCCTTCTCCGTCAATACCTGTTTCTTTCTTCCGGCTCTCATATCGCTCCTCCTTTCAATATATCAGTTATAAGTATCAACATATTAGTTATAAAGCAATATATTAGTTATAAGTCAACATATTAGTTATAAGTCAACATATTAGTTATAAAGCAATTCTGCTTTGAGTAAAGCCACCCGCCTATTTCAACTAATAATTTAGTTGCAACAAAGTTAAACTAAATATTTCGTTCCCGCAACTAATTAATTAGTTTTAATTGTTAAAATATCTTAATTTATGATTTAAACACCTTATTGTTATATAAGTGTCAATAGAAACCATCCCTGTACACCCGCGTGTCTACAATGTCTGCGACTGGAGGGGCGGTGTCCCCACCGCCCATAAGTTGACGGCGTGGACGCCGTCATTCCAGTAACGTCGCAGCCGGGATTGACCATCCTACTGCTCAATCAATCTAAAATATACCAATAATCGTGTAATTTTAAACTCTGAGTTTAAAATTACACGTTTCCTGCAGGCCAGTATAATGGTCCGCTTAAAATACCCGGCGGAAATTAAATACGTTCGGCGGTATGAAGTCTCCGTCGTAGATGATTCTTGAGTCCGTCACTTTATCGCCGAGAAGATTCTGCAAGTATTTGATGTTGCGTGTAAAGTCCTTGTTGAATGTGGAAGCAGACTTTATCTCTGTAAGTGAAAGGTGTTGTCCGTCTTCCTGCAGCACGTCTACCTCCCGACCCGCATTTTCCCGATAGAATGACAGATTGAGTCGTTTGGCCGAATTATATCTGTCCTTAAGCATCTCTGAGATAACCATATTCTCGAATACAGCTCCACGCAACGGATGTACGGCCAACTGCTCAGGAGTCGATATGTCAAGCAAATAACACAACAGCCCGGTGTCGTAAAAATATATTTTCGGTAATTTAGACAGCCGTTTGCCAATATTGGCATAGTATGGATATAACGGGTAGGTGATATACGAGGTCTGCAGAAGCCCGAACCATTTTTTGATGGTCGGGGAACTGACCCCTATCTCATTGCTTAAGGAAAGGGCATTGAGTTCACTTCCTGTACGTCCTGCCAACAGACGCATGAATTTTTCGAATGCCGGCAGGGTGAGAATCTCCTTGATCTGCCGCACGTCACGCTCCACATACAGGGGATAATAGTTGGAATAGAACATTTCATACGGCATTCCATTGGCCCGCACAGCCGGATAAAATCCCCCTATCAGGATGTCATCGGTTCGTGACTGTTTATATTCGCCCAACTCCTTTAGTGAAAACGGCATCAGCGTAAACACGGCGGACCGTCCGGCCAGACTTTGGCTGATGGACTCAAGTAACGCGAAATTACTGCTTCCTGTCAGAACAAACCTTCTGTCGCGATATTCGTCGACAATTACCTGTATGTATGACAGCAGTTCCGGCACATGCTGCACTTCATCTATAATGACATGATCCCCACAGCCATTCAGGAATTCTTTCGGATCTTCCCGTACTGACATCCGCAAAGCGGCATCTTCAAGATTATAAACACGATAATCCTGAAACACGTGCCTGCACAAGGTGGATTTGCCCACCTGCCGAGGCCCTGTGACAACGATTACCGGGAAATATCTTGCTGCATCCTCTATATGTGGCGTTATCAGTCTTGGAATGTAATTCATAATCGTGCAATTTTAAACTCTGAGTTTAAAATTACGCAAATATATATATAATTTACGATATTGACAAGTTTTGAAGCAATTGAGAGGATGAGGCTGTGTCAAAATAGGCA
>DESI01000017.1 GCA_002361235.1 Porphyromonadaceae bacterium UBA3318 | reverse complement strand
TTATGGGGCTATGAATAATTCAGGCTAAGGAATAGACATAAGATGTTTCTTTGTACAGCAAAGCGATAAATCGGTTACATAATCAGAGTGGAGCGACCTCGTTATGAAGTCGCTCCACGCACAATTTTACCCAAAATCATGGTCACCAGTGGCGGCCATGATTTACCGGCTACAATCTCGTCACCGATTCATCCATGTATTGAAAAATGTCGCAATCTGGTTGAACGGTATTTTATCGAGATTGTCGTAGAGATCGCAGTGGGTGGCATCGGCCACTATCAACAGTTCCTTGTTGTCGCCATTCAGTTTCTTGAAAGCGTCCTCGCCGAAATAACGGGAATGGGCCTTTTCGCCGTGAACCACCATTACCGCATTCCGTATTTCTTCCGCACGGTCAAGCAGTGAGAAATTTATAAACGGTAATGAAGACGTGACATTCCATCCATCGGTCGAGTTGCCTGAACGGGCATGGAATCCTCTCGGAGTCTTATAATAGTTGTTGTATTCCTTTATGAACAGCGGCGCGTCTTCCGGCAGCGGGTCCACCACTCCTCCGGCACGCTTGTAGGAGCCTGTGCGATAATCTTCGGTACGCTGCGCGTTCATGGCTTCTTTTGCCTTGTAGCGGGCTTCGGCACTGTCGTCGGCATCGTAATATCCGTTGGCTGTCACACGGCACATGTCATACATTGTGGAGGCTACCGTTGCCTTTATCCGGGTATCGTTGGCTGCGGCATTGATTGCAAAGCCTCCCCAGCCGCATATCCCTAGGATTCCTATACGGTCGGCATCCACATCCGGCTGCACCGACAGGAAGTCAACTGCCGCAGAGAAGTCTTCGGTGTTAATGTCCGGGGAAGCCACGCGACGGGGCATACCGCCGCTCTCGCCGGTAAAGGAGGGGTCGAAGGCTATCGTAAGGAAGCCTCTTTCAGCAAGCTGCTGGGCGTATAGTCCGCTTGACTGTTCCTTGACGGCCCCGAACGGGCCGCTGACAGCGATTGCCGGCAATTTGCCTTCAATCCCTTTTGGAGTATACATGTCGGCAGCGAGCGTTATGCTATACCGGTTGACAAATGTCACCTTGCGGTGGTCAACCTTGTCGCTTTTGGGGAAAGTCTTGTCCCATTCATGAGTCAGTTCCAGCTGTTCGACTGGAGCCAATGACGTGTCTGTGTTGGGGTTAATCATGTTTTGAGAATTTATGGTCATGAGCGATGTGACGGACATGACGGTCGTTATTATTCTTTTCCTCATAACTTTATAAACACTTTCTTTCCGTTTATGATGTATATGCCGGATGTATGCGGTTCGGCAAGCCTGTTTCCTTGAAGATCGTAAACAATACGTTCTTCTTCCTTGTCATAATCAACATCAGCTAATCCTGATGTGTTTGATACCGACAACGTCATATCGACATTTCCGTTTCCAAGGAACTCTCGCAAAGAAGCGGCAGTCATTCCGTCAATTTTCCCCAAAGGTGTATAGCTCCATGTATTAGAGCCATAGAATATGACCATGTTTTGACCTTGGTAGAGCATTATATCCCCCGGAGTGGCAGTTATCCGGGAATCGGATGCCGGTAATGATTGTGGCAATTCTCCGACTTTTTCAAAACTGCCATAATCGGACATATTTACAGTAACAGGCTCGGATTCAAGAAGTCTGACAAGGCTTCTTGTGGCCGCGTTTTCTGCCAACGTAGCCGTCATAGTCCGATTGCCTACCGTAAGGTAAAGCTTGTTTTGCGCCATAGCCATGATTGTCGCTGTCAATGAGATGAAAACAAGAATAAATCTTGCTGTACGATCAATGGGAAGCATACCATATACTTATTTTAAGTTGCCAATCCAATCATTAATTTGTGACTCATCCATTCCGTTAAGGACTTTTCCAGGCTTGAATATCGCCTTGGGTGCGGACACACGCAAATCGTTTTCTGTATCGCCATATTCGCTGCCTCCTGATGTTGCGAATGGAATAATGACCTTGCCTTCCGTATCATATTGTTCAAGAAATGTGTTTATTATGGTAGGTGCGGTAAACCACCAGATTGGGAATCCAAGAAAAATGGTGTCATATTTTTCAAAGCCGTCAACCTTATTTGCAACTTCGGGGCGTGTCGTGCGGTCTTTTGACTCATGCGTACCTCTTGCACTTTCATTCCAGCCGTCAAGGTCTTCTTCGGTATAGATATTTACCGGAACAATCTCAAACAGATCGCCTCCCGTGACCGCTGCGACTTTTCCTGCCGCTGCCTTGGTGTGTCCTTGCGCCGAGAAAAAGGCCACCAGCGTTTTGGTATGTTGGCCGTCATTGTTTCTATCCGGGCTTTTTGTGGCATAGGCAGAAAACGTGACCGCCAGCAGAACCAGAAGGATGCTAAAAATATTTTTCATCTAAGTATTTCGTTAAAGGATTATTTTACGATGCAAAATTAGGCACTATCCGTCAGTTGCGCTTACCACGATTATGGTATCAGCTACCATATTTGAAGATTATTATAAAAACCTGAAATATAATGGCTAATTTTGCCGTATGAAAACAGATACGACTACAGTGACGCTCGACTCGATCGACGCATATAACAAACTGTTCGGACTGACAACGCTCCATCCGCTCGTCTCAGTCATTGACCTTAAGAAAGCCACAAGGGGTATCGGTCGCATACGTATGAGCTACGGAGTGTATGCCCTGTTTCTCAAAAACGGTGTGAACTGTACGCTGAAATACGGGCGCGAACATTACGATTATCAGGAAGGGACAATCGTCAGCTTCTCTCCGGGGCAGGTGATTGATGTCGACAGCACAGGCGAGTCGATGGCTCCCGATGTTGTCGGACTGATGTTTCACCCTGATCTGATATGCGGAACGCCATTGGCATCCAAAATAGACAGTTTCGGTTTCTTCGGCTATTCCCAGCGTGAGGCATTGCACTTGTCTGAGGCTGAAAGGAAGATATTTCTGGATTGTCTTGAAAAAATAAGTCTGGAACTGGAGCATCCGGTCGACAGTCATTCGGCCGACCTTATTTCCGCCAATATCCAGCTCCTTCTTGAATACCTGAACAGGTTTTATGACCGTCAGTTCATCACGCGCCATAAGGTCAATTCATCTGTCGTCGCGGCATTCGAGAACGAACTCTCCCGGATTTACTCTGACGGTTCGACAGTGAACGAGGTTCCCAAAGTTTCATATTTCGCTGAAAAGGCAAATCTGACGCCCGGATATTTCGGTGACCTTATAAAACGGGAGACCGGCAGCACTCCGCAGGACATAATCACTCTATGTTTAATAAAAGAGGCGAAAAGACGTCTGGCATCAACCGATACCGACATAAGCGTCATTGCATACGACCTCGGCTTCCAGTATCCGCAACATTTCACCCGGCTTTTCAAGCGTGTGACAGGCAAAAGCCCGAGTGTGTTCAGACATGAATTTCACACCAATAACTGAACAGATATGACTCCACAGGAATACAATGAATATATAGCCGTTCATGGAACGGTTATAGACAATTCCCCCGAACACCGGTTTATGCATGAAGCCTCACAGGAAGCCATACGCATAACAATGGAAATCAACAGCAGCTATCATACTCCTGAAGAATTACGCTCTTTGCTGTCGCGATTAACCGGTATGGAAATAGACAGCTCCGTCGGACTTTTCCCTCCGGTATATTCCGATTATGGCAAGAACCTGCATATCGGCAGGAATGTCTTCATCAATATGGGCTGCAAGTTTCAGGACCAGGGAGGCATTTTCATAGGCGACGGCTCTCTTATAGGACACAACTGCGTAATGGCTACCATAAACCATGACCCCGATCCTGCAAAGCGTGGCTCGATGACATTCAGACCGATTCGCATAGGCAAGGATGTGTGGATAGGAGCAAACGTTACCATAACACCCGGAGTTACAGTCGGAGACGGGGCGACAATCGCCGCCGGAGCCGTGGTGACGAAAGATGTGGAGCCACGGACAATTGTCGGTGGAGTGCCTGCAAGATTCATAAAAAAGATATAGATAAAATGAAGAAAATTATTGTAATATCATCAAGCCTTCGTGTGAACAGCAACTCGGAGGCTTTGGCCGGGGAGTTCGCACGCGGTGCGGCCGACAGCGGCAATGAAGTCGAAATCATCTCGCTTCGCGGAAAAGAAATCAGATTCTGCACAGGCTGTCTGACTTGTCAGAAAACATTGCAATGTGTGCTCCGCGATGATGCGCCTGCGATAGTGGGAAAGATGCGTGATGCCGATGTAATTGTGTTCGCCTCGCCCATTTATTATTACGAAATGGCGGGACAGCTGAAGACCCTTCTCGACCGTGCGAATCCACTCTATCCATCGGACTACCGTTTCCGCGACATATACATGCTCACCAGCGCTGCCGAGGATGAACCGTCAACACCCGAACGTGCGGTGGGCGGACTTACCGGCTGGATTGACTGCTTCGGGAAGGCCCGTCTCGCAGGAACAGTCTTCGCAGGGGGAGTGACTTCTCCCGGCGAGGTAATCGGGCATCCTTCTCTCCGGCAGGCATACGAAATGGGCAAGAATGTATGAGAAAGGCATTGTTAACCGCCGTCTTGTTGGCGGCATCAAGTCAGATGATTATGGCACAACAAAAGATAGTTCAGACAGCGGGGCGCCAACAGCTTGGCGACTTCGCCCCGGAGTTCGCGTATCTCAACGACGACATATTGTTCGGGGAGGTCTGGAGCCGCAACGACCTCCTTTCGCTGCGCGACCGCAGCCTTGTGACGATCACTTCGCTCATTTCGCAAGGCATCACCGATTCTTCCCTGACGTTCCATCTTCAGGAAGCGAAGAAAAACGGAATCACACGCACGGAGGCTGCCGAGATTATCACCCATATCGCCTTTTATGCCGGATGGCCCAAGGCATGGGGAGCGTTCCGACTGGCAAAGGATGTATGGAGTGATGACATCAAAGGCGATGATGCCAAAGCCCGGTTCCAGCGGTCGATGATATTCCCGATCGGAGAACCCAACACCGCTTTCGCCAAATATTTCACCGGCAACAGCTATCTCGCCCCGATTTCCACGGAGCAGATACCGTTCTTCAACGTCACTTTCGAGCCGGGTTGCCGCAACAACTGGCATATCCACAAGGCCGTGAAAGGCGGAGGCCAGATGCTCGTAGGCGTGGCCGGCCGCGGATGGTATCAGGAAGAGGGGAAGCCTGCCGTCGAAATTCTTCCAGGCACAGTGGTTCATATTCCCACCAACACCAAGCACTGGCACGGAGCGGCCAAAGACTCATGGTTTGCGCATCTTGCATTTGAAATACCCGGCGAGAACACATCGAATGAATGGCTTGAACCGGTGACAGACGATGAATATTACAGTCTTGACAAATAGAGCCCGGCTGCTTTCTTAGAGGTTTGGAATTACATTGTAACAAACGGACGGTCTTGTCATGAGACCGTCTGTTTTTATTTGAATAAGGAAATGCGACGCAACGCTATTCACATTGCCTTTTATTTATTTTTATTACTGTCCGCTAAA
>DESI01000095.1 GCA_002361235.1 Porphyromonadaceae bacterium UBA3318 | reverse complement strand
GCTGAGAAAACAATTGGAAGCGGGTGACGCAAAGGGAGAAGATTCCGGACAGGAATCGGAGCCTACATCAGAAGTGGCGTCCGAAGTGACGTCTGAAGTAGAACCCGAAGCGACGGCAGAAGACCTGCGCCGACAGCTGATCGTCGAGCTGACGGCTGTGTGCGACAGCAAGAAGAAGCGGTTGCCCCTGTCGCCGGAAATCGGAAACTCGCGGGCATACGCGGAATTACAGGAGTACATCAAAGAGAAACGGGCGATTCCGGATGCGAGTCCGTTATGGGGCGAACTGCACTCGGTCATCATAGAGGCATCGCCGAATTTCGACCGACGTCTGCAGCTGTTGTCACCGGGCAAGATAAAGACGGATGCCTACCGTATAATGCTGCTGATAAAGTGCGGGGTCACGCCGACGCAGCTTTGTGTTCTGATAGGCCGAGCCAAGGGAACATTGTCCACGCGTCGCAGGATATTGGGCCTGAGGTTTACCGATAGCGAGATCAGCCCGACCATGTTCGACAATCTGATCTACGCGCTGTGACAGTAGTGGCGCGGGCGCATCAACCCGACAAGAGTTTTTTAGACAGGATAACAGGAGGAACAGGAGATAGTCGGTAGTGCATTGACGACGTGGACGTCGTCATCCCGGTCGCAGCGGCTCCTGCCCTACTGTTCTCCTGTCTAATATACTTGTGCGGCACGGAGTGTCCGCGCCACTAAAATACCACAAAAATAGGAGCGTCGAGAGGCGCTCCTTGTTTTTTTAGTGGATGTCGGGGTCTTGGACCGTCGGGTCCGGGGTCAGAGCACGATGTTGACGATGCGGTTGGGGACGACGATAACCTTCTTGGGCTGCTTGCCGTCAAGCCATTTGGCGGCGTTGGGGTCGGCGAGGGCGGCCTGCTCCACGGCGGCCTTGTCGGAGCCGGCGGCTACCTCGATGCTGAAACGGGTCTTGCCGTTGAAGCTGACGGGATATTTCACCGTGTCTTCCACCAGCGCGCTTTCGTCTACCTCGGGCCATGCGGTGTCAACCACGCTGGTGTCGTGGCCGAGACGGTGCCAGAATTCCTCGGCGATGTGGGGCGCGAAGGGGGCGATGAGGCGTGTGATGATGTCCATGGCCTGACGGTTGCGCGACTTCATGGACGACAGTTCGTTGACTGCAATCATGAATGCAGATACCGATGTGTTGTACGAGAAATTCTCGATGTCCTGCGTCACCTTCTTCACCAGCTTGTTGACGGTCTTGGCCTCCTGCGGGGTCATGGGGGCGTCGGAAGCGAGGTCGGCGTTGTCGAACAGGCTCCAGAGCTTGCGCAGGAAGCGGTTGACGCCGTCGATGCCGTTGGTGTCCCAGGGCTTGGACTGCTCCACGGGGCCGAGGAACATCTCATACAGGCGCAGCGTGTCGGCGCCGTAACGCTCAACGATGTCGTTGGGGTTGACGACGTTGAACATGGACTTGGACATCTTTTCCACGGCGTAGCCGCACACGTACTTGCCGTTCTCGAGAATGAATTCGGCGTCGGCGAAGTCGGGGCGCCATTTCCTGAACGCCTCGGTGTCGAGCACGTCGTTGTCGACCATGCTGATGTCCACGCGGATGGGCGTGGTGTCGTAGTCTTTCTTCAGGCCCTTGCTGACGAACGTGTTGGTGCCTTTGATGCGGTAAACGTAGTTGCTGCGGCCCTGTATCATGCCCTGGTTCACCAGTTTCTTGAAAGGCTCCGGCTCGGCCACGACGCCAAGGTCGTACAGGAACTTGTTCCAGAAGCGGGAATATATCAGGTGACCCGTGGCGTGTTCGGCGCCGCCCACATACAGGTCGACGTTACGCCAGTAGGCGTTGGCTTCCTTGCCCACGAGGGCCTCCGAATTGTGCGGGTCCATGTAGCGCAGGTAGTAGGCCGAGCTGCCGGCGAAACCGGGCATGGTGCATACCTCGATGGGATAGCCCTCCCTGGTCTTCCAGTCCTTGGCGCGGCCCAGCGGGGGCTGGCCGTCCTCGGTGGGAAGATATGAGTCGACGGCAGGGAGCTGCAGGGGCAGCTCGGATTCGGGCAGCATACATGCCATGCCGTCCTTGTAATATACGGGGAAGGGTTCGCCCCAATAGCGCTGGCGGCTGAAGATGGCGTCGCGCAGGCGGTAGTTGACCTTGACGCGGCCGATGCCCTCGGCTTCGATAAACTGCTTGGTACGTGCTATGGCCTCCTTGACAGTCAGGCCGTTCAGGTCGAGTTTCGGACCCTTGGAATTCATCATGATGCCCTCCTTGGCGTCGAACGACTGCTCGGAGACGTCGGCACCCTCGATAAGGGGTATGATAGGAAGGTCGAAATGGCGTGCGAATGCGTAGTCGCGGCTGTCGTGTGCAGGAACTGCCATGATGGCGCCCGTTCCGTAGCCGGCCAGCACATAGTCGGACACCCAGACGGGAATGTTCTGACCCGTGAGGGGATTGACGGCATAGCTGCCGGTGAACACGCCCGACACGCGCTTCTCGATCTGGCGCTCGCGCTCGGTCTTGTGCTTCACCTCGTCAAGATAGGCGTCTACCAGCGGCTTCTGCTCGGGAGTGGTGAGCAGGGGCACATATTTGGACTCCGGAGCGAGCACCATGAAGGTGACGCCGAAGATGGTGTCGGCGCGGGTGGTGAATATCTCGAGGTTCAGGTCCCGGTCGGCCACCCTGAAGTTCATTTCGGCACCCTCGCTGCGGCCTATCCAGTTGCGCTGGGTCTCCTTGAGGCTTTCGCTCCAGTTCAGTGTGTCGAGACCGGAGAGGAGGCGCGGCGCGTAGGCCGAGACGCGCAGGCACCACTGGCTCATCATCTTCTGCTCGACGGGATGGCCGCCGCGAACGGAGAGGCCTTCCGAAACCTCGTCGTTGGCCAGAACGGTGCCGAGGGCCGGACACCAGTTCACCATAGTCTCGCCGCGATATGCGATGCGGTAGTTCATCAGCACGTCGGCCTGTTCGCGCTCGGACATGGCGTTCCATTCGGCGGCGGTGAAACGCATGGGCTTTGTGTCCGCCGCGTTGACGCCCTCGGTGCCGTTGGCGGCGAAACGCTCCACCAGGCCGGATATAGGCATGGCCTTGTCAGCGTCCAGGTCATAATATGAGTTGAACATGCGGATGAACGCCCACTGGGTCCATCGGTAATATTCCGGGTCGCAGGTGCGCACCTCGCGGCTCCAGTCGAAGCTGAAGCCGATCATGTCGAGCTGACTGCGATAGTTGTTGATGTTGCTGACGGTGGTTATTTCGGGATGCTGCCCGGTCTGGATGGCATACTGCTCGGCGGGGAGGCCGTATGCGTCGTAACCCATGGGATGCAGCACGTTGAAGCCGTTCTGCCGCTTATATCGGGCGTAGATGTCGGAGGCGATGTAGCCTAACGGATGGCCCACGTGCAGACCGGCTCCCGACGGATAGGGGAACATGTCGAGCACGTAAAATTTAGGCTTGGACGAATCCACGTCCACCTTGTAGATATTGTTGTCGCGCCAGTATTGCTGCCAGCGCTTCTCGATGTCCTGATGATTATATTCCATTTATATCGTGTTGTATGTTTCGGGAATGTATTACGGAAAAACAGTGCAAAGTTACTAAATCCGATTATCTTAGGCAATTTATTCGAAAAAAAGGAACTTAGTGTCGTGAGTCGCGATATTATCAGAGTCGGGAATCTGACGCCAGTCGCCATAGACGGAGGAGAGATAAGCGTCAGAATCTGCGGGGACCGGAAACTCATGACCTTCGAAAACGGCTTTGGTCAAAGGGAATACCGTAGCTGACGCCACGGAGTGATACCATGGGCATCCGGGACTGAGCCGCAGTCGGGAGGAGGCCGAGACTCGGCCTAATGCCCGGAATGCCGGGAACAGCCATCGGGTCAGGAACCTGTATCGTGAACCAACGTCAGCCGAAGCGGAACGCATCAGCGGGCGTTCCACCAGTCTGTTGGCCAGGGTGCCCGACAGCCGTTGAAGCAACCTGTTCTGATGCGGTTCAAAAGGGAAGATGTCCACCTGCAGGCCTCGTAAGTTACGCCGACGGTGCAGTCCGCTGTCCTGTACGTATTCAGACTTGAGGTCGCGCAACACATTCCAGAATCCGAAGAAACCGGGGTCGGTTTCCCGGCATTGCAGCACGAAATCGGGATGTGGATGCAGCTCAAGCATCAGACGCTTGAATTTTTCCGCATCCTGCCGGGTCATGGCTATGTCCGTGTCGTCGTCCCAGGGTATATATCCGCCGTGGCGCATGGTTCCGAGCAGTGTGCCGCCATCGAGCCAATAACGTATGTCGTGTTCGCTGCAGAATGAATCGATGAACTTCAGCATCTCCAGCATGCGCAGCTGCGCACGCCGCAACTCGGACCCGTCGGGATTGTAGCGGGCCCGCAGCTCGGCTTGTGTATTAGGGTCAATCATAACTGCAAAGTTAACAATTTTTATTTGAATGAGTGATGCCTGTGAATCTGTTGCAATCCTTAAAGAAACTTATGACAATAAGGATTAACAGTATTCCTACGGGGAATGCCGCGATGATGGTGACCCCCTGCAGGCTGTATAGCGAGTTCTGCGCGAACAGCAGGGCGATGGGGAGCAGGATGAGCATCACACTCCAGAAGGCACGGACCCGGCGCGAAGGCTCATCGTCGGGCGAGATATGATTGTAGCTGTATGACGATGTGACGTAAGTGATACCGTCCAGAGTGGTGCTGTAGAAGGCAATCATGGTGATGACCAGCAGCATCAGAGCCACGGCGGGGAGGGGGAGCGTGTCGAATATCATGAGGATGGCATCGTACATCTCGCCTCCGTCGGCGATGAATCCGATGGAGTCCACGCCATGCTTGAGTTGCTGCGCCAGGCCGTAGCCGCCTAAAATGATGAAGGACATGTATGTTCCGGCCAGTCCCCAGCCGAAAGTGCCGTAAACCACATTGCGCAGTGTCCGTCCCTTGGATATAAGGGCGATGAAGAATGGCGTGGCCACGCACCACACCAGCCAGTAGGCCCAGTAATATACGGTCCAGTTCTGCGCGAAACCGTTTTCGCGCAGCGGATCCATGTATGTGGCCAGACCGATGAAGTTCTGCGTCATGTTGCCCACGGACTGCACTCCGGTCTCGACGATGTATCGTGTCTCTCCGCCCAGAAACAGGAAATATAGCAGCACGGCGAAGAACAGGTAGGAGCATATCTGTGCCAGACGGCTGATTCCCTTAACTCCGAACAGTACGGTGACGGTGTATACGGCGCAGATCAGCAGCAGGACGGTGATAGTGACCCCGGTGGTGACCTGAAAACCGAACACCTGCCCCATTGCCTTGGTGAGCAGCGGGGTGGCGAGGGAGAAGGTGGTGGCGGTGGCGCATACAATGGCGAAAATGGCGATGACGTCAATCAGCTTACCCCAGAACCCGTCGACCCTGTGTCCCAGCAGCGGACGGCATGCCTCGGAGAAACGCTGCCGGTCGCGCTTGCGCACATGCATCATGAAGCCGAAGCATACGGCAAGGATCACGTAGAAGCCCCATGCCAGCGGGCCCCAGTGGAACAGGGTGAAGGTTTCGGCCCATGCCTGCGTGCCGCCCAGGTCCTGCACGTGCCGCTCGCCGCCATAGAGAGCCCATTCTATCAGGGAATAGAACATGATGTCGGCCGCCATGGTGGAGGTGAATATCATGGTGCCCCACTTGAAGTCGCTGTATGCCGGACGGTCGGTTGTGCCAAGCCGGATGGAGCCGTATCTGTTGTTCATCGCCACATACAGCGCGCACGCCACGCTGCCGATGGCAAGAATGGGATAGTATATGCCTATGGTGTTGCCGAAGAAATCCCTGAGGGAGTCGACAGTGGATTTGGACTGTTCAGGGGCAATCATGAATATGCCCATCAGCGCCACGACGATGGCGAAAGGTATCAGCATGGTGATCCAGTCGATCTTTCTATTCACAGTTTCCATCAGTCAATTCTTTATCTTAGTCAGGTTTTCGATGGCACGGTTGTAACGGTCGGGGCCGTAGGTGCCGAAGTCATCGCCTTTCGCTTCCTTGATGACAGTCCACTGCGCCCACAGATAATCCCAGAGGATCTGATAGCACAGAATCTTCTCGCGGGCATTGCCGGGTACGTTGCCTCCAAAATACCGGTCGAGAATATAGTCCTCGTTTTCCTTCGCGAATCCGGCTTCCAGAAACAGCGCGGCGAAGTCTGCCATCGGGTCGTTCATGCCTGAATATTCCCAGTCAATCAGATAGATGGTGCCGTCCTGAGCCTTTATGAAGTTGTCGTACAGTGCATCGTTGTGGCATGGTTTCAGTTCGATGCCCAATGAGTCGAGATATCCTTCCAGAGCCATCACTCCGGGGCGTACAACCTCCCAACCCTGGTACATCGTGGCGTTGGCGGCGGCCATCAGGCTGTCGTACTTGTCGATTTCGCGGAAAATGTTGAACTCGTTTCTGAAACGTATGCCCGAAGCGTGCAGGGTGCGGTATATGTCGGCGATCTTGCGCATGTTGTCGTGCCGCTGCACGGTGATGGCGGTCAGAGTCTCGGCGCCCTCCACGAAGTCGGCGAGCTTGATGCCGTTGAGCGTGTTGAAGTAACGTACCGGTGGATTGATGCCTAATCTGGAGGCTTCCATCGCGTTGTATTCCTCGTTGGCGCGTTCCACCATGCCGTCGGAGCCATTGCCGGGAACGCGCAGCACATACTTGCTGCAGCCAAGATCGATCCTGAAGTTTATGTTGCTCATTCCTCCTATCCTGGTGATTACGGCTGTGCGTATATCCCGGTCAGGAAAAATGGCGCCAAGCAGATGTGTTATATCGATGTTCATATCTTTCTGATTTGATGGGAGGCCCCGTCGTATTCGTAGGCGTCATCGCCCTTGACGAAGCGGAACAACAGGCTGTCGCCCTGATGCGGGACGTGTGAGAAACCGTGCAGCTCCTCCTCGCCGCATTGCAACTCATGCGCCAGATGCTTTATGACCGACGAACGGGTGTCCTTAAGATAACTCGTGTCGAATTGCCTCAGTTCGTCAAGCGTATCGAATTCCTCAATGTCGTGTTCGCGGTATCTGTGTACCCTCATTTCAGGCAGCTCCGCGATATGGTAGATGTACACATCCTCCCAATATCCGAGGCGGGTAGACTCCAGTTCGTAGTCGCGGCTCAATATCTCCCGGAACTTTCGGCTGAAATCACACGAAAAATAGACATGTCCCACCATATACCAGGAGTCGCGGCCACCGATTGTGACAGCCCTGATGAAGCCGTCGGCATCGGTGGAAATGCAGTATTCGCGGGTGGGACCTTCGGCATAGAGAGCGCTGTAATAGCTGCCTTCGGGCTCCTCCATGAAAACGTTGCGGGGGAAATAATTGTCGGAGCTGCAGATGTATGTGTCGCCCAGTCTGTCCAGCACGCGCATCAGCGACGACGTGTTGTTGTAACGGTAATAATCCTCGTTGTATGCCAGACTGACGCCGTATTTGTCCTTCAGATATCCGAACATCCCGGCCTTATAACCCACCACGACGGTTATGTCCGTGATGCCGGCTTCCTGCAGCTGGCGTATCTGTCGCTCAATAAGCACCTCGCCGTTGACACGTAGCAGACCCTTGGGAATCTCTGCCGACAGAGGCACGAACCGGGTGGAGGTCCCGGCCGCCATTATGATTGCGTTGCGTGTGGTGGAAGGCATGGGTCAGAAGGCGAAATTGGCTATGAAGTTTACGTACGACTTGTCGAACGCCGGGTTGTAGATATACGCCACATGCAGGGGCAGCCGCCAACCGCTCTTGAAACGGACGGTGTAGGTGTATTTCAGCTCGAGGTTCACTACCGAGAAGTCGTGCTTATAGTCGTTGTAGCATGATTTGTTCAGTGCCGCGCCGGCGGTGAGCGATATGCGGTTGCTGTGCAGGAAGTCGTAGTATGTGCCTATTTCCAGATATGTTGAATAGGCCTGCTTTTCCTTGCCGTCGGCATCGGTGTATTTGTCGGCACCGTAGAAGAAATTGCTGATCGAAGCTCGGAACGGGAATCGGGATGGTTCGTAAGTCAGGCATGCTTCCAGCCAGTGGCCCGTGTGCCGGCCTCCACCCATGTATTTATCCTTCTTTCCGCTGACGGTAGGGTAATAGTAGTCGTAGATTCCGAGAGTGAAATCATGCAGCGTGTAGCTGATGCCCGCGTCCACCTCGGCGTAACGGCCGTTGACGGCATAGCCACCCATGAAGTAAACGTAAAGACCCTTCCACGAATAGTTGACGGAAGGGAACAGGACGGGAGCGGATTTTTCGGTCATCATCTCCATGCCTCGCCATACATACTTGGTCTGCAGGTCGATGCTCAGGCCGAATGGCGACTTTATAAGTTTCGCACCCCAGTTGTTTTTTTCGGTCGGAGCGACGATGCTGTCGGTGTCCGTGGCGGATGAGTAAGGGCATGCCGAGGCTAAAATGACGGTGGCGATCAGGTAAGTTCGTTTAAACATTATTCAGAGTCTGACTTCATAATGAAGTTTACAGGCAACAAAGTTAACAAAAAAATCAGATATACAGAAACAAAGTATGACGACCATTAATCTTAACGGATAAGGAAACGGAGGGGCGCGGTTCCGGTAATTTTGCCGGAAAAAAGAAATGGAGAAACTATTGTTAGGGAACAATGAACAGTTCGTGGCCGACGATCTGCTGAACCGGGCACAGAGCAGCTGGAATGCGATGAACCGGTACCGGCAGGACCGCGACCGGTGCAAACGGTTCACTTACGGCGACCAGTGGAGCGACATGGTGGAGACGGCCGGAGGGCTGATGAGCGAGGAGGCGGAGATGCGCAACCAGGGACGCACGCCATTGAAAAACAATCTGATACGGCGCTTGGTGCGCAATGTGCTGGGCGTGTTCCGCAATCGGTATGTGCAGCCGGTGTGTACGGCCCGCGACGGGTCGGAAGCGATGCAGGCGGCGACGATGCAGCGGCTGTTGCGCTACAATGCGGAGCTGAACCGGCTTGGCGAGGTGTATGCCCGCACCATGGAGGAATTTCTTATATCGGGGATGTGCGTGCACAAGAAGTGGTATGGCCGCAAGGGGCGCGTCAGCGACTGCTGGACCGACTTCGTGCAGCCCGACAGGTTCTTCATGGATATGAGCGGCCGTGATTTCCGGGGCTGGGACATTTCGCTGATAGGTGAGATCCACGACATGACTCCGGCGACGCTGCTGGCTACATTCGCCGACAGCGAGGAGAAGCGCGAACGGCTGGTGAAATGCTATGGCGACCTGTCCGTGACGGCTTACGACCGGACGTGCCGCGTATGGGAGATATGGGAACGTACCTATCCGGCGCGCTGGCATTGCCATGACCGGGCGACGGGACGATGCTGGAAGGTGGACCGCGAGATGTATGCCGCGGTGATGGACGAGAACCGGCGCCGGCGCAGGGAGGGCATTCCGGAGGTTGAGACGCGCTGGTATGTCGACGACGAATGGCGCTGGAGCTTCCTGTCGCCCGATGGAGTGGTGATAGACTCGGGCGTATCGCCCTACAGGCATGGCGGCCATCCGTACGTGTTCAAGGCATATCCGTACATCAACGGCGAGATACACAGCTTCGAGAGCGACATCATCGACCAGCAGAAATACACCAACCGCCTGATCTCGATGTACGACTGGATACTGAAGTCGTCGGCCAAGGGTGTGCTGCTGATGCCGGAGAACGCGTTGCCCAAGGGCGTGGACCTCGATGCGGTGGCCGAGGAATGGAGCCGGTTTGACGGGGTGATATTGTTCCGGCCCCATGCCGGCGAGCCGCTGCCGCAGCAGATCAGTTCCAAATGCACGGACATTGGCCTGACTGAACTGCTGAACATCCAGATGAAGATGATGGAGGACATATCGGGCGTGAACGGGGCGTTGCAGGGGAAGCTGGATTCCGGTTCCATGTCGGGTACGCTTTACAACCAGCAGACGCGCAATTCGCTGACGGCGCTGTCCGACATGATGCTGTGTTTCGACGATTTCATCAAGCAATGCACCGCCATGGACGCCGACAATATCGGACAGTTCTATACCCCGGACAGAATCAGGAGGGTGACCGGGACGGGTTCAGACCTGACGGTAGACCGGCTGTTCGACGGTTCGCGGTTCGACTTTTCGTTCGAGTGACAACGACGGTTTTAGAAACTGTTTAAATTTATTACGAATAAATTTTTATATGGATTCTTTCATGGATTTTTAAGAATCTTTTTGGCTGTTTTCGCCAAGTTTCGGCAGTCGCAACCGAAAGGTTTCTCCTTTCTCAACTTGCGAAAACATCTCAAAAATCTTCTCAAAATCCATTGAAAATAAATTTAAACAGTTTCTTAACGGATAAGGAAACAAGGGGAGGATAAGGGGCTAATTTTGCAACGTCAACCAAAACAAACAATTATGGAACTATTCAAAAAGAAGAAACCGAAGGAAGATGACGCCGAGGCGCGTCAGACTCCGCAGGAGGCGCAGGAGGTGCAGGAAATGCAGGAAGTGCGGGAAGCGGAAGAAGTGCAGGAAGTCAGTCCTGCGGCCGAAGAAGACAATCCGGAGGATGCCGGGACAGAGACTTCGGAAACGGAAGGACTGAAGGTGCCGGAGGCCTCCGAGATTGCGGCCACTCTCGGCAAACCTGAACTTGAAGGCAGCCTGCAGGAAACGCTGACGGGTCTGCAAGCGGAAATTGAGGCCGGCATGATAACGGACGAGACGGTCCGGCTGATTGCCTTAGGCCTGGACTACGAACGGGCGGTGAAGGAAGCCGATGCCGCCGGCGAGATCAGGGGGCGCAACGCCGCCATCGAGGAGAGGCTGCTGACGCGCAACGACAGCGACGGCATTCCTCATCCCGGAGGCGGACATGGCGCCGGTGCGACCACACACGCATTCTCGATTTTCGATCTGGCACGCAGCGCCCGATAACCTATAACAAAAATTTTTTATTAACCACTAATCATTAATCACTAATTACTAATTAATTATGAGCGAGACAATAGAACTGAGCAAGCCCACGAAGGGCGTAACCGTGAGTGCAGTGGCCGACATGACAGGCGGCATGGCCCCCGGCCATCTGATGGAAACCGACATAGACCAGGAGTTGTTCCGGTTCAACTCGGACGACACTCCGCTGATGAACCTGATGCTTCAGGCCAAGCGCGTGAAGGTAAGTTCGCCGGAGATAGACCATTACATGGTGGACGAGCCGCGCAGCAGCGTTGTGACCGTCGGCAGCGTGGCCGGCGGCGGCATCCAGAGCACTCTGCCCCTGGATAGCGCGGACCAGGCGTTGGTGCGCCCGTGCAGCACGCTGCTTGTGCCCGGCGTGGACGGATGTGACGAGACAGGCGTGACCACTCCCGGCAAGGCACTGATGCTGTATGTGACCGGCATAGACAACGCCACCAACAATCCCATAGTGCGTGCCGTGAACGGCTATCGCCGCCAGACGTCGGACGAGTTCTCGTCGCTGCCGCCCATCCCGGAGGGATCGCGATGCGTGATACTGTCCAATTCGCTGGCCGAGACGCAGAAGACTGTGGACCCCGAGCTGATAGTGCCCCAGGCCACGCGCGTATATCTGCAGAAACGCGGCATGAACCAGGTGGTGAGCGATTACTTCGAGAGCCAGCGAAAGCACATCCCCTTCACTAACGCCATCCTGGCCGAGCAGGCCATATCCAACTTCAAGGTACGTGGCAACCGCACGCTGTGGGCAGGCCGTCCCGGCAAATTCAAGGTGAACGTGGAAGGCCTTGGATTGCAGACGGTTTATTGCACCGAGGGCTTGAGATGGCAGTTCAAGCGCGAGATGCAGCACGAGGGAAAGTGGACCATCGAGAAGATCATAGCCCTGGCCAAGATGTTCTTCACCGGCGAGGACGTGCCCAAGACGGCGTTGCTGTTGGCCGGCAAGAACCTGCTGGAGCAGATACAGGGCGTGGACTACAGCAAGCATCCCGAGATCCAGATCACAAGCAAGGTGAACAGTCTCGGCTGGCCGGTGACGAACTTCCACACGGTGTTCGGCGACATCGAGATCAAGCGCGAGCCTACGCTGGACCGTCTTGGCTGGAGCAATTCGGGCGCCCTGATAGGCGAGAACCGCCTGGTGCACTATGTGTACAGCTCCGAGCATAGCTTCAGCGACCGCGTGGACGGGCAGGAGGCCACCCGCAACGGAATCCTGATATGGGACGCCCTGGCATTGAAGGGAAGCTGCCACATCTGGATAGACGGCGAGGGCGAGGAGCGCGAGACGGATTCCACGGTGTTCAGGATGTGGGACAAGGAGACGGCTCCCGAGAATCCGCAGGAGGGCTGCCTGTACTATCTGCTGAACGACTGCAAGGGAATCTCGGCCTCCGCACGCATCGGCCAGGTATGGGTGTGCGTAGGCGGCGACTGGAGCCTGTGGAGAGGCGAGGCCACTGTGTGATGAACTCTAATTCAAGTCAACGATTATGGACACGAACAGAAAGAAAGAGAGGCGCACCTACGGCGTGCGGCTGATGGAATGGCAGGCTCTGATACCTGCCGGATACGGAGTGGTGAAGGTTCATTTCAAGGGCGGCAGCTATTCGGGTTACGGCCAGACCCCGGCCACCTTCACCACCGACAACGCGGCGTTGCAGCGGCTGATAGAGGACAGCAGCTATTTCGATAGCGGCAAAATCTTCCGGATGCGATGAACGTGCCGGTGACGTGGCTCACGCGTCGGGCGGTGATGCTGCTTGACGAGGACATGGAGGAGATAGCGGCGGCCGAGGTGTTCGGCGACCCGGGTATGGAGCTGAGCCGGCTGGCGGGCGAGCTGGTGCCGGAAGGGGCGTCGAAGACGATGCGCGAAGCTGATTTCGGCGACATCGACGAGACACTGAGCCTGTGTGGCGGCAAGAATGTGAAGGCCACGGGCAGCCGGCTTGAGATGAAAGTGCCTGACGACTTCCTGCGGCTGGTGGAATTCCGGATGAGCGACTGGCCGCGCAGCCTGACCGACTGGCGCGAGCCACAGGCCGTGATGCACGGCTACAGCCTGCCCGGACTGCGGCTGGAGAACCGCCCCGACGGACGGTATCTGATAGCGGACGGCACCAAGACGGGCGCCACCGTGGTAAGCGCGCAGTATCTGCCCGTGGCCGAGGTTAAGGACGACGGCCACGACCGGACGGTGTGGCTTCCTCGTTCATTAGTGAACCGCACGGCCCGGACCATCGCCACCATGGCCCGCGAGATAATAACAACCTGACCTGACAACCGGGAGTATAGACATTCCGCCAAGCCCGGACTCTGCGACGAGGGTGCGACGCAAAGGGAACTCACATTCCCCGACCGCCGCACCCTCCGATCATGTAATATAGCCGCCATCATTTCGTTATAAATAAGATGAAACGACTGGTATTTGCTACGAACAACAAGCATAAGATAGAGGAGGCGCGGGCCATATTGGGACCGGCCGTGGAACTGGTGTCTCTGGGCGAGATAGGGTGCCGGGAGGACCTGCCGGAGACGCAGGCCACACTGGAGGGGAACGCCTTGCAGAAGGCGCGCTATGTGCAGGAGCATTACGGCGTGGCGTGTGTGGCCGACGACACGGGGCTGATGGTGGACGCCCTCGGCGGCGAGCCGGGTGTGCTGAGCGCGCGGTATGCGGGCACGGGCCATGACTCGGAGGCCAATATGCGCAAGCTGCTTCAGAACATGGAGGACAAGGACGACCGCAGGGCGCATTTCTCGACCATGCTGGCATACGTGGATGCCGAGGGCAACGCCCGCACGTTCGAGGGCCGCGTGGACGGCGAGATAGCGCGCGAGCGCAGCGGCGAGTCCGGATTCGGCTACGATCCCGTATTCATTGCCGGGGAGACGGGCGAGACGTTCGCCCGCATGAGTCCCGAGGCGAAAAACGCCATATCCCATCGCGGCCGCGCATTCAGGGCTTTCCGCGACTGGTTCGTGACTCTGGTAATGCTGCTTATGATGTGGGCGGTGCCGGCACAGGCCGTGGAGTGGAAGCAGCATCTGAGCTATGACGGCCAGACTTACCGCATTATCGATTCTCCGAAATACACGTATTTCATAGCTCTGAAAGATGTGTACGACGTGCGGGTGGCCGGTTTCAACCGACCTTACGGCCAGTTGTACCGTTACGACAAGGACAACGACGAGTGGAAATGGCTTAACGCCGACACGGGGCTGTCGGAGAATGTGGTGTGTACGGCGGGATATGACTTCAAGAACCGTCAGTTGGTGGTGGGGTACATAAACGGCAACATAGACCTGCTGTCCGACTCGGGCGAGGTGACCAATATACCGGGCCTGAAACAGGCCGGCGCGAATGCCTCGCAGGACATCATGGACATAAACGTGGACGAAAACAACGGCAATGCCTGGATTGCGACGGGCACCGGATATGTCAGCATCGATACCTCGAAGGGAGAGGTGGCTACCTCGCGCAATTACGGGCGTCCCGTGCAGAGCGTGGGAAAAGTGGGCGAATACCTGTTGGTGGCTGCGGATTCGTGCCTATGGTACGGCAGCGAGCTGAGCGGGGATTTGGGCTCGTTTCATAAGGT
This sequence comes from Porphyromonadaceae bacterium UBA3318, assembly GCA_002361235.1. Classification (GTDB taxonomy): domain Bacteria; phylum Bacteroidota; class Bacteroidia; order Bacteroidales; family Muribaculaceae; genus Lepagella. The sequence continues at coordinate 6,920 of DESI01000095.1, read as the reverse complement.
CATGAATACTGACAAGCGCGTATTCCGGCGTATGCTGACGCTGGGCGACCGGGTGTATGCCATGTATGGCGACAGCCACCCGGTGATGGGCCGGGTCATAATCCGTGACGGAGTGCCTGAATTTCAGGTGACGTCGTACGCAACCGAATATTCGATGGAGCGCGGAGCCGACTGCATCGTCACGTCCGGACGCCGATGGGTGCGTGTCTATGACCACAACGGACGGACTACGGACTTGCCGATGCCCGAAGCTGTGGCCGATAAAGCGCCTCAGGGCGCCAGCCTCGACGGCAGGACCTGGTGGTTCTCGGCCGGTCGCGACGGTTATTACCGCATGACGGCACCCGGCGCGGACGGTAAATGGACCGTTACAATGCAGGAGTATTTCCCCAATGCCGCCAATGCGTTCAGATGCCGCGCCATGACATACGACCGGACTCTGGGTATGTTGATACGCAATCACGGCCACGAAAGACCGTACAACACCATCACCACCCCCGACCTGCTGTGCCGTCTGAAGGACGGACAGTGGAGTCCGTTGTCGCTGACATATTCAGGCAAGGATCCCGAGGAAATATTCTACACCAGCAATCCGATGGGACTGTCGATAGATCCCATGAACACCGACCACATATATTGCGGGTCGAACCAGTACGGGCTGCTGCGTCTGGACCTGACCGGCGAGCACAGTCTGCGCATAGGGCGTCCGAACGACCATGCGGCGGGGAAGAACGGTTTTGTGGCCGGCACACAAATCATGCAGGCATGGAGCGGTTCGTGCAATTTCGGTGTGCCTAAATTCGACAGCTACAACACGATGTGGGTGCCCTATTTTAATCCGGACACCCGGCAGGCCGAGATATGGTACTGGACGGCCGAGGACCGCGCCGCCTCGATCTCTTCCGCCACATACAGACCGCTGAAGAAAAAGATATTCCGGAATGTGGAGCCTGACGGAAGCGCGTCGCTGATAACTCTTGCCTCGCAGCGCGACATGATAATATACGCGTCCGGCGGCTACGGTCCCTGTATTGTGGTGTGGTATCATGGCGGCACGCCTGACACGGAGTCGGACGATGTGGTCCGGATTGTGTCTACGTTCGTAGATCAGGACGGGTCGACGTTCGATTGCCGGTATGTGCGCAGCATGTACGAGGACCGCAGCACCGGCAGGGTCTGGGTCATGTATCAGGGCGGAGTGTTCAATTTCAATCCGGTGGAAATGGCCAACGGCAACACCACCGTGCGGCGTGTCAAGGTGGCGCGCAACGACGGCACCAATCTGGCGGACCTGTTGCTTGACGGTGTGGACGTCATATCGGTGACCGTGGATCCGGCCGGCCGCAAGTGGTTCGCCACCAACGGCGGAGGAATCGTGGTGACAAGCGCCGACGGCACGAAGGTACTGAACACCTATGTCACCGATAACTCGGGGCTGCCGAGCAATTCGATAGACGCGATATGCTACAATCCGGATAACGGATCGATGATGGTATCCACGGGCGAGGGTCTGACGGAAGCATTTCTGAACGAGGCGGAGATATCTGGCAAAGCCCAGGTGCGAGCTTATCCCAATCCGGTACGTCCCGGCTACATGGGGATGGTGACCATCGACATGCTGCCCGAAGGCTCGATGGTCAAGATTATGGATGCCGCCGGCAGAATGGTGCGCGAACTGGGCGAGGCTCCGGGAGGATCCATCGAATGGGACATGACCAATTACAACAGGCGCCGTGTGCCGGCCGGCATATATTATATCCTCGGCACCAACGGCGCGAATCAGGATGCCTTTACCAAAATGGGTAAAATACTTGTGGTGGAATAGGAATATATGGGATTTAAAGGGACAAAATATCTTTTAATAGCGACTATGGCCGTGACGGTCAGCGTCGGAGCGAGTGCGTTGGACATAAACGTGACTCCGGGCAGGCTGTGCGAGCAGCTCCCGGTGTTCGAGACAACGGCCGATGCCGAGTTGAGACTAAAGGGGGCGGTCAATGTGACGGATCTGGCATTGCTTTGCAAAATGTCTCCGACTGTGAGGACTCTTGACCTGTCGACTCTGTTCATAGCACCGTACGAGTACGACGATACAGGGTATATGGACCGGCTGAAGTTCGAGGTCTACGAGCTGGTGCCCAATATGCTGGCCGGTACCGAAGTGACCCGCGTGGTCCTGCCGCCGTACAATCTGACGATAGGCGTCCAGGCTTTCGCACTGAGCAAAATAGAGGAGATAGAGATTCCTGCCACCGTGTCAGGTGTGGGCGACTATGCCTTTGCGGGATGCGAGAACCTGAAGAAAGTGACGTTTGCCGGCCTTCCCGCGAGATTAGGCAAGGGAATGTTCCGTAACTGCACGAATCTGCAGACTGTTGACTTCAAGCAGGGGTTGAACCATGTGCCGGAAGGCTCGTTCTACGGGTGCACCTCCCTGCAGGCCATGCCGGCCGGAGTGGAAACGATCGGAGCCGAGGCATTCAGGAACAGCGGCATTACGGTTGCCGACCTGCGGGGCGTTACGGAAGTAGGGGCGTATGCCTTTGCCGATGCCGGGCGGCTGACCACAGTGCTGAGCGACGGCCCGGTCCGCATCGGTGACGGCGCGTTTGCCGGCGATGCCGCCCTTGAGGATCTTCCCGAACTGACGGAGGACGCCGGACAGGCTATGGCCGCAGCCTCGGGCAATGCCTTGACCCGATGGCTGAAATCCCCCATAATAGGTGAGGCGGCCTTTGCCAACAATAAGAATATCACGGTGGTTAAGTTGGGATCGAAAGTCCGGGAAATCAAGGCTCATGCCTTCCGTAACGACAGTGGCATACAGGCGGTAAACGTCGCAGCCCTCGGGGAAACGGTGCCGGTGCTCGATCCCGACGCATTCTCGGGTCTTGAAGCCGAGGACGGCACGTATCCAATCGACCTGCTTGTAGATGAACGGTACGTCGACAAGTGGAAGGACGCGGAGGTGTGGAAGAAATTCAACATCTGTGGCACATCGTCAGTAGATCAGGTCCTGGATAAGGATTATGACGTTGACATACGCCGTGAGGGCGAGACGGTGACGGTGACGGGCGCCGGGCCGCTGGACAACGTGCGTGTCTCAGGTGTGTCGGGCGTGGCATATTATGACGGAGGAAAAGGGCAGACCGTAATCACTGTTACGGTTCCGGCCAACGAGATAGCCGTGGTCTGCGCTCGTCAGGGCGACAGAATCAAGATAGTCAAGCTTCGATAATCCTCAGTATCTGATCGGCTATCTGCCGGTCGTTGGATAGACGCGGCACCTTGCGCTGGCCGCCGAGCTTGCCGGTGCCTACGGACTTCAGCCATCTGGAGAAAGTTCCGTCGGGTACCGTTATTATTTCGGGCATGTCCAGGAAAAACATTCCGGCGCGCTTGGCGTCGTAGTCGCTGTTGAGCTTGCGCAGTTCATCGTCAAGCCTGCGTGCAAAGGCCTCGATGTCGGCGGGTGCCTTGATCCATTCTATCAGCCATTGGTGACGTCCGCGGCGTCCGCGGTCGGCGAATACGGGCGATACGGTATAGTCCTTGACCGTGCAGTCCAGTTCGCGGCAGGCTTCGGCCAGGGCCTTGTCGGCGTTGTCCTCCATCAGTTCCTCGCCGAAAGCGTTGATGTAGCATTTGGTACGTCCCACTATGCTGATGCGCACGGGGTCGGTGGATTCGATACGCACCGTGTCTCCCATCCGGTAACGCCACAGTCCGTTGCTGGAAGTTATCATCAGTTCATATACCTTGCCCTGCTCCACGCCGGCTATGCCCGTGGCGTCGTCCGGAGTCTTGCCCTGGGGTATGAATTCGTAGTATATGTCGTTGTCCAGTATCAGAAGCATCGAGTTGGAGTCCGGCTGATCCTGTGTGGCGAAGAATCCCTCGGAGGCGTTGTAGTTCTCGACGAAGTGCATCCGCTCGGGGTCGGTGATGCTGCGGTATATCTGGCGGTAAGGCTCGAACGAGATGCCGCCGTGGAAGAATACCTCCAGATTGGGCCATACGTCGTGCAGGTTGTCGGTATGGTTCTGTTCCAGCACTCCCTTGATTACGGCAAGGAACCAGCTGGGTACCCCCGACAGGTTGGTTATGTTGGTTTTGGCGGCCATGCGCACCAGCCGGGGCAGTTTTTTGGACCAGTCTGACATCAGCGCGATGCGTTTGGAAGGAATGCGCACCAGGTTGGCCATGGGCGGACAGCGGTTTATCAGCGTGGCGCTGAGGTCGCCCACATGGATGCGCGGATCCTTAAGGTTCAGCTCGTTGGCGAACGAGCCGCCGAGTATGAATCCCTTGCCGCAGAACATGCGGCTCTGCGGGTTGTTCAGGATGTAATGTGCCACGGTGTCGGCGGCGCCGGCATAATGTGTGCGGTGCAGCGAATCGCGTGTGATGGGAATGAACTTGGACTTGCCGCCCGACGTGCCGCTGCTCTGGGCATAGTCGCGGCAAAGTCCTGGCCACAGCAGGTTGCGTTCGCCCGCGATCATGCGCATCACCAGCGGCCGGATCTCCTCATAGTCCACGGGCTGAAGGTCGCGGGCATAGCGGGCGGTCACGTCGCCGCTGCCGGCTATCGACGCGAAATCATGCCTGAAGCCTATCCATGTGCTGTCGGCACGGCGCAACAGGCTGCGCAACACGCGTTGCTGTATTTCCTCGCCCTCGCGGCCCCAGTGACGGGTCCGCAGCGCTCGCCGCTCAAACATCCCCCTTACCAGTGGAGTATAGTCCATAGTGAATCTCTCTTATTTATGCTTCTTCCCGGAGCTTTACAACAGGGCAAGTCCGGTTACGCTTTGCAAATTTATAACAACTTTATATTAAAACAGAATTTTTTAGTAATTTTGCTTAGCGAAATCGAAAAAATAGCAAAAAAAACTCTCTATGGGCAAGAATAAACTGAAGAAATTTGCCGATATGGCGGAATTCAAGTGCGTGTATCAGTATCCCCGCGAGGAATTGCTGCGCGCGGGATTCCCGCACAGAGGGAAATGGAACGGCGAGGTGTTCACGGAGTCCAGGCCCCTGATTGTGGAACTGGGCTGCGGCAAGGGGGAATATACCGTCGGACTGGCCCGTCACGACGAGACCCATAACTATGTGGGCATCGACATCAAGGGAGCGCGTATGTGGAGCGGCGCCAGGGAGGTGGAGGCATCCGGTATGACCAATGCCGCGTTTCTGCGCGCCGAAATCGAGAACATAGAGCATTTCTTCGCTCCGGGCGAGGTGGACGAACTGTGGATCACATTCCCCGACCCGCAGATGCAGAAGGTGCGCAAACGCCTTACATCCACACGGTTCCTGAATCTGTACCGTAAGCTCCTGAAGCCTGACGGCATAGTGAACCTTAAGACCGATTCTCCGTTTCTATATGAATACACGCGCCGGCTGGTGAAGCTTAACAATCTGCCTCTGCTCAGCGACAGCGCCGACATATATGGACTCGGTTTCGGTCCGGACGATGACCTGTACGGCACGGAGGTGTCCGATCCGGCACGAAGCATCAAGACATATTACGAACAGCAGTGGCTGAGCCGCGGCAAACAGATCAAGCTGTTGCGCTTCCGTCTCCCTGCCGACGGCGAGCTTCAGGAACCACAGGCCGACGACATACCCAAGGACGACTATCGCTCTACAAAGGGACGGCCTCAGCTGGAAGTCAAGCAAGTTGAAAAAGTTTAGAAAGTTAAGATAATAGCTTAGATTTTAAATCATGACACTATATCCCAATCTTATAATCGACGCGTTGCGGGGCGTGCGTTATCCCGGCAACGGCAAGAGCATTGTCGAACTCGGCATGATAGCCGACAATATGCGCATAGACGGCATGAAGGTCAGCTTCGGCCTGGTGTTCGACAAGTCGACCGATCCATTTATCCGCAGCCTGATCAAGACCGCCGAGGCGGCGATACACACCAACGTCAGCCCCGATGTGGAGGTGACCATCACGCCGGAATTCAAGCGCGACGTGGAGCAGAAGGTGAATCCGCTGCCCAAGGTGAAGAACATCATAGGCGTCAGCAGCGGCAAGGGAGGCGTAGGCAAATCGACCGTGGCTTCCAACCTTGCCGTGGCCCTGGCTGCCGCCGGTTATAAGGTGGGACTGCTTGATGCCGACATATTCGGCCCCTCGATGCCCAAGATGTTCGGCGTGGAAGACGAACCCATATACATGATCAACGAGGAGGGGCGCGACTGGATCGAGCCTATCGAGAAATACGGCGTGAAACTCCTGTCCATCGGTTTCATGGTCGACAAGAACAAGCCTGTGCTGTGGCGCGGCGGAATGGCCAGCAACGCCCTGAAGCAGCTCATCACCGACGCGTGGTGGGGCGAGCTGGACTATTTCCTGATCGATATGCCTCCCGGCACCAGCGACATACATCTGACCCTCGTGCAGACACTGCCGCTGACCGGCGTAGTGGTCGTGACCACGCCCCAGGAGGTGGCGTTGGCCGACGCACGCAAGGGTATAGCCATGTTCCAGCAGGAGCAGGTGAACGTACCGGTGTTGGGTCTTGTCGAGAACATGGCATGGTTCACACCCGGCGCGCATCCCGACGAGAAATACTATATCTTCGGCAAGGACGGCGGCCTGCGACTGGCCGAGGAGACCGGCACGCAGCTGTTGGGTCAGATACCGCTGGTGGAATCAGTGATGGCCAATGCCGACGCCGGCACCCCCGCCGCGCTCGGCACCACGCCCGAAGCTACAGCCTACCGCGCCCTCGCCGCCCGCGTAGTCGAAGCCGTCGACGCCCGCAACGCCACCCTCCCGCCCACCCACAAGGTCGAGATGCACTCGTAACCATATAGGTTGAGGTCTATGACGTTGTGGCGCGATATTCATTATTACGGACATTTATATGTTTTTAGTAAACCTAAAATCCGCAAGCAAT
>DESI01000068.1 GCA_002361235.1 Porphyromonadaceae bacterium UBA3318 | reverse complement strand
CAAAGTGTTGCGGAATTAAGGATTCATTAACAACGCATTATCAGTATGAAGAAATTTTACGCAATTACCCTGTGCAGTCTGGTCGCTCTGTCGGCCAGCGCAGACGGCCTCCGCTTCAAGGCCGGCCACGCTAAGAAAGGCATGAAAAAACCGGCCCGCACCGAGGCCGCAACTCCTGTATGGCGCCCCGTGAGCCAGACCGACTATATGCACGACGGCGAGGACTGGATGGAACTCGGCACGGTCAGCTTCAAGTATGACGCCCGCGGCAACTGCACCGAGGATCTAATGGACGAAGACGGCTTCCTGTCCAAGATCGTCACTACCTACGACGAATACAACCAGCCCGTGACCAGAATCGAGTCCGAAAGCGAGGACGGTGAATCCTGGACCGACAATTCCAAGACCACGTATAAATACGACACGAAAGTCCATGATTTCTACACCGAACGCATGGGCTACAACTGGGACGATGCCTGGGTCGAGAACTTTATGTGCGAGACCAACACCATCACCCGCAACGCCGACGGCAACGTCACCGAAATCGTCAAGTCGCTGCCGTTAGACGGCCAGTTCCATCCTGCTTACAAGTCGGAATGGAAATACGGCCAGGACGGCAAAGCCAACGAGTATTATTACTATACGATGGGCCAGAACAACGAATGGGAGCTTGACGACGACATCTCGTACCGCGACATCGTATGGGAGAAGACCGACGGCCAGATGACCATCTACGGCGATATGCTCGAACTCGTTGAAGGCGCCAACCTGATGAAATCGGCCGTAGTATATTATGGCGGCGAGCCCGACGGCCACTATCTGGTGGAATGGAGCAACGACGGCAAAGACTTCCTGATCAAGGAGACCACCAACGACATCAACGAAATCGGAAGAACCACCCGTATGGAAGTGCTGGACGCCAACGGTTCCATGCGCTACACCGTCACTGAATACTTTGACGAGGAAGGCAACATCACTACCGAACCTGTCTACATCAGCGTGCAGGAAGCCACAATGAACGACCACGGCAACATGGTGGCCTTCATCGCAAAAGAGACTATGGATGGAGTCGAGGAAGTGGTGGACGGCCAGAAATCCACTTACACCTACGATGCGGACGGAAATGCGACCGAAGTAATCACCGAGCTGTATGATTATGAAACGGAGGAATATTACCTGTCGGACCGCACGGTCTACGGTGAATACATCAACGTGGCATCTTCCGGCATTCAGTGCATTCAGGCAGTCAAGGACACGGCATGGACCGTCCTCGGCGACGAGGTTACGGCAACGGCCTCCGGTCTGAAGGGACTGTCGGTCTACAACATGCAGGGCGTATGCGTGAAGCGCGTGGCAGCCGACGACGCATCGGCCTCCGTCAGCCTGACCGATATGGCGGCCGGCATCTACATCGTCCGTGCCGACGGCACCGGCGCCACCTACCGCCTCATCAAGCATTAAGCCAAAAGACAATATACAACTTACATACTGATCGGCAAGCGTCTACGGCTTGCCGATCTTTTTTATATCAGGCGGAAATGGCGCAGGGCGTTGGCTATGCCGTCGGCGTCCACGGTGCCGGTGACGTAGTCGGCCTGCGACCGGACAAGCTCGGAGGCGGTGCCCATGGCCACGCCGGTGCCGGCCTTCCGAAGCATCGGCAGGTCGTTCTCGCCGTCGCCGAGAGCTATGACGTCCGCAAGGTCCACGCCCCGGTATGCGGCATATTCCTGAATGGCCGTTCCCTTGTCAATACCCGACAGGTTGATGTCGGCAAAGATGTCGCACCACCTGGACGCTGCCAGTCCGGGCAACTGAGGCATCACTTCCTTCTCCGTCTCCGGGTCAATGAAGAAACATAGCTGACCGACGGGGTGGCCGGGATAAAGCGTAGTCAGGTCTCTCACAGGCGGCATCCACTCTCCTATTGTAGCCGACATCTCCCGCACGCGCGGAGTTAGGCGGTCTATCACGAATCCCTCGTCCGTCTTGGCCGCTATGGCGAAGTCGTATTTTCGGCCAAGTTCCAGCGACTTTTCAAACAGTTCCTGCGGTATATGATGCCGCCATGCCACCGAGCCGTCACGCAGCACGCATTCCGAGCCGTTCAGTCCTATTACGGCCGAATAAGGCAGTCCGGAAATATACGGAGTGTCCGTAGCTCCGCGACCTGTGGCTATGACTATCTCCACGCCGTTGCGATGCAGCGCGTCAATAGCCCTACGCGCCGACTCCGGGATGCTGTGCTTCTCGAAGCTCACCAGCGTCCCGTCTATATCAAAAAATGCAATCCTCTTCATAATCCCGGTCTTTATGGTAACGCAACCGCCGTTTCCGAAACCACGGTTTCGCAACTGCAAAGTTACACCATAAACCCCAATTAATCAAGAACACAACAAGGGCCGTCCGCTTTGTATCCGGCGGACGGCCCTTGATTAAAGTTTATTCAGTATGTCTTACTTCACCATTACCTTGACGGTGGTGCCGTTTACTGTCACCAGATATACGCCGGCGGTGACGCTCACGGTCTCGTTGGCGGCGGGCGTCGCATTGGAGTAGATCACCACTCCGTTGGGCGTGGCTACCGACAGCTTGCCTTCTGCATTGTCGATGTGGATGGCGTCGGAAGTAGTATAGACGCGTGCGCCTCCGGTCAGGACGTCGTTGAGACCGCTGATCTCCTTGACCTGAACGGTGGACTTGTTCGACAGGTCGCTTGTGCCTTCCTTGTAGAGAGCCACCACATGATATGTGTGCGAGCCTTCGGCGGGTGCCACATGCCTGAATCCGGTGGATGTCAGCATCGTCTCGTTCAGCTTCTTGCCGTCGCAGTACACGTCATAACCCTCTATCTCGGTGCCGTTGCCCACCTGGGCGAAGGTGATGTCGTCGATGAAGATGGCCGATACGGCAGCCTGTACGTATCGGATGGCGAAATACTGTGCGCCTTCCGGAACGTCGAAGCTATACTGCGTGTAGGTGTCGGCCAGGGTGATGGGTTCGCCTACGCGGACAAAGTCCTCCTTCTCCTTGCCGGTGACGGAATACAGCACCTCAATCACATGGCTTCCCCACAGCGAGCTGCCGAAGTTGCCGAACGCCCAGAACGAAACGGTCTGCGCCGTGCCGTTGAGCAGAGGCGAGATCAGCCAGTCGTCGTTGACCTCGTCGTCTGACTGCGCGTCAACCGGGAATGCTGCGAAGCACTTGTTGCCCGAATGGGTGAAGTTGCGTTCCGAGTTGATATTCTCCCATACGATGAATGCCGAAGGTTCTCCCAGTCCGGGGAACTGGTCGCCCACAATAGGATATGTCACCAGACCGTCGCCGTCGATAAACGACCAGCGGCCCGCGCGGTTGATGCTGAACGGCACATACTTCTCGCAGTCGTCGGTCATGGCGGCCGTCACGTCGGGAGCGCTCCATGTCAGCACCACGTCCTTCTCCTCCTGAACGCCGGCAAGATCCCTGACGGCCGGCAGGGATGACGTCGCCCCTCCAGTCACATAATACGGCCATATATCCGATTTGTCATTAATTTTTCCTAATTTTGCAGCAATTACCGGAAATAATACACAAAGCAGATGAAAGGCATCAAGGTCTCGGGGCCGTGGGAGGTTGTGTTGGTGGCGGCGGTGTGTATATGCGCCTTCTTCGTCAACAATCAGGTCATCACGCCCGACATAATGGAGTCGCGCAACATCATCGCGGCACGCGAGATGGTGTACGACGGCCACTGGATCACACCCACCATGAACGGCGACCTGCGTCTGGAGAAACCGCCGTTGCCCACCTGGCTTACGGCCGTGGCCGAGATAGCCTCGCCCGACAACGTCGCGCTGCAACGCGCCATGGCCGGTCTGGCCGCCCTGCTGTTGGTGCTCTATTTCTGGCGATTCGCCCGTAAGGTGCTGGACATCGACCCGCTGGCGCCGACTCTGCTGCTGGTCACGTGCTATAATGTCATCCTGATGGGGCGCACCGCCTCGTGGGACATATACTGCCACGCCTTCATGATGGGCGGCATCTATTACCTGGCGCGGGGACTCAGCGGCAAGTCGCGTCAATGGGGCCACTTCATCGCCTCGGGAGTATTCATCGGCCTTTCCATCATGAGCAAAGGGCCGGTATCGCTCTACGCGCTGTTCCTCCCCTTCGTGCTGAGTTATCCATTCTTCTACCGCCATCCCATGCGCGGCAAGACATGGCCGCTGGTCACCATGATACTGTTGGCGCTGGCGATCGGCACATGGTGGTTCATATACATCCACCTGACGCAGACCGAGGCGCTGGAAGCCGTTGCGCTTAAGGAATCCTCGTCATGGATCAACCATAACGTACGCCCGTGGTGGTACTACTGGCAGTTCTTCCTTGAAAGCGGCGCATGGTCGCTGCTGCTGCTCACGGCCATGTTCCTGCCGCTGTTCAACCCTCAGCGCCGCAAATCGCGCCGATGGCTGTTCCCTATATGCTGGATGCTGGCATCGTTAGTGCTGCTCTCCCTGCTTCCCGAAAAGAAGACCCGATACCTTCTGCCCTTACTCATACCCGCCTGCTACGTGATGGGCGTGATGATACTGTGGTGGAAGCAGGCCTTTTCCCACGCAAAGACGGCCGCTAAGTCCGACCGTGTGATGTTCCGCATCAACACCTGCCTGATGGCCGCAGTGGTGGCCATAGTACCCGTAGCGGCATGGATGTTCCTGCTGCAGCCCGGCTACCTATCGCTGACAGTATGGATTCTGTTCGCGATTATCACGGTAGCAATAGACGTGTACCTGGTCATGGCCGCCGTCAGGTTGCGCCCCATGCACCTGCTGTACGGCGTCACGGCGCTGTTCGCAGCCGCCGAATGCTTCGCGCTGCCGATGTTGGGCAACGTCATCAACAACCCCGAAATGAAAAGCATCCGCGCCACCCGCACTGTCAAGGCGCTGGACGGCATTCCCTTCTATCACGTCGACACCGTGCCGCTGCGCATCGAGCTGGTGTATGCCGCCCACCGCAACATCCGGCCCGTATCGCCCGACTCGCTTCGCGCCAAGCTCCCCTGCGCCCTGCTCACACACCAACCCCTCAAAGAGTCCCTGCCTCCGAGCAAGCTGCAAGGCATCGAGGCCATTCAGATAGACCGTTACGACGACAACCGCCGTCCCAAGACCAACAAACGCTACGGCACCCACTTCATCTACTACGTCACCCTCCTCCGCGACTCCGCCGGCCGCCGGCCGGCATTAAGCCGCCCCCCGCGTTAATGCCGCAGCAACTGTGGTAAAAGCCCGCGGCTTTTACGCTTCCTTAACTTTTTCAACTGCGCATCGCGCCAATGCACAAAGGGCTGCTTTCTCACGAATGCAGCCCTTCCCAATTACTAATCCTGCAATTGTTTCTTCGAGGATTATTTCAACAACCTAATTTATTATTCTTATAACTGATTTCTTTATTATTTATTGTGTTTTGCCCACACTTATTTTGTAAAATTATGTAACACCATGATTCCGTGCGACTTAATTTTACAATTATTTGTCATTGCAGCGTAACATGCCGTAGTATCGGTCCAGAACATCCTGGGCGGCGGTGAACGACGACTGCTCGTTGTTCAGCACGCGCATCTCTTTCTGCTCAAGCAACGCCCGGATCTCCGGACGGCTGTAGAAGTCGTGGCGCAGACGCTCGTTGATGGTCTCCAGCATCCAGTACTTGGCCTGCTCGTTGCGTTTCTGCTGGAAATAGCCCGTCTTCTTAACATATTCAAAGTAACGGTCTATCATGTCCCACACCTTGTCGATGTTCAGTTCGTAATAGCCCGAATAGCATATCACCTCCGGCACCCACTTCGACGGTGTGGGCGGAAACAGATGCAGGGCGTTGCGGAACTGCGCGGCGGCGAGGTTGGCGCGGTCGATGTTGTCGCCGTCGGCCTTGTTTATCACGATGCCGTCGGCCATCTCCATGATGCCTCGCTTGATGCCCTGAAGCTCGTCGCCCGTACCGGCCAACTGTATCAGCAGGAAGAAGTCTACCATCGAATGCACGGCCGTCTCGCTCTGCCCCACGCCTACGGTCTCCACGAATATATTGTTATAGCCCGCGGCCTCGCACAGCATGATGGTCTCGCGTGTCTTGCGCGCCACGCCGCCGAGCGATCCTGCCGAGGGGGAAGGACGGATAAAGGCGTCGGGATGCTGCGACAGCTTCTCCATGCGTGTCTTGTCGCCGAGTATACTGCCCTTGGTGCGCTCGGAGCTGGGGTCGATGGCCAGCACCGCCAATTTACCGCCCTGCTTCAGCACATGCAGTCCGAACACGTCGATGCTGGTGGACTTGCCGGCACCCGGCACGCCGGTGATGCCGATTCGGCGCGAATTGCCGGTATAGGGCAGGCATTTCTCTATCACCTCCTGCGCCAGCGCCTGATGCGCCTCGGCGCGGCTTTCGACCAGGGTCACCGCGCGGCCCAGGATGCTGACATTGCCCTTCAGTATCCCCTCCACATAATCGTTGGCCGTAAGCTGCACCTTACGGGCATGCGCACGGCGATAGGGATTCACACTCGGTTGCGACGTTACTCCGCTGTTCACTTGCAGTCCCTTGTAGTCGGGATCGTTTTCCGGATGATTCATGGTATAGAATGAGGTTAGATTTAACGTTGTATTTCGCCGCTGACCCATACGCTCAGCAGCGGGTTCACCGGGTCGTCGGTAGCCACTTTGACTTCCTGGCGGAAGGCACCGCCGCGAAGCTGCGCAGGGTCAAGCTCCATCTGCAGTTTGCCCGACTTGCCCGGTTTCAGTTTCTCGGGATATGACTTTATCTTCAGGGCCGGAGACGCGGCCCACACATTGCCTACGTTCAGCACTGACTTTCCTTCGTTAAGCAGGACGCATTCGCACTGCACCGGTGCGGTGCCGATGATGCCTAAGTCTATCGTCGGAGGAGCGGCAATGCATACGGGGGCTTTTTCCAATTCCTTGCTGCCCAAAGCACGGCGCACAGGCACCACCTCGCCTACAAGTCTGATTTCCGTGCCCGGCTCACCTTCGGCGCCGAGAGTGACCGGGACATCGAACGGACCCGGCTTTCCCCACGCACGGGTATCGAAATATACGGCCAACGTCACAATGTCGCCGGGGCCGGCGGCATTCTCCGACAGCTTCAGTTTCACGCCTTTGGCATCCGTGTGAGCCTTGACGCGCACCGAATCGTTCAGCGTGTTATAGGCGTTGACGAACAGGCTCGGACTCTTGCCCATGGTGACGGTGCCGGCTATCAGTTTTGAGTCCGACAGGCGCAGCGAGCCGGCCTCGACGGGATAGAACTGGGCCAGCGACTCGGGCGTGCCGAGCACGTTGCCCACGATGCGTATCACCTCGCGGCGTCCGTTGTCGAAGCGCACCTTGATGGTCTTGTCGAACCGGCCCGGACGCCCTGCGGGATCGTAGGTAAAAGTGATGACGGCCGTATCGCCCGGCATCACCGGGTCCTGGGGATATGTGGCGCCGGTGCAGCCGCAGCTGGGCTTGGCGTCCAGCACGTTCACGGCCTCGGTTCCGGTGTTGACGAAGCGTGCCTGACCGGTCTTGGGGCCGGCGGCCTCCTTCATCAGCCCGAAATCATACTTGGTCTCGAGCCAACGCACCTCGCCGGCGGCGTTCGCCACGGCCAACGCCGCGAACGCCAGCGATAATACACTTCCTGATATTGTCCTCACCGCTTGTTGGGATTTACTACACCTTTAATATATATGCGGGCCTTCTTGGGCTTGCCGTTGGTCTTGACGGTCACGGCCTTGGTGAAGCCTCCGGGACGTCCCAGCGGATTGTAGGTCACCTTTATCACCCCTTTCTTGCCGGGCTGGATGGGCGTGGCCGGGAACTCGGGAGTGGTGCAGCCGCACTCGGCGGTGGCGTCCACTATCACCAACGGCTTGTCGCCCGTGTTGGTGAACTCGAACTGATGCGACACGACGCCTTTGGTCTCGGCGATGGTGCCGAAATTGTAAGTGGTTTCGGCAAACGTGATCCCGGCGGGACCCTTTTTCTTAGCCTCGGCCTGCAACCCGGTCATTATCAGCGCAATGGCCAACAATACCCAATATGTTATCCTTTTCATCTTCTTTTTATCTGTTAAATTAGAATACAAAAATACAAATTTTTTTGCTAACTTTGCGCGCAAACTCCACACAGCCCCCTTCATTTCACTACAAAAACATTCGGGAGTGCTTATTGGTTAGATAAGGAAAGATTCCAACGGTTTATCAGGCCGTGTGGCAGATCGGGCAAAACCCAACTTTGACGTTGATGAAGAAATTAATGATAGTTGAGTCACCGCACAAGGCGGAGACTATAGGCAAATTCTTAGGCTCGGACTTCACGGTGATGTCGAGCAAAGGCCATATACGTGACTTGCAGAAGCGGGGCATGAGCATAGACATAGACGATAACTTCAAGCCCGTGTACGAGATACCGGACGACAAGAAGGAACTGGTGCGTCAGCTCAAGGCCGCCACGAAGAAAGCCGACATGGTATATCTGGCAAGCGATGAAGACCGCGAGGGAGAGGCCATAGCCTGGCACCTGTCGGAGGTGCTGGGACTCGACCCCACCGATTCGCGGCGCATCGTATTCCACGAGATCACCAAGCCGGCCGTGCTGAAGGCCCTGGAGAATCCGCGCAGCATCGACATAGACCGTGTCAACGCCCAGCAGGCGCGCCGAGTGCTGGACCGCATCGTCGGCTTCGAGCTGAGTCCCGTGCTGTGGAAGAAGATCAAGCCGGCCCTGTCGGCAGGCCGCGTGCAGAGCGTCACCACGCGCCTGGTGTGCGAGCGCGAGAAGGAGATTCGCGATTTCACGCCGGAGCCTTTCTATCGCATCAACGCCCGTTTCCTCACGGCCGGCCACGCCGTGCTGAAGGCCGAGGGCGCACGCCGTCTCAAGTCGGACGACGAGGCGCGACGCTTCCTGACGGAATGCGCCGGCAGGCAGTTCCGCGTCTCGGGCATACAGGTCAGGCCCGTCACCCGCAAGCCCATGCCTCCATTCACCACCTCGACGCTGCAGCAGGATGCCGGACGCCGGCTCGGCTTCTCGGTCAGCACCACCATGCGAGTGGCTCAGAAACTGTACGAGGAGGGACTCATCACATATATGCGTACCGACTCCACCAATCTGTCGGAGCTGGCGCTGGCCGACATAGCCAAGGCCATAACCGAGGATTACGGCCAGCCATATCTGCACACGCGCCGCTATCACACCAAGGCTAAAGGTGCCCAGGAGGCCCACGAGGCCATCCGCCCCACATACATCTCGCGGCGCACCATCAGCGGAACGCCTCAGGAACAGAAACTCTACGACCTGATCTGGAAACGCGCCGTAGCCTCGCAGATGAGCGACGCCGCATTGGAGAAAACCAACGTGGACATCAATATGGCCGGCACGCCGGCTGATTCCGAAGTTCTGTTCCGCGCCGAGGGGGAGACCCTGAAGTTCGAGGGCTTCATGCGCGCTTACGGCATAGAGACTTCCGACGACCCGAGCGACAACGACCCGCAGGGCGACGTGATACTGCCCCCTCTCGCCGTGGGCGACATCCTCGGTTACGACACCATCACGGCCACCGAACGCTTCACCCAGGCCCCTCCGCGTTACACCGAGCCTACGCTGGTCAAGAAGATGGAGGATCTGGACATAGGCCGTCCCTCCACCTACGCCTCGACCGTTTCCACAATCCAGGCCCGCGGGTACGTGGAGCATGGCGACAACGAAGGCACCCCGCGCGAATACCATAAACTGACGCTGTCGAAGGACAAGGTCTCGGATCAGGTGCTGACTGAAAACACCGGCTCCAACCGCGGCAAACTCGTGCCCACCGACGTAGGCATGATCGTCAACGATTTCCTGGCGGAATATTTCCCTGAAATCATGGACTATAACTTCACGGCCAAGGTTGAGGAACGCTTCGACGACATAGCGCAGGGCAAACTACCGTGGCAGGAGGAGATCAACGAGTTCTACGGTTCGTTCCATCCGCTGATTGACAAGGTGAACAGCATGCGCAGCGAGACCAAAGTGGGCGAACGTGTTTTAGGCACCGATCCGGCCACAGGCAAACGCGTGTCGGCCAAGGTGGGCCGTTTCGGTCCCGTAATCCAGATAGGCGAGGCCACCGACGACGAGAAGCCGCGCTTCGCAAGCCTGCAGGAGGGCCAGAGCCTCGGCACCATCACTCTTGAGGAGGCGCTGAAGCTGTTCGACCTCCCCCGCCGGCTCGGCACGTTCGAGGAGAAGCCGGTCAGCGCGGCCATCGGCCGTTTCGGTCCTTACGTGCACTTCGACAAGATGTTCGCCTCCATACCAAAGGATATGTCGCCCCACACCATCACGCTCGACGAAGCAATAGCGCTGATCAAGGAGAAGCGCGAGAAGGAGGCCAACAAACTGATAAAGACCTTCGACGAGCTTCCCGGCGTGGAGGTGCTGAACGGCCGCTTCGGCCCGTATATCGCCTACAAGAAACCGGGCGACCGCAAGGCCACCAACTACAAGATTCCCAAGGGTACCGATCCCAAGGCTCTGACCGTGGAGGAGGTAAACAAACTCATGGCCGACCAGGACGCCAACCCCAAACCCGCGAAGCGGACCACACGCAAGAAATCATAACGGCATAACTGCCTTACCAACCATCGGAGAGTGTATTTGTTATTACAATGAATACACTCTCTTTGTATATTCAAAGGGATAACAAATCCACTATACAGAAATGGTCAGGAAGGTTACGAAAATAGTGCTGTGGACGGTGGCCGGCATCGTGCTGCTGTCTGCCATACTGGCGGGCGTGGGCGCGTGGATGCTCATGCCCTCCCGGCTGACCGGACTGGCGAACCGCGAGCTTTCCAAGCGGCTCAACGCCGATGTCACCGCCCACAATGTGCGTCTCGACCTTTTCTCGACATATCCGATAGCCCGCATCAACATCGACTCGCTGACCATCGCCTGCCGCCCTGACAGCGTCAGGACCGCCGACGGCAAGATTATGGCCGATGCACGCCAACTGCTCAGGACCGGTGCCGTCACCGCGCGCCTGGACGTCAGGAAGCTGCTGCACAAGGATATCGACCTGCAGTATGCCGGCGTGGATTCGATGCGCCTCAACCTGGTGCGCTTCTCCCCCGCGCGCTCCAACTGGAACATCCTCCCGGCAAAGATAAAGCCGGTCAAGGGCCTCACATTCGCGTTCGACACGCTGAGCCTGACGCATGGCGCGGTTCGCTTCCGCGACATGGTTTCCTCCACGGATGTGTCATTGGCCATCGACCCCGAGGCATCCATACTGCCGCAAGGTTCCGATTCATACCATTCACGCATTCCGGCCAAGGCTTCGGTCAGCATGAAGGGTCAGAAATACCTCACCGATTTGCCGCTGCTGTTGGAGGGCGACACAAAGCTGACCTTCACCCCCTTTGCGCTTTCTACCGAGGACTTTACCGTTAAATCAGGCGACATCACAAGCCTTGTCACCCTGGACATGAGCATGAATCCGGAGATCCGCATCAATGCTTTCGACTGGAAGCTGTCTCCCTTCGGCGTCGGCGAGCTGCTGAAGCTGATTCCCGCCTCTGCTGCGCCCTGGCTTTCCGGTCTTCGCGCCGAGGCTCCGATCAGCGGCAGCATAACGCTGACGAAACCTTATACCGTCAGAAAAGGCACGTGGCCTACACTGACGGCACAGGTTGTAATGCCCCACGGATCGTTGCGTTACGACAATCCGCAATACGGCACCTACAGCTTCGACGACCTGGCGTTCAGGAGCATATTCCATCTTGACGGTGCCGATCCGGCTGCCTCGTCGCTGCAGCTGGACGAACTGTACATCCGGGGCGAGGACATGGATGTGCTGGCACGGGCGGACATACGGGCCATAGGCGACGATCCTGAAGTTCAGGGCACGTTAAGGGGCGACATCTCACTGACGCGTCTGGGCCATGTCCTCCCCTATCTGCAGGGCTTCAACCTGCGCGGCAAAGTCACCTCGGACACCCGCATCGGCTTCCGCATGTCGGACATCAGGCGCGGACAGCTTGACAAGATGCTTGTTGAGGGCAACGCAAACCTGCACGGACTTCAGATCGAGAACGTCGGCGACGTCGACCGTATCGCTGCCGGCAACATGACGGTTAAGTTTCTCGGCAAGGCCCGGAGCGCCTCACCTAAGGCAGTGCGCGGCTCGCTGTTCGACTTCGATGCCGTGGTAGACCGGTTCTCCGTTCTGGCGGCGGGGTGCAAGGCCGTAGCATCGTCTGTAAGCCTTTCGACCACCGTCAGCGACCCCGGCACGGCCACTGCCGCAAACCTGCCGAATGACGTGCCGTTCAACATCACCCTGAGGGCCGCCACGCTAAGCATCGGCGACCCCTCCGACACCATCCGCGTCAACCTGGGCGATGCCGAGGTCTGCAGCGTCATATCGGCCAGAATGCTCGAGAATATGCAGGCCGACCTGTACGACGTGCGCATCAAGGGTGCGTCTCTATCCTATTCCGGCCGGGGAACGTCGCTGGGGGTCAGCGGCGTCGACGCGCGACTTCGGGCCGAACGTTCCGGTTCAATCCCGCAGGTGTCTCCGTTCGCGACGCCGGCCCGGTGGAATGCCGACAGCCGCTCGTTGGCCGTTTTGCGGCATTCGCCGCAGATGCTGACCGTGCAGCAGTCGCCGGCGCTGACATCCGTAATGAACAACTGGCTCCTATCCTTCCGTGTCAAAGGCGCCCGGGCCTCGGTCTACACCGACGCCTTCCCGATAGAGAATCACATCAGCGATCTGGACATCAGCGCCAACACCGACACCGTCACCATACATAGCCTGAAGTCGCGAACAGGCTCTACTGTGTCCGACGTTTCGGGTCGTGTCACGAACCTGCGTCAGTTCCTCACTTCCGCGCAGCCGGCTCCGATAGTCATGTCACTTCGCGCCGACGTCGACACCCTACAGCTCAACCGGTTGGCCGCCGCATACGTACGGGGGTACGAGATGAAGCACGGACCGGGATCGTTTGCCAAGCTGTTGCAAAACACGGCCATTACCCCCGGCGATTCCGTCGCCTTCATGATACCGCGCAACATCGTGGCCGACATCCGTTCCACAGTGAACGTAATGGAGTGTCTTGATATGCCCGCAACCGGCATTACGGCGAATATCCGCGCCGCCGGCGGC
This sequence comes from Porphyromonadaceae bacterium UBA3318, assembly GCA_002361235.1. Taxonomy (GTDB): domain Bacteria; phylum Bacteroidota; class Bacteroidia; order Bacteroidales; family Muribaculaceae; genus Lepagella. The sequence continues at coordinate 15,126 of DESI01000068.1, read as the reverse complement.
AAGGTCGAGCTGGCACCATTCTCGGCCTCCACCGCGTTCATGAACATTTCCGGCAATGCAGGTTACGACACACATGATATTCAGAATATCGCGGCCAATGTCGCGCTCGGCATGAACGGCCTTGAACTGTCGCGGCTTTACACCGCGTTCCCGGCGCTGACGGAGAAAGTTCCTGAAATTAAGAATCTGACCGGCCGGTTCGATATAGCCGCCGACATGTCCGTGCCGCTGTTTCCCACCATGTATGTCATGACGCCGGCATTGAGCGCCGGTCTGCGCATACAGGCCGACGATCTGTACCTGAACCAGGACCGCGAGATACGGCGCGTTACGCATCTGATGATGATACACAGCCGCGACCCGCTGCATATCGCCGATCTGGACATCCGGGCATCCGTGTTCGACAACATGGTGATGCTGCATCCCTTCGACCTGAATCTGGACAGATACGAGCTTCGCGTGGCCGGGCTCAACAACTTCAACGGCAGGATGTTCTACCACATGGGCGTCAAGGACTGGCCGCTGATGTTTCCGTTCGGCGTCAACGTGAAAGGAACGTTCGGCCATCCGGAAATCCGGCTCGGCAGCTCCACCTGGAAGGACATCGACGCCACCGCAATCTCGGGCGACATCATGTCCGGCATACGCATCAACTTGGCTCACCGGCTGCGCCAATACTTCTACATCCTGCTCGACCGCGCAGCCCGCGCCGATCAAACCCAATAAACGCTCCGTACAATACGGCTATCTGCCTTTCATGGTCCTGAGGTTGCAGTGCATCAGATTGCCTTCCGAGTCGCGCAGGTGCATGCCGTTGCCTTCGCAGTAACGCCAGAAGGAGCATTCGGAGCATTCTCCCCGCTTCATCCAGCTGCGGTCGCGATATTGTCTGAATCCGTTTTGCCATACCTCCCAGAAATCATCCCTGTAAATATTTCCCTGCCTGTAGTCCGCGCGTATGCTGGGGCACGCCCCGATACCGCCGTCCAGCAGAACAGAACCGACGGTTACACCTGCGGCACATTCAAAAAATCCATCACGCGCCACGCCTTCGTAGCCCCCTAAGAAACCCTCGCAGCAGAACGACGCCTTTATTCTCCCCTCCTTCCGGGTACTCGCTATGAATTCCATCAGTTGCATGGTATCTTCGGCATTCAGTTGAAATTCCGGATATGCGGCGGCACGACCCGCCGGAAAGATGGTGAACAGCCGCCAGCGTTTCACGCCTGCGTCAATCAGCAGGTCGCGCACCCGGTCAAGTTCACCGAGCGACTTTTTGTTGACGCATGTCACCACGTCGAAGTTGAGGTCTTCGGCTTTGGCGACCATTCTGATTGCCGCGACCGCGCGTTCAAACGATCGGGGATTGCCTCGCATCCAGTTGTGCGTGTCTCCGAGACCGTCAAGGCTGATGGTGATGTTATGCAGTCCGGCCCGGCGCAACGACAGGAACCGTTCCTCCGTCAGCAACAGGCCGTTGGTCACTATGCCCCAGGGCAGTTCGCGGTCATACAGTGCACGTCCCACTGTTTCAAGGTCCTGCCTCACCAACGGCTCGCCCCCTGTGATTATGATGTTCAGTGTATGGGGGTCGACATGTGGAAGCAGCGAATCCACCACTCGCAGAAAATCTTCTGCCGGCATATCGGGAAGCGTCGACGAGCTCTTACAGTCGCTGCCGCAATGCCGGCAGTGCAGATTGCAACGCCATGTGCATTCCCAGAACAGTTCCCTCAGAGGGTGCTCCTCGCGACGTTTCCTTTTAATGATGCGAAACAGTTCCAACCCTAATTTCTGACGGACAGATAGATTTTTCATAGTCATAAACAATTACCAGTTAAACCGTATGCCAAGCGGCAAAGCGAAATTCCACGATTCTTCGGTCCAGTAGTTAGGCACATTTGTATCCACCTTCGGCATATACTGCAACGTCGGCTCCAGGAAGACGGATACATTCTTATGCAATCTCAGCGAAATGCCGTAACTTGCCGATACGGCCCACATCACCTTGGCATCAAGGTCGCCCACAGGCACATCGCCCGACGAGTTGAACTCCGATCTGAGCACTCCGTGGCTGTAAACCGGGAAATTGACCGAGGCGCCGATGCTGCCATACAACGACATTATCCCCTTGCTGTATGTGTTTATATTAAGTTTCAGCGGGATGCCGATATAATGCCAGTTACAGTGACTCTCGTTTTTACCCGATTCGTATGTCGAATGAAGGTATGTGTATCGCAGTCCGCTTTCAAGCGACAGTATGGGATTGAATCTTTTTGCGACTGATACTGAAACTGTCACCGGGACATAATTACGGTGCGAGACTTCGCTGTAATTCTTTGACAGTTTCTGTCCTACTTTTCTAATTCCGAACCTTGTGGTATTATCGGAATTATCGGGTTTGTCGGAATTATCCGGATTGTCCGGGTCTTCCGGATTACCGGGAGGCCTGCCGGGATCTGAGGCGGCAAGGTCCCCGTTCCCGAGACCGCTTTTTATGGAAGTGCCGACAAAATCGGTTCCGACACCGACTGTCCAACCGGCCGCCTTACGTTTAGGTAACTCGTAGGCGAGGGCCGGATAAGCTTCGGGCGGCACCTCTGATACAGACTCTGAGGTTGCCTCAACAGCATCCTCCGCGACAGGCTCGGTATGTGACAGCGAGTCGGAGGCTGTGGGAGTAGTGGGATGAGTGGGAGTTATGGGAGTAATGGGAAGATTGGGAGAAATGGGAGAAATGGGAGAAGTGGGAGAGGTGGGAGAATTGAGAGCCACGAGATTGCTATGATTACTTTGATTGCGCTGTTCAATCTTACTGCTATTGCTCTGTTCAATCTTACTGCTATTGCTCTGATCAGTCTCTCTGCTCCGACTGCCCGAAGCCTCGGCAATGACGGTTTCGTTCTGCCGGTGCGACACGAAATATGTCATGATGCCGCCTGTCATCACAAGAAGCAACAACACAAACATACCGGCTTGCTTCTTGTAATCCCTGATGAACTGACGCATCATCACCTTGGCGTGAAACAGCTGTGAAGCCGATGTCGACGGTTCTATGCCCAGAATTTTGGCTATCTCCTTGTGCGACTTATTCTCCAGCACCGACAGACGGAACACCTTTCCGTACCCTGCCGGCAGCCTGCGTATCATCGCCTCCAGCACGTCGAGGTCGATGATGTCCTCCAAATCCTTGGCGTCCTCGACCTCCGGAATCTCGTGAAGCACCACATTTATGTCCTGTTCCCGCAGGAACTGTAGAGCCAAGTTCCGCATTATGGACGCCAGCCAGAACTGTATGCGCGATGGGTCCTTAACGTCGCGCATCCGCGTGAACGCCACGATGAACCCGTCATGAAGTATGTCCTCGACATCTTCGGCATTGTCGACATATCGCCTTATCACGCCTTTCATTTTAGGCGCGAACCGGGTATAGAACATGCTCAGTGCCTCTTTGTCTCCCCGGAGACACTGAGCTATCAGTTCTTCATTGCTTATATCGAGTATATCCAAGCGTCTGTGTAAAGTATATCCAGGCGTCAGTGTAAATGAAATCGGAAGCCCGGTTACTTCTTCTTTTTCAGTTTGAAATCGACCGTGGCCTTTGCTGTACCCACGTACCAGGGATCCTTAGCGTGTTTACGGTCCTTCTCAAATTTCATTTCCACATTCACCGAATCCGGTTCCAGATTCTCGTCCTCCGGTTTGCATACCACCTTTATTTCATTTTTAGGGAAATCAGAGGTTTCTATCAGATAATTGCCCTTGCCATCGGTTTTGCCCTTTCCGAAGCTATATATGCCTGACTGGCCCTCCGGATGCGTTACATATATCTCGGCATTGTCTACCGGATCCCCAGCTTCGTCTGTCACAGCCCCCTTTACTTCGAAATGTCCTGTCGGAGTGCCGTACATGCAAAGTACTTCGCCGCCATTATCGCTGCAACTGAAACCCAGCACCGCCAGTGCGCCGGCGCAGATTGTCGCCCACAATGAGGATATCGTTCTGTATGTCTTTTTCATAATCAATGCAATATGGTCCAGTTAGCAGACCTTTTTATATAGTAGATGATGAAATACCGCATATATTGCATGGAGCATTGATCTTTTTTCAAAATAACCCTTAGAAGGTGCTTGAGAAGTAAAAAAATTTGGTGAATTTCAAAAAAATAGCTAACTTTGCAGTCGCAAACAAAAATCGGGGTGTAGCACAGTTGGTTAGCGCGCTACGTTCGGGACGTAGAGGTCGGGCGTTCGAGTCGCCTCACCCCGACAGAGAAGCCGGAGCTCCCTCCGGCTTTTCTTATTTTTAACAAGCGTGGCAACAATCTGGCATTCCGACATAAAACATATCACGGCCATGAGCGAATTTAAAAGAACACTGATCACTACGGCCCTCCCCTACGCCAACGGGCCTGTACACATAGGACACCTGGCGGGCGTGTACGTTCCCGCCGACATCTACGCGCGCTACATGCGTCTGCAGGGACGCGACGTGCTTCTGATCGGAGGCAGCGACGAACACGGCGTGCCCATCACCATCAAGGCCCGCAAGGAGGGCGTGACGCCTCAGGACATCGTGGATCGCTACCACACGCTGATACGCGACTCGTTCAAGGAGTTCGGCATCTCGTTCGACGTCTACGGCCGCACCACCAGCGACACGCACCGCCGCACGGCGTCCGACTTCTTCCGCAAGCTTTACGACAAGGGGGAGTTCGTGGAGAAGACCTCCATGCAGCTCTACGACCCCGAGGCCAAGCAGTTCCTGGCCGACCGCTACGTGACCGGCAAGTGCCCTCACTGCGGCGCCGAGGGTGCCTACGGCGACCAGTGCGAGGCCTGCGGAACGTCGCTTAACGCCACCGACCTGATCAATCCCAAGTCAGCCATCACAGGCGCCGAGCCGGTGCTGCGCGAGACCACGCATTTCTACCTCCCCCTCGACAAATGGCAGAGCCGTCTTGAGGACTGGATTCTGAAGGGCCACAAGGAGTGGAAGACCAACGTTTACGGCCAGTGCAAGTCCTGGCTCGACATGGGTCTGCAGCCCCGTGCCGTGAGCCGCGACCTCGACTGGGGCATCCCCGTGCCCGTGGAGGGCGCCGAGGGCAAGGTGCTGTACGTATGGTTCGACGCCCCCATCGGCTACATCTCCAACACCATCGACCTCGTGGGCGACGACTACACCAAGTGGTGGAAGGACCCTGAGACCCGCATGATCCACTTCATCGGCAAGGACAACATCGTGTTCCACTGCATCGTGTTCCCCTCGATGCTGATGGCCGACGGTTCGTACAACCTGCCCGACAACGTGCCGGCCAACGAGTTCCTGAACCTGGAGGACGACAAGATCTCCACCTCGCGCAACTGGGCCGTATGGCTGCACGAGTATCTGCGTGACTTCCCCGGCAAGCAGGACACACTGCGCTACACGCTGACCGCAAACGCGCCGGAGACCAAGGACAACAACTTCACTTGGCGCGACTTCCAGGCCCGCAACAACAACGAGCTGGTGGCCATCTTAGGCAACTTCGTGAACCGCGCCGTGGTGCTCGACCATAAGTATTTCGACGGCAAGGTACCGGCCATAGAGGGCGGGCTGACCGACGTTGACCGCGAGGTATTGGCCGAGGTCAAGGCTGCCGTGGAGGCCACTACGGCCGACATCGAGAACTTCAAGTTCCGCGAGGCTCTGCGCCAGGCCATGAACGTGGCCCGAGCCGGCAACAAGTATCTGGCCGACACCGAGCCTTGGAAGGTATGGAAAACCGACCCGCAGCGCGTGGCCACCATCCTGAACGTATCGCTTCAGATATGCGCCACCATCGCCGTGGTGTTCGAGCCGTTCCTCCCTTTCATGAGCGAAAAACTGACCCACATGCTGGGCCTGGACAAGCTGAGCTGGGATATGGCCGGACGCGACGACCTGCTGGCCGCAGGACACGTCATCGGCAAGCCGGAGATTCTGTTTGAGAAGATCGATGACGAGGCCATCACGGCGCAGACCGACCGTCTGGCCCGCATCAAGGAGGAGAACAAGCTGGCAGGCTGGGCTCCCGAGGCCGTGAAGCCCGAATGCAGCTTCGACGACTTCGAGAAGGTGGACATCCGCGTAGGCAAGGTTCTGGAATGCGAGAAAGTGAAGAAGTCGAAGAAACTGCTGAAATTCAAGATTGACGACGGCATGGGAGGCCGCACCATCCTGAGCGGCATCGCCGGCAGCTATCCCGAGCCGGAGAAACTTGTGGGCATGGAGGTGCTGTTCATCGCCAACTTCGCTCCGCGCAACATGATGGGCCACGAGAGCCAGGGCATGATCCTGAGCGCCGTCAACCCCGACGGCTCGCTGACGCTCTGCTCCCCCTCGTCCGACGTCGCCCCCGGCGCCCAGGTCGGCTAACCCGGCCCTGTCGCCCAGGTCTGCTAACCCGGTCCTGTTCGCCCAGGTCTGCTAACCCCGCGAATATCACCGCAATAATACATAACGCGCCCGGCACGTTCCCATACGTGCCGGGCGTGCTGTTTTTACGCTTCATGTTAGCATCGATAATCTAAGGCTCGTCAAATTATACAGGACAACTGAAACCTTATTAAACCTTAAATTTATCAGAAAAAACGAATCAATCCTCCCCTTCTGATGGATTTAATTTGTTGTTAAGTTTCTTCTGCCTGTTTTCAAGCTTTTTAATACTATCAGTTACAGGTAGATTCTCCGGCATTGTGCCACCAATATCTCGGATTGCTTTCCTAACTTTTGCCCCAATCTCCTCATGGGTCCTATTTGCATTGGACTTACCCTTAATGCCTTGCTTGCGGAGCACATCCTCAGTTTGGGTTGCACGGAAAAGATTGGCTGCAAGTTCTGTGCTGCCCATATGATCAAGTATATCCTGCGACTTTTTCAGGCCTTTCCGTTTATGGATGTCTTTTCTATCAAGACCTCCATAAAGTCCTTTGTATCCTTCATTTTGAAATATCGCATAGTCAAGCGGAGTTTTTACACCCGCATTGTTGGCAGCCCCGGCAAGTTGTGTATTATGCTTCCTCATCTCATCACGCAATAGCAACCGTCTCTCTTCTTCGTCTGTAAGCGGAGCGTCAGATTTAAGCAAAAGTTCTGCTCTGCGGGTCTGTATTGCAAAATATGTTTGTGCCTGAGCTACAATAGGTTTAGCCGAACTGGCATTCTGCATTGCGAGGTAACAAGCATAGCGGCTCATAAACACCGTAACTATCTCTCTTTCAGCACTTGATCCTATCTGAACCATTTCGTGCTTTACCACGAAATGGTCTGTTGGATTTATCCCACTTTTTGCACATGCTCTATAGGCACGTCTTGCAACATCCTCAAAATATCTATAATCAGAATATCCAAGAGCTTTTGACAATTCCCTGGAAGACCAATACTCCTGACCTTTCTCATCAATATGCTTGATTGACTCGAATGTTTCTTTTGCTTTCTTTGTTAGTCGCGTACTCATAGTGTATTTAAACAAAACTATCCCCTATCTTTTCCTGCCACATATCATACTTGGCAATCTTCGACCATGGATATGTAAAACTTCATTATCATAAACTCCCCCAACGACAATGCAAAAGTAATAATTATTGGGGTATTAACCAATATTCTATCTCATTATAATTGTTTGAAAAATTACAAAAACAACTAATTTCACATCAAAAAATTGGAATTATGTTGCAAAAACATTATGTTTGCGGAACATAATCTTAATTTCTGAGTATGGACAGGATACCGAATGCGTTGGCGGAGTTTTTCAGCCACCGCGCCACAGTGAGAAGATATACCGGCGAGACGCCGTCGCGTGAACTGATAGACAGCATCCTGGAGGCTGCCATGCGCGCACCCACGACGGGTAACATGCAGCTGTACAGCGTGGTGGAGACACGCGACGCGGAGATGCATCGCCGTCTGGCCGAGCTGCATTTCAACCAGCCGGCTGCTGCGGGCGCACCGCTGATGCTGACGTTCTGCGCCGACTACTACCGCTTCACGCGCTGGTGCGAGGTATCGGACGCCGACGCGGGATACGACAATTTCCTGTCGTTCACCTCGGCCATGATGGACGCGGTGATACTGACCCAGCAGTTCGTCACATTGGCCGAACTCTGCGGACTCGGCACATGCTACCTGGGCACGTGCCTGTACAACGCTCCGGAAATCGCCGAGTTGCTTAAGTTGCCGCGCCTCACGGTCCCCGTGGCGTGCATATCGGTGGGCTATCCGGCCGAACAGCCTGAACCCACGGAACGCCTCGCGCTCGACGGTGTATTGTATCACGAAACGTATCCCGAACTCACGGACGCCGACATCGTACAGATATACAAGGCCAAGGACGACTTCGCCCCGAACGCGAAATTCGTGGCCGAAAACGGCAAGAAGACCCTTGCGCAGGTATTCACCGACGTGCGCTATCCCCGCGCCATGAACGAGTCCGTCTCCGCCAAGCTCCTCGCCTTCCTCCGCCGGCAAGGATTTATGAATGAATAGTTATTGAAGTTCGCAATCATCCGGATTATGACCAATTTACAGCGGCTGATTATATCGGCTATAACAATAGGCGCCGGCATTCTCTCGCCGGTGGCGGGCAGATGCGAGGAGACGCGGGAGTCGAAATGGGAATTTCAGTGGGGGCCGCACGTCAGCCTCAATATCGCCGGCGCGGAGGACTGGACCAGGATGCACAGCCATGAGCCGTCGGAGATTGGATTTGGCGTTACGGGCGGCGTCTATGCCCGTTATGTCTACGACAACCACTGGTACGTGGCCAGCGGGCTGCTTGTCTCGTATGCTCACGCTCCGCTTCAGGTCAAGGCCGACGAGAATGCTGATCCGGATTCATACTATACCTGTCACTATGACCAGGGCAAATTGTCGCTGCCGATTCATGCCGGCTACAGGATACTGTTTGACGATTCAGGCGAAAGGGCCCTCAGTTTCTTTACGGGCACCTCGCTGTCGTGCGGCTTTGCCGGCAAACTGAAATCCGACAGGCTTCCAGGCGAGACGATGTATGGCTCCGACGGATTGTGGCGTCGATTCGACGCCGGCTGGGACATTGGCGCCACGTTTGAATTCAGCGACTTTATGGTGAAAGTATGCGGCAACTTAGGATGCGTCAACATGGCCCGCAGGAACATATTCCGTGACCGCCACATGTACGAATCCGCCTGCCGCATCGGCCTCACCTACTGGATCCCGAAACACTGAAGCGTCTTTTACACTATCAGCTTTACGTGGCCGTGGGCGTTGATGCGGTAGGAGCTGGTTACGCCCGTCGCAAGGTCGGTCACCTTGAACACGTCGGTATCACAGTCGTCGGCGCCCAACGCCTCGGCGGCTGCATGTATGGCCTGCTCGATGTCGCGGAATCCCGTGCCCTCGTACCGTTCCTTGCGGCCGTCGGAATGCATCAGCATCACCTCTACCTTGTCTTCTGTTCTTAATCTGTTAGTTTCCATGTTTATATAGTTTATATAGTTGAAAAAGTTAAGATAAATGTGCGGTATTTAGATAGTCTGCACTATCATCTTAACTTTCTGCACTTTGTCAACTTTATTAACTGGCCGCCGGGTCACACTCCCTTCGGAAGTGGCTTGTCGGGCTTAGAGAGCGGGATATTGAGGCGGGTGTAAATTGCGTTGGGAATCATGCGCCACAGGCCCACCACGATGTTCCAGCGCCAGTCAATAACGGCCACGCGCTTCCTGCGTATTATGGCTTTCAGTATCAACGGCACGGCATATTCCATCGTCATGGCCATCGGATACTTCGTGTCGGGCATCAGCAGCGGAGTCTCAATCCATCCCGGACGGATGTCGGTGAACGTGATGCCGGCAGCCGAGTTGTTGCTGAGCTGCTCCAGGGCCACAAGCCATTTCTGCGCACCGGCCTTCGACGCCGAATAGGCCGACAGGCGCCCGATGCCGTTGGTGCCGGCCACCGAAGTCACGGCCGCGATGTGACCGTGTATGCAATTCAGACGGAAATAGCGGTAGGCAGCACAGATGCAACGCACGAACCCCGTCAGGTTCGTCTCGAATATCCGCACCTCCGTCTCCGGGTCCAGGCTCATGTTCTCGTAACCGATGCCTGACACATGGAAATATATGTCCATGCCCCCCAGCTTATCTATCAGCTTATTGAGCCGGTCCACGGCATCGGGCTTGGTGACGTCGATTGACGCATATTCCACACAGCCGGGATATTTCTTCTTCAACGCCTCCAGCGGGCCGGTGTGACGCGCCGCCAGACCAACCTTCACGCCACGGCCGGCCAGTGCCTCGGCACATGCCAGGCCGATGCCCGACGAGGCACCCATTATCACTATTTTCTTCATATTTATGTTTATTTTGTTTTCTTTATGTCCAGAGTTTTGTTTACTTTTGTAAGAAACTGTTTAAATTTATTTTCAATGGATTTTGAGAAGATTTTTGAGATGTTTTCGCAAGTTGAGAAAGGAGAAACCTTTCGGTTGCGACTGCCGAAACTTGGCGAAAACAGCCAAAAAGATTCTTAAAAGCCATTGAAAGAACCCATATAAAAAATCATTCGTAATAAATTTAAACAGTTTCTGAGGGCCAAAGACCCCTATGGAGTTAACAACACGGGCGGTTATACTGTTTTAAACCGAAACGCAAAGATAGTTAATTATAAACTCTAAACGGATATAAGTCATGGCAAAGAAGAAACTGGTAGTGTCCACCGGAGCGGGCGTGAGTGCGGAGAGCGGCATCAGCACGTTCCGCGACGCGGGAGGATTATGGGAGAACTATCCGGTGATGCAGGTGGCGTCGGCCGAAGGGTTCCGCCGCGATCCGGAGCTGGTGCACGAGTTCTACAACGCTCGCCGGCGCGACCTGCTGAAAGCCGAGCCCAACGCGGCCCACAAGGCCCTGGCCGGGCTGGAGAAGGATTATGACGTGTGCATCATCACGCAGAATGTCGACGACCTGCACGAGCGCGCCGGGTCAAGCCACGTGCTGCACCTGCACGGCGAGCTGATGAAGATGCGCTCCGTCACCAATCCCGACTATATCGAGCCGCTGAGCATCGAGCACCTGGAGACCACTCCCGCCACGCGCGGCCGCAACGGCGACCGGATGCGGCCCCACATCGTGTTCTTCAACGAGCCGGTGCCCAACATCGACAAGGCCATCCGGCTGGCGCAGGAGGCCGACATATTCGTGGTGATAGGCACCTCGCTGGTGGTGTACCCCGCGGCAGGCCTGATTAACTGCGTGCGCCCCGGCACCCCCATCTACTACATCGACCCCAACCCCGCCGACGTGAGCGGCATCCCCGACGTGACGGTCATCAAGGAGCCGGCCACCAAGGGAATGGAGATCCTGGCCCGCAAGCTGGAAGACGATAAATAGTTTAGAAAGTTCAGGAAGTTTAAAGAGTTAAGACAAATCCCTTCCTATTGCGTTTCGGAGGGGATTTTTGCATAAGTGCAAAAAAATATTTAAAAGATTCGGTTTTCTCGGAAATCTTTTTTACCTTTGTAGGTGGAGTCCCGGCAAGGGAGACATAGTGAGTCGTTCCGAACCTAAAGACACACAAACTCTAACCTTAGAATCATGGCAAAAATCAGAGGAGCAATTACGGTCAACACAGCGCGTTGCAAAGGATGCAACCTGTGCGTGGTGGCATGTCCCACCAAGACGCTGGCCCTACAGCCCAACGAGGTGAACGACCGTGGGTATCATTACGCCTACATGGCGGAGCCCGAGAAATGCACGGGCTGTTGTTCGTGCGCCTGGGTATGTCCCGACGCATGCATCGAAGTTTACAGAGTCAAAGTGGAAGACTAAGGCAGGCTCTTGATTCCGCTAAATCAGAAAAACACTCTACGAATATGAAAGAAGAGATAAGGCTCATGAAGGGCAACGAAGCGATAGCGCATGCCGCTATACGCTACGGATGCGACGGATATTTCGGCTATCCCATCACCCCGCAGTCGGAGGTGCTGGAGACTCTGGAGGAGCTGATGCCGTGGGAGACCACCGGCATGGTGGTCCTGCAGGCCGAATCGGAAGTAGCAGCCATCAATATGGTGTACGGCGGCGCCGCCACAGGCAAGGCCGTGATGACCAGTTCCTCGTCGCCGGGCGTCAGCCTGAAGCAGGAAGGCATTTCCTATATAGCCGCGGCCTCGCTGCCGGCACTCATACTGAACGTGATGCGCGGAGGCCCCGGCCTCGGCACAATCCAGCCCAGCCAGGCCGACTATTTCCAGGCCACCAAGGGTGGCGGACACGGCGACTACCACCTGATAGTCCTGGCTCCATCCACGGTGCAGGAGATGGTGGACTTCGTAGGCCTCGGCTTTGACCTGGCGTTCAAATACACCAACCCCTGCATGATCCTGGCCGACGGCATCGTGGGCCAGATGATGGAGAAGGTCGTGCTGCCCGAACCGCGTCCCCGCCGCACCGACGAGGAGATACGCAAGCAGTGCCCCTGGGCAGCCTCAGGCCGCCTCGGCGGCCGCAAGCGCAACGTCATAACCAGCCTGGAGCTTGAACCCGCCAAGATGGAGGTGATCAACCACCAGCTGCAGGAGCGCTACCGCACCATCGAGCAGAACGAGACCCGCTGGGAGGAGATAGACGTGGAAGGCGCCGACTATCTGATCGTGGCATTCGGCTCCATAGCGCGCATATCCGACAAAGCCCGCGAGATTGCCGCCGAGGAGGGCATCAAGGTCGGCATTGTCCGCCCCATCACCCTCTGGCCCTTCCCCACCGAGGCCGTTGCCCGCGCCGCTCAGGGCAAGAAGGGAATACTCGTGGTCGAACTCAACGCAGGCCAGATGATAGAGGATGTGCGCCTCGCCGTGCACGACTCCCTGCCCGTCGAGCACTTCGGCCGCCTCGGCGGAATCATCCCAAGCCCCGAGGAAGTAGTGACAGCCCTCAAAGATAAAATCATCAACCGTTAATATCGTGCCCCTATGGAAATCACTGATATAATCAAAGAAGAAAACAAGGTATACAGCAAGCCTGAGCTTCTGGAAGAGGTGCACATGCACTATTGCCCGGGCTGCAGCCACGGTGTGGTGCACAAGATACTGGCGGAAGTGATCGCCGAGATGGGCCTCACCGAGAAGGTGGTGGGCGTCTCCCCCGTGGGATGCGCCGTGTTCGCCTACAACTATCTTGACGTCGACTGGATCGAGGCCGCCCACGGCCGCGCACCGGCAGTAGCCACCGCCGCCTCGCGCCTCTGGCCCGAGAACGTGCTGTTCACATATCAGGGCGACGGCGACATGTCGGCCATCGGCACCGCCGAGTCCATCCACGCCGCCAACCGCGGCGAGAACATCGTAATGATATTCGTCAACAACGCCATCTACGGCATGACCGGCGGACAGATGGCCCCCACCACCCTGATAGGCCAGAAAACCGCCACCACCCCCTACGGACGCCGCGTGGACCTGAACGGACACCCCCTGGAGATCACCAACCTGATGGCCATACTGGACGGCACATGCTACGTGACGCGCCAGTCCGTACACACCCCGGCCAACGTGCGCAAGGCCAAGGCCGCACTCAAGAAGGCATTCGAAAACGCCATAGCCAAGCGCGGCACCAGCGTGGTCGAGATCGTGGCCACCTGCAACTCCGGCTGGAAGATGTCGCCCGAAAAGGCCAACGAATGGATGGCGCAGAATATGTTCGAGAAGTACCCCCTGGGAGACCTTAAAAACGTATAACCCCTAACCCGCATAAATCATGAAGGAAGAAATAATCATAGCCGGATTTGGCGGCCAGGGAGTGCTGTCGATGGGCAAGATTCTGGCCTATTCGGGACTGATGGACGACAAGGAAGTGACCTGGATGCCCTCCTACGGTCCGGAGCAGCGCGGCGGCACGGCCAACGTCACCGTCATACTGAGCGACAAGAAGATCTCAAGCCCCGTGCTTGACAAATACGACATCGTGGTGGCACTGAACCAGCAGAGCCTCGACAAGTTCGCCCCCAGGGTGAAGCCCGGCGGCACGCTGATATACGACACCAACGGCATCCACAACCATCCCACGCGCGACGACATCAGCATCCATCCCATCGACGCGATGACCGCCACCCTCGAGATAGGCAACTCCAAGGCCTACAACATGGTGGTGATGGGCGCCCTGCTCAACGCCATGGACTACAAGCTGCCGATGGAGAACGTGATCAAGGGCCTTAAGAAATCGCTGCCCGAGCGTCACCACAAGCTGATACCCCTCAACGAGCAAGCCATCGAGAAGGGCAAGTCCCTGCTCCAGGCCTGACCCGCACCGACATCCGACGCGCCCTCAACCGGCCCGTCCCCTATTCCCCACTAACCCGCCGGGAGTCCGTCACCACGACAGACTCCCGGCGTCTTAGTAGCGCAGGCTGTCCCCAGCCGCACGAGTATTTCAGACAGGAGAATTTGGCAACATCGCAATTTGGTTATTTTTGACAGGAGAACAGGAGGAACAGGAGCCGCTTCGACCGGGATGACGACGTCCACGTCGTCAATGCACTACCGACTATCTCCTGTTCCTCCTGTTCTCCTGTCAAAAACAACTCTTGTCGGGTTGATGCGCCCGCGCCACTACCGTCACAGCGCGTAGACCAGGTTGTCGAACATGGCCGGGCTGATCTCGCTGTCGGTAAACTTCAGGCCCAATATCCTGCGACGATTGGACAATGCCCCTTTGGTGCGACCAATCAGAACACTAAGCTGCGTCGGCGTGACCCCGCATTTTATCAGCAGCATTATGCGGTAGGCATCCCCCTTTATCTTGCCCGGTGACAACAGCTGCAGACGCCGGTCGAAATTCGGCGATGCCTCTACGATGACTGAGTGCAGTTCGCCCCATAACGGACTCGTTTCCGGGATCATCCGCTTCTCTTTGATGTGCTCCTGCAGTTGGGCGTATGCCCGCGAGTTCCCGATTTCCGGCGACAGCGGCAACCGCTTCTTCTTGCTGTCGCACACCGCCGTCAGCTCGTCGATCAGCCGGCGGCGCAGGTCTGCAGCTGTCACTTCAGCTGCTGATTCCGCCGTAGGTTCCGATTCCGGTCCAGAATTTTCTCCCTTTGCGTCGCCCGCTTCCAATTGTTTTCTCA